>DAIOTP010000054.1:0-295 GCA_036751905.1 Cryomorphaceae bacterium
AGCTCGGGAATGATGGCATCGGCAATTTCGGCGGCGCTCATCTCAGGCTGCAGGTCATAGGTAGGCACTTTGGGCGATTGACGCAGCATGCGTTTCTCACCTTCGAATTCCGTTTCGCGGCCCCCGCTAAAGAAGAAAGTCACGTGGGGATACTTTTCCGTTTCGGCGATGCGGATTTGCGTTTTCCCCGCCTTGGCCAACACCTCTCCCAGCGTGTTTTCTAAGCTATCTTTTTGGAACAGCACGCCGATATTTTCAAACGTATCGTCGTAGTTGGTCAGGGTGAGATAGTGCA
>DAIOTP010000054.1:305-20263 GCA_036751905.1 Cryomorphaceae bacterium
GATGCGGATTTGTTTGCGGCCATGTGCTGCCAATACCTCGCCAAGGGTGTTGTTGAGGTTGTCTTTTTCAAAAACCACATGCACATCCTTGAAGGTATCATCGTAACTGGTGAAGGTCACATAGTGCAGCTTGAGGGCCTTCATGTGCTGTTCGGGAAAATCTTTTTGCGTCAGCGCTTCGGTAATTTGCCTGCCGCGGTCGGTGCGGAAATTGAAGCACAGCACCACATCGCCTGCTGCGATGGTGCCCAAAGGTTTACCTTCTATGTCGACGGCTACGATGGGCTGAATGAATTCATCGGTCACACCTTCAGCGTAGCTCTCGGTTACGGCATGGATCACGTCGGTGGTGTACTTGCCGATGCCGTGCACCATGGCGTCGTAGGCCAGCTTCACGCGTTCCCAGCGTTTGTCACGGTCCATGGCGAAGTAGCGGCCCGTCACCGATGCTATCACACCTGTGCTGTGCTGCAGGTGTTCGCGCAGTTGGTTGAGGTAATGTATACCGCCTTTGGGGTCGGTATCGCGCCCATCGGTAAAGGCATGTATGTATGCCTGATCCACGCCGTTCACTTTGGCGGCATCGCAGAGGGCCATCAGGTGATTGATGTGCGCATGTACACCTCCATCGCTGACCAGGCCCATAAAGTGCACCTTGTGGCCGCCATTTTTGGCATATGCGAAAGCTTCCTTAAGCACTGGATCTGTGTTGAGCGCGCCCTCCTCCGCAGCTTTGTTTATTTTCACAAGGTCCTGGTACACCACACGCCCCGCGCCTATGTTCATGTGCCCCACTTCGCTGTTGCCCATCTGGCCTTGGGGCAGTCCTACTGCCAATCCACTGGCATCAAGCTTGCTATGTGGGTATTTGCCGTAAAGGCTGTCCACGAATGGCGTGTTGGCGGCATCAATGGCCGACACCTTTGGGTCGGTGGCAATTCCCCAACCGTCAAGGATCATCAAGAGTACTTTTTTATTCATGGCACTGGGTATTGAGCGCTGTGCTTGCTGCAAAATTGCCCATAATTCGCTCAACCGACAAATTGTCCAACAGGAAATGCACAATACACTGGACTTTTTTTATCTTTAGGCCGCACCAATAACCTCTGAACGAGATGCCTGAATACACCGGAATAAAAGCATGGGCCGAGGATGACCGCCCCCGTGAGAAAATGATCGCAAAAGGCCGCAGCGCCCTGAGCGATGCGGAGTTGATTGCCATACTCATGGGCTCAGGAACCCGCGAAATGAGTGCAGTCGAGTTGGCCCGCCACATACTCGCTTCCAGCAACCACAAGCTCAGTAAGTTGGCCAGACTTACCGTGCAAGACCTCAAAAAGTTCAAAGGCGTAGGAGAAGCCAAGGCCATCAGCATCATTGCAGCACTCGAGCTGGGGCGTCGGCGCCGTGAGGAGGCAGGCATTGAAGCCCCACGGATCAACAGCAGTGCCGAGATATACGAGCTCATGAGTGGCACCCTTGCCGACCTTGACCACGAGGAGTTTTGGGTGATCCTGCTCAGCAGGAGCCACCGCCTTAAGGGCAAGGTGTGTGTAAGCCGCGGCGGGGTTTCGGGAACGGTGGTCGATATGCGCTTGGTATTCAAGCCAGCCATAGAGCAGCTCGCATCGGCCATAATACTCGTGCACAACCACCCCAGTGGCAACCTGAGGCCCAGTCAGGCTGATATAGACCTCACCAAAAAGGCAGTGCGCAGCGGCAAGCTGCTCGACATACACGTGTATGACCACCTGATCTACACCGACGAAGGTTTTTATAGCTTTGCCGATCAAGGTGAGCTCAATTAAGGCCCGGGCCGCGCTGCCCCATTGTTTATGCTACACATCGTAAGTACCTATATGAATGCAAGGTTGCAATACGTTGCGGCGTTCATTTTTGGGCGGGTGCTGGGTGTTGATTATGCTTTGCACCACACTGCTCCCGAGGGTGCCGGTTCTGTACTTTATTACGGCGCAGCAAGGCATAGCCATGTGCCGCATTCAGGCCTGCTTGAAGAGCAGGGCCTTCCAAAGGCACTGCCCGAAGTGCAGCTGTATGAAGGGCATCCCGTACTTTTCGCACATGGAGGAGGGGAGCATGCTTTTGGATTCGACATTTTCGCGGCCGTGTTTTTTTGCTTGTCCCGCTGTGAGGAGTACCTGATCAAAGCCCGCGATGTACATGGGCGTTTTCAGTCGGTTCATTCTATTTTTCAGCCATGGCTGGAGCAGCCCTATGTGGATATGTGGGTGCGCCTTTTCGGCAAATGGCTCTTTGCCCATGGTCTTGCACCTGCTCCCCAAGCTGCACAGGCGCGCTGGGTCAACACCCTCGATGTGGACATTGCCTACGCCTACCGCGGGCGCAGCATAGTGCGGAGGCTGGGCGCTGTGGCCAAAGACTTGCTCGGAGGGCATAAGGATCGGCTGCTGGAGCGCCGCCGCGTGCTGGCAGACAAGGCCCCGGACCCCTACGATACCTACAGCCTGTGGCTCGAAGCGGGCAAAGCTGCCGATGCTGTGATCGCCTTCGTGCTCAGCGCAAGCCGCAAGGGCTATGACATAGGGCTCGATCCTGGGCATCCGGATATGCATACACTGCTTCGCGGACTTGCGTCGAAAGCGGAGATCGGCATACACCCCTCCTATGCCAGCAATGAGCAGCACGCCTTGCTCCGCACCGAAATGAATGCTTTGGTGGCCGCTTCAGGTCAAGCGCTCCGCTGCAGCAGGCAGCACTTCTTACGCATGGACTTGCCCGGAACCTACCATCGCCTGCAAGCTGCCGGTATGGAGCGTGATTACAGCATGGGCTACGCCGATGCTGTGGGGTTTAGGGCAGGTACGGCCCACGCCTTTCCTTTTTTTGACCTGAAGGCCAATGAAGCGCTCAGCATAGAGCTGCAGCCCCTCATTGCCATGGACAGTGCCCTGAAAGCCTACATGCACCTGACACCCGCTGCTGCACTTGAAAAACTGCTGACGCTGTGGAGCTCCATTTGTAAAAGCGGTGGAAGCATGGTGACGGTGTGGCACAACCACAGCCTCTCAGGTCATGATGGATGGGAGGGCTGGGAGCAGTGTTACCTCGATTTTGCGGAAGCAGTACAGCATACCCGATAAATCATGTACTTTAGCGCGACACGAATCCCGAAGAGCAGCCAGATATGATCCACGAAATAGGCCGTAACAATTCCATTTTCAATCAGTTTCTTAAGGAAATAAGAGACAAGGATATACAGAACGACCGGGCAAGGTTCAGGCGAAATATGGAACGCATGGGCGAGATCATGGCCTATGAGCTCAGCAAAACGCTGGACTACGAAACGCAGGAAGTAATTACCCCGCTGGGTATGGCCAACATGCGCGTGCCCAAAAGTTATCCTGTACTGGCCACCATCATGCGCGCAGGTATACCCATGCACCAGGGTTTGCTCAATTACTTTGACCATGCCGACTCTGCTTTTGTATCGGCCTACCGCAAGCACAAAAAGGGACAGGACAATTTTACCATCGAAGTAGAGTACCTCAGCAGTCCATCACTCGATGGAAGGGTATTGATATTGGCCGACCCAATGCTGGCCACCGGCAGCTCCATGTTCCGGGTGTATCAAGCCCTGCTGGCCAAGGGCAAGCCCGCCCTTACCCATATCGTTGCGCTCATTGCCAGCCAGGAAGGGGTGGATTACATCCGCAAAAAGATGCCTGAGAATACAGCCATCTGGGTAGGTGCGGTCGATGATGAGCTTACAGCACAATCATACATTGTACCGGGTTTGGGTGATGCGGGCGACTTGTGTTATGGCGATAAATAAACCTTTATGGACAGCGCAACACTGGCCAAAATGTTGGGAATATTCCTGCTTAGTGCTGTGAAGTTGCTTTTTGCACCCGGCGCGGGGATCGCCTCAGGCTTGAGTTTGCACCAAACGGCTTTGCTGACTTCATCAGGGGGTTGTTGTGGAGTGTTGTTCTTTTATCATTGCGGCTATTGGCTCACTGAGCGACTCAAGCGCTACTTTCACAAGAAGGATGTAGGAGGAATGCATCCAAGCACAAAGAAAAAAGCCTTCACAAAACGGAATCGGCTCATAGTGAAGGTCAAATACAATTTCGGGATGATCGGTATCGCCGCCCTTACACCTGCCATCATCAGCATACCCATTGGGTCGGTGGTGGCGGCACGGTTGTATTGGGAGAACCGTTGGATGCTGCCCTTGCTTTTGATCTCTACGGTAGTGTGGAGTGTAATCCTGACTTATTTCTCTCTGGCAATAAAGCAAGAACTGTTTGGATGGTAAAGAAGCCGGAGCACTTATTTTTTGATCTTGACCATACGCTATGGGATTTTGAAACGAACTCAAGGCTTGCCTTGGCCGACATTTACGTGCTTTTCGGTTTGGAGGGCAGGGGCATCGCTGAAGTGGCCCACTTTAAGACCGTGTACAGGGGCATCAATGAAATGTTGTGGAAGGCCTACCGCATGGGCAATATCCGCAAAAATGAATTGCGTGTGCTGCGCTTTGCCAAAACCCTGGAGCATTTTGGTGTGCGCGACTTGGTGCTCGCCGAGAAAATAGGAGATGCCTATGTGGAAATCAGCCCGCAGAAAACTACCTTGATGCCCAATACCCTGGATGTACTGGATCACTTGGCGGGAAAGTACCGCATGCACATCATTACCAACGGATTTGAGGAGGTTCAACACATCAAATTGGAACGTTCGGGCTTGGCGGGATATTTTACGGAAGTGATCACCAGTGAAATGGCATCGGCGCGCAAACCCGACCCCGAGGTTTTTCACCTTGCCATGGCCATGGCCGGAGCAAATGCCGCAGCATCCATGATGATTGGCGATGATATTGAAGCTGATGTGCTCGGTGCCCGCAATGTGGGCATGCACCACGTGTATTACAATCCCGGTCAAAAGCCCCACGAGCATGCACTGCCCTTCGAAATCAAAGACCTGGACGAGCTCAGGAACCTATTGTAGCTCTCCCTTTGCCAGGCGCGCCAGCGGGGTGATGGATCCTTGTACCATTTCACCTATGCTTACGCTTACTTCACTGCCCAAAGGCAAAAACACGTCAACCCTGGACCCGAATTTGATGAATCCAAATTCACTGTTCTGCTGCGCCGGTTGCCCTTCTTTTGCGTAGCATACAATGCGGCGTGCTACCGCACCTGCTATTTGCCGAAAGAGCACTGCCACACCTCCCGGATTGCCCACAACCACTGTGGTGCGCTCATTCTCCGTGCTCGATTTTGGATGCCAGGCCACAAGGTATTTTCCGGGGTGGTACTTGCTGTACAATACAGTGCCGCTGATGGGAAACCAGTTGATGTGCACGTTGAGCGGCGACATGAAGATGCTTACCTGTATGCGCCGGTCTTTGAAGTATTCGTCTTCCTCAGTTTCCTCGATCACCACCACTTTGCCATCGGCAGGGCAAAAAACGGTGCCATCAGCCTGTACAAGCTCCCGCCGGGGTACCCGGAAAAACTGCAATACCAAACCCAAAAGCACAAGGCTGAGCGCCATGACGATCCAAAGCCCTGTAAGGCCTGTCAAGAAATAGATGAGCGCATTGATAGCCAACAGCAACAATAGGGTGGTGGCAATGATGGTGCGTCCTTCGCGGTGAAATTTCATGGTGTAAAGCTGAATATTATTGGCCCGAATGTACAAAAAGCATCAGGTAAGTGAATACCAAGGGACTCGACAGGAGTACCCCATCGAAGCGGTCGAGGATGCCGCCATGGCCTGGCAACAGGTTGCTGCTGTCCTTTACACGGGCGCTGCGCTTGAGGAGTGACTCCACCAAATCGCCGAAAGTAGCAGAAAATACAATGATGATTCCGAGCATGATCCAGTGAAATATGCTCAGGTCGGAGGTGAATCCTGCAATGACCACAGCGCCAATGATGGCTACCACGCCTCCGCCAATGGCCCCTTCGATGGTTTTCTTGGGTGAAATACGCTCGAACAATTTGTTTTTGCCGAAAAGGCGCCCAAACACATAGGCACCTGTATCATTGAGCCAAAGAATGATAAAAAATCCCAAAACCACCTCGGGGCGGTACTGATCGCCCGCATGGCGGGCATCAATGGTGAATTCGAATGTGAATACATTGAGCAAAGCCAATGGGGCCATCACGTATATGATGCCGATGATGGTGTGGCCGATGTTGTTGAACGGATCGGGTCGCTTGCGGTACAACTCGCTGATAAATATTGCCATAAAAAAGGGAATACTCAGCGATACCACATAGGTGTTGGCCCACTGAAGCTTGACCAACTCTATGGCCCAGTACAGTACTGTTGCTGTAATGGCTCCCAGAATGCTCTGCGGGTGTACACCACCAATTTTAGCAATGCTGTAGTACTCCAACATGCCGGCAAGACCAACAATGTAGAACAGCACCGCCAGCGAATAGGGCGTCCAGATGATGCAACCTATCACTACCACCAGAAAAATGAGGCCTGTCGAAATACGGAGTAGCAGTTCTTTCAAAGGGCTGAGTCTTCTAAAGTTTTCTTGGCGCGAATTACGTCATCAGGCTTTACAAAAACCTGTACATCACCAATAACAGGATAAAATGAATCCTTTTGATTCAGCACCACAGCTTCAATTTCATTTTCGTGAAGTATGTGCCTCAACAACTCTGCGTTGTGAAGCAGCGTAGTCGAATAGATGCATACCCATTGGTCCCTTCTTGTCATGTGAAGGTCAAATGTATGATTTACTTGCTTTGGTCGGACGCAGGTTTGTCGACCACTTCGGCGACTGTGCCTTCCTCAATGCTTCCGGTATCGGAATGATCCACCTCATTGTTGGGCTTGTGTGCTGCGGCGCTTGCTGCGTCCTCAGCAATTTCTACCGCAGGATCAGCTTTTCCCTTTTCTTTGCGCGCTGTTCCCTCACTGAGCTTTTCTTGTCCATGCGGAATGAGCGGCTCCTCAACATCATAAGGTCGCTTTCCGAATATTTGCTCCAAGTTTTCCTTAAAGATTACTTCTTTTTCGAGGAGCAGACGCGCAAGGGTATCCAACTTTTCACGGTTGGCGTTCAGCAGTGCTTTGGCGCGATCATACTCCTTTTCAACAATCTTTTTTACCTCAGTATCTATGAGTTCTGCGGTTTTCTCGCTGTAAGGCCTGTTGAAATTGTAGTCAGAAGAGCCCGAACTGTCGTAATAGCTTATGTTGCCCAAAGCCGCATTGAGTCCATAGACGGTCACCATGGCGTATGCCTGTTTGGTGACTTTTTCCAGGTCGCTCAGGGCACCGGTTGAAATTTCGTTGAACACCACATCCTCAGCGGCTCTTCCGCCAAGGGCAGCACACATTTCGTCGAGTATTTGGTTGGTGGTATTGAGAGAGCGCTCTTCAGGCAAGTACCACGCGGCTCCAAGGGATTGGCCCCTTGGCACAATGGTAACCTTCACCAAAGGCGATGCATGTTCAAGCAGCCATGATACCGTGGCGTGTCCTGCTTCGTGGTAGGCAATCGCCTTTTTCTCTTTCTTGGTAATGATTTTATTCTTTTTCTCGAGCCCACCAATTACACGGTCTACAGCATCGAGGAAGTCCTGTTTCGTTACCGTTTTTTGTTGACGCCGCGCTGCGATGAGGGCTGCTTCATTGCAAATGTTGGCTATGTCAGCGCCGCTGAATCCCGGCGTTTGCTTGGCGAGAAAATCGATGTCGATGGAGTCGTCGACCTTGATAGGAGCAAGGTGCACCCTGAATATCTCCTTGCGCTCGTTGAGGTCGGGCATATCTACGTAAATCTGCCTGTCGAAGCGGCCTGCGCGCATCAAGGCGCGGTCGAGGATGTCGGCGCGGTTGGTAGCCGCCAATATGATCACACCACTGTTGGTGCCAAAGCCATCCATTTCTGTCAGGAGTTGATTCAGGGTGTTTTCACGTTCGTCATTGGCACCCATGCTGGCGCTTTTGCCCCTGGCGCGGCCTATGGCGTCAATTTCATCAATAAAGATTATGGCCGGGGCTTTTTCTTTGGCCTGTTTGAACAGGTCACGCACACGTGATGCTCCAACCCCCACAAACATTTCCACAAAGTCAGAGCCACTCAGCGAGAAGAAAGGCACTTGTGCTTCGCCCGCTACGGCTTTTGCCAACAGCGTTTTTCCGGTACCTGGAGGGCCTACCAGCAGTGCTCCTTTGGGTATTTTGGCCCCAAGGGTTGTATATTTTTTGGGGTGCTTCAGAAAATCAACAATCTCTTGCACTTCTTCTTTGGCCCCTTCGAGGCCTGCCACATCGTTGAAAGTGACATTCACTCCTTTGGTTTTGTCAAACAGCTGTGCTTTTGACTTCCCGATATTGAATATTTGGCCTCCTGGAGCGCCTGCACCACTGATGCGCCGCATGACGAACATCCATACAGCGATCATGATTCCAATAAACAAAATCCAGGTAAAGAGTTCTTTGCCCCATTCACTGCGTGTTTTGTAATCATAGGCAAGGTCGAATTCCTTGTTCCAGCGGTCCAGTTTTTCTTGAAAACTATCGGCAGGGCCTACATCGAATTTGTAATGGGGACCTGTGTTTTCGGCGCCACTGACCAGTGGTGTGCGGATGCGTCGTCGGTGTTTTTCATCGTTGATGGCCTCTTTTTTGAGGTATACCTCTGCCATTTGTTTGTTGAATACCACAACGCGCTCTACCTCATTGTCCATCACCATACGCTCAAACTCGGAGAGGTTGATGTCGGTCGTGGTTCCACTCCAATTGAAGAGGTTCAAAGAGATGAGAATCACCCCAATGATGGCATATATCCAGTAGAAGTTAAAAGGTTTTCCAGGACCTCCTGCTCCATTGCCCGATAGTGGCGAAGACTTTTTCTTCTTTGGCGGACTATCCTGCTTGTTTTCTTTATTGTCAGTCATTTGTAGTTTTCTGTACACTATAGTTGGTATTCAATCTCCTTAACATCGGCATCGGCCCAAAGTTTTTCAAGGTTGTAGAAGTATCGCGTTTCTTCTTTAAAAATGTGAACCACTACGTTGAAGTAATCGAGCAATACCCAGTCACTTTTATCTTTGCCTTCTTTGTGCATGGGATCTTCAGCCATGGCCTTGTACACCTCTCTTTCTATACTTCTTGAGATGGCATCAACCTGTGTGTCGGAAGTTCCATGACAAACAACAAAAAAATCGGTGACGGCATTGTTGAGACTGCGTAGATCGATCGTGCAAATGTCACGGCCCTTAACTTCCTGAATACCTTTGATTATAGCTTCAACAAGCGGTTTTGGATCATTGCTGTTATTTTTACCCATGCAGTATATTAAGTAATTCGTGCAAAATTACGCATTTTCGCGGTTCAACGCCTTACAGTCAATTTGGCCTCTATTTATGCAAATTTTACCCGACTTTGTGCAGCTCGATGCGGTTGACTCTACCAACAACTATATTGCCAAAGCCATCGATGAGGGCAATTATGTGGCCGGCACTGCTATTTTGGCGCATTTCCAGAAGGAAGGTCGCGGGCAGCGAGGCAGATTTTGGCAGAGTGAATCAGGAAAAAATCTCACCTTCAGCTTTGCCTTGAGCATCGACAAATTGCCGCGTCATCAACAATTCTTGCTCTCAAAGTGCATGGCCACTGGCTTGAGTCGGTTCATCACAGAAACCATAAAAAACGAAGCCTTCATCAAGTGGCCCAATGATGTGCTCGTGAATGGGCGGAAGATTTCCGGGATGCTCATTGAAACGAAAAGTGGGGGGCAAGCCATGGCGGTAGTGGGCGTAGGACTCAATGTAAACCAAACCCACTTCGCCAATGAACCAAATGCCACGAGCATGGCCATGGAAACGGGCTTAGAATTTTCGGTGGCAGATGTGTTTGTAAGGCTGAGGGCCATGCTGAATGCCCAGCTGAACTTGCTCGAAATGGGGCACTTCGATGTCATCAACATGCTGTACCGCGATGCCCTCTACGGCCGCAATCAGTGGCTCGATTTCAGTACGGCCGAGCGAAGCTTCAAGGGGAGGATAGACCATGTGGATGATCAAGGATTTATACTGATACGGTCAAAGCAGGGGCAAGCCCAACTCTACAGCCTGAGTCAAATCAAAATCAATTACTGAGCTCCGTGCTCAGCTTGTCAGCGATGTAATCGAACAAATTGCCAAGCGGTTTTTCCACCATCATTTTCAGGAAGGGGTTGATGTCGGCCTGCATGACCTGGTATGCCTTGGTGTGCCCTGCATCTTCGGTCAGAAATACCTCGAGGGTAAATGGAAAGGGTGCGCGGTCGCCGTTTTGAAATTTGATCCTTTCTGGTCTTTGGCTTTCAATCAAACGCAAATCAATGGTAGCCGTACCTTGCACCTTAAAGCTGCAATAACCGTCGCTGCTCTCCCATTCAGAGATGCGATCAGCGGGCAAAAGGTTGATGAAATTATTGAGATTGAGGGCATAATCGAATACACGCTCCCGATCGGCTGCCACGCTTACTGTTTTGCTTTCAATTTTCATGTTGGGCTGTATTCCATGTATGGGGCGCCTTACGCCAGCTTTCGAGCGAGTTCTTGTGGTTTTGGTCGATGTAATTGCTCTTGATGGCTTGGGCAATCAAATGTTGATAATCGCTGAGCGTGAACAATTTACAATTGAATTCGGCAAAGTTGCGGCGGGCCTCCTCAAATCCATAGGTGAAGATGGCAGCCATGCCCTTAACATCGCAACCCACTTCGCGCAAGGCCTGCACAGCGTGTAAGCTGCTCATTCCCGTGCTGATGAGGTCTTCAACCACCACCACCGAGGCACCCGATTCTACATTGCCTTCAATTAAATTCTGGCTTCCGTGGTTTTTGGCCGAGGAGCGCACATACACAAAAGGTACGCCAAGCTCTTGGGCTACAAGCACACCGTGTGCAATTCCTCCCGTCGCCACACCGGCTATTACATCGGGTTTGCCATAGTGTGATAAAATTTCCTCCACGAACTGCTGCCTGATGTAGGTGCGGATACGCGGGTAGGAGAGGGTGAGCCTGTTGTCACAATAAATTGGAGAATGCCAGCCACTTGCCCATGTGAAGGGTGTATCAGGGCTGAGCTTAACGGCTTTGATTTGTAAGAGAAATTCAGCTACTTTTAGCGCCGAATCACGGTTTGATTGCATGGCGACAAATGTATAAAGTTTTCTTCAACGAACAGGTTATTATCCTCACAGATGGCTACGGGCTTGACTTGATCGGGCCTCGTATGATCTATATTCAATACGATGATTTTGAGGAAATTAATTTTGTGTTGTCCATTGTTGAAGCGCGCAGCGACCTTTCAGGTGTAGTCATTCAATGTGAAGAACTTGATGAGCTTTGGGCTGATTTTCGGGCCCACTTTCGTGAAATTGATGCTGCCGGGGGCCTCGTGACTACTCCTGAGGGCGAATTGCTCATGATTCACCGCTTTGGGAAATGGGATTTGCCGAAAGGCAAGCGTGAATCCGATGAAGCCATCGAGCAATGCGCTGTGCGTGAAGTGATAGAAGAGTGCGGAATCAACAATGTACATATTGTAGCGCCACTGCCCGATACCTACCATGTGTATCAGCAACGTGGTATCAGGTATTTGAAACGAACGTTTTGGTACCGCATGCAGACTGTAAAGCAAAAACTAAGGCCCCAGACGGAGGAGGGAATCTTGGAAGCACGCTGGATGGCCTTGGATCAAATCGACTGGCATACCATGCCCAGTTACCCCAATATCCGCATGTTGCTCGATATTTACCGGGGAGCTTCCTGACCTACTTTGATGCTTTGCTCCCGACCTTGTTTTGATTTGAGCCGGTACAGCGTTTTTTCAAGTTCTTGAGATGGCCGGGCAGCAGCTGCGTTTTCAACATGGCCTGAAGTGTTCAGCCATAGAAAAGCTGGCAGCTGGTACAGCTCCCGGGCATCCATGAAATCGAGTATATGTTGGGGTTGTACTACCGGCCATGGGCGCTTGTGTTGTGGATCCTCAACTTCAGCCAGGCTCACTTCAATCACATCGAATACCTCTTTGTACTGTTGGTGCAAAGCTTCGAGTGCCAACGATTCTTTCAGGGACACGCTGCTCCAGGGAACTGATACAAATACCAAGGTAGGTACTTCAGTCGATTGCTTTACAACGGGATACAATGCGTCAAAATCGAACATGGTCCTTTTTTCGCTTTGGCCAATCTTGTCAAGTGCCCGCCTTGCAAGCGCGCTGTTCGCAGCTGTTGCTGTTTTCATGGCCCCGCGCAGGAGTTCGACTACAGCCGGTGTGTTGTACTTTTTATCATATGCAGCCTGATGCAAACCATGGATAAGCACCAGATCGCGCAGCTCTTTGCGCTCAAGAAAGGAATCTGCGCGCAGCAAGCTATCCAGTAAAGCAATTGAAAGCCCGGCGTTGATGCGGTTATACATTTCAGCACCCCCGTTTCGGTTGCTGTATTGATCGAGGCAGTTGGCGTAAAAAAGGTCGAATGCAGTCCACCATCCCGGATTTTGCGGAAGCGAAGGCAACTGAGCGAAGGTGCTGTCATAAATTTCTTTGCGCGTAAATCCGGCAATCAGCTTTATTTCCGCAAGGGTACCCAAAAGGTATTGTGCTGCATAATCATCACCGGCATATTCCTTTTTCAAATCACCTGCCCAGCGGTAATAAGCTGATTTAAATGACTTTTGGCCGATGACCTGTTCATGGGCTGCCAAAAAATTGTAGTAGGCCTGATCGATTGCAGCAATTTGCAGGTTGATATCGGGTTGAGGCGCAGTGGAGTCCACACGCTCTATGGTGTATTGCAGCGCCCCCTTCTGCCATGTGCGAATCAATGCACTTTCGTTTTCGGCTGCAATGGCAATACGGTATCGGGCTCCGGGATCAATGTAAACAGGGGCGGTAAATCGGCGCAGAGCCAGCCAAGCCTGACCGGTGTTCGCACAATCAAAGTGGAGCGTGAAGGTGCCATCATCGCGCACCCTTGTTTCTGCCATGCGTTCCGGCACACGGGTTATGGGATCGCTGAGCGCAAAAATCCGCACTTCAAGCCCTTCATAACCAATGGCAGTGCCATCAAGGGTGGCAGTTGCCTGTGCCAGAACCTGTATGCCCCACACGAGGGCAGCTGCCGTGCTAAAAGCTGTCGTCCAGCTGTATGGCATTGGGTATGAATTTACTGACATCGCCACCATTTCGGTAAATATCCCGAACTATGCTGGAACTGTAAGCCGCATATTCCGGATTGGTGACCAAAAACAGGGTGTCGACTTCTGGTGCCAGTTCGCGGTTCATTTGCGCGATAGACTTTTCAAATTGGAAGTCTTCGGCATTGCGCAGCCCCCGCAAGATGAAGTTGGCACCTGCCTTTCGGCAAAAATTGACCGTGAGCCCCTCGTAGTAATCCACTTCTACCTTGTCTTCAAATGAAAAAGCTTGCCTGATCCACTTCATGCGCTCTTCGAGGCCAAACATGTAGCGCTTTTCTGAATTTACGCCTATGGCCACCACAATTTTGTCGAACAGGGGCAGGCTGCGCTTGATCAACTCTTCGTGGCCCTTGGTAATGGGGTCAAAAGATCCTGGAAATATGGCGATGCGTGACATGGCTGTTGTTATGGGGTGAGTGCTTTGCGTATCCGAACGCATTTATCAAGTATACCTTCAAGTTTATCTAGCTGTAACATGGTGTAAGGGTCGCTCTGTGCAGTGTGGGGTTCCGGGTGTACTTCCATGAAAAGGCCATCGCAGCCGGTGGCCACGGCGCTCAGGGCAATGGTTTCGATGTATTCCGGATCGCCGCCGGTAACGCCATCCGTTTGGTTTGGGCGCTGCACGCTGTGGGTACAGTCCATTACTACAGGTGCACCGAGTTTTTTCATGCGAAATATGGAAGTTGCATCCACCACAAGGTCGTTGTATCCAAAAGTCGTACCGCGTTCACATACCCACACGTTTTCATTGCCTGTAGAACGCACTTTGTCGATGGCAAATTGCATGGCCTCGGGGCTTAGGAACTGCCCTTTCTTGATATTGATGGTGCAGCCGGTAGCGCCTGCCGCCAGGAGCAGCCGCGTTTGTCGGCATAGAAAAGCAGGTATTTGAAGGTGGCTTACATAGGGAGCTACCTCGGCGGGCTCATGGCTCTCGTGCACGTCGGTAATGTTGGCCACTCCGAGCTGCTCGCGCACCTCCCGCAGTATGTGCAGTGCCTCCATGCGGTCAATGCCGGTAAAACTGTCGAGCTTGCTTCGGTTGGCTTTTTCGAAACTGCCTTTAAAAATGAAGGTGATGCCGAGTTTGTCGCATATGCGCTGTACTTCGCGGGCTATAAAAAAGGCCATTTCGCGCTCTTCAATGGCGCAAGGTCCGGCTATGAGAAACAGGGGTTTCATGATTCTTCTTTCGCTTTTTGGCCCAGGTAGCCGCTGTGGTGACGCAAGGCATATTGGGCTTTGGTGAATCCAATTTTTTCCATGAGCAGCACCACGAGCAGGTCGCCGGCCACCGTCATCACCGTGGTCGATGTGGTGGGAGTAAGCCCCAGAGGGCATATTTCGGGGGGGCCACCCGTATGGAGTACCACATCGGCAAGGGTGCACAGTTCCGCCTCCTTATTGCCTGTTAGCAAAATAAGCTTCATGCCCGGATACAATCGGCGCATAAGGAATTCAAATTCTACAACTTCCCGCGTTTTCCCACTGTTGCTTATGGCGAGTACCACGTCATTGGCCTGCAGCACACCCAAGTCGCCGTGCTGCGCTTCGGAAGGATGGATGAAAATGGCGGGTGTGCCTGTGCTGCTGAGGGTTGTGGCAATGTTGTCGCCAATTTGCCCTGCTTTGCCCATGCCGGTTACCACCACCTTGCCGTGCTTCATATGCACTTGCTCATGGATGAGTTCAACCGCACGCACAATGTGGCCTTCAACAGGTATGCTTTGAATGGCTTCCACTTCTTTGGCTATCAGCTCACGGATACGTTCTATTGTCACTGCATGGGTATTTAAAGGGCGAAATTAGCCTTTCTGGTCGACTTCGTCCTATGAAGCGGTATTTCCCGAAAGGGAGGTACCCTTACGGAAAATGCTGAAATTCACACTGCCGTAGTGCTTGTGCATGACCCATGCTTCATGTTGCTCAAAGCTGTGCTGCTCACCGTGTTCTAAAATGAGCAGTCCATTCGGCTTCAGCCAATTGCCACCCAGCAACGTTTCCGGAAGCGCGGCAAAGCGGGGGTCGGCGTAGGGCGGATCAGCAAAAACTACATCAAATTGCTGTTGTGGATTTTTGAGCATTTTAAAAACATCGGCCTTCACCGTTTTCAGGTTGTGCAGGTCCCACGCTGCGGCGGTTTTGTCGAGGTAAGGCTTCACCAGGGGATCCACATCAACGGCAACTACAAGGCTGGCGCCACGGCTACAAAACTCCAATGATATGCCTCCGCCCCCGCAAAACAGGTCGAGCACCTCAATATCCTCAAAGTCGATCAGGTTGCTGAGTACATTGAACAAGGCCTCCTTTGCCATGTCGGTGGTAGGCCGTGCCTTCATTTTGGCCGGTGGATTGAACCGGCGACCTTTCAAGCTGCCACCTACTATACGCATAGCGTGGCTGTGTAGGCAAAAAGGGCATCGTCGAGGATCGCCGGGGAAGCTGTACCATCCATATTTTTCATATTGAGCAAGGCAAAGTCAATGCCCTGCACCACGTTTTTGGCGAATTTACTGAGTTTTGGCTGAAACTCTTTGTCCACACCTGTGAGGTGAATGGGTACATGCTCGCCTATGCCAAGCTCTTTGGCGGTGAACAGCAGATAATAAAGAAGGTCGTCAGTATATGCGGATTCCAATATATTGGCCAGCTGCAGCTGTCTGTTTTTGAAGTAGAGCACATGGTACATGGTTCCTGCGGCCATAAGCAAAACAAAATCTGCCAGGTTTTCGCTCAACTGCACACCGACGCGGTAGTAATGCACCATGGCATGTTGCACCTTGAGGCCCGGGAAGTGCTCATCGGCATATCCCTGCGCATCAAGCGCATCGAAGTAGAGCATGTACATGGAGTGCTCGGGAATGCGTGCAATGCTTACCTCGCCCTGGCCTTTTTCAAATGTGGTGGTAAAGCTGAGCAGGGAGTCGGCCTGGTGCTCATCGAAAAGTATTTCTGGAATCAAGGCGAAACACGGCGTATGCACAAAAGCAAAAAGCGGCTGCAGTGCCTTGAGGGTTTCATCGGGTTCAGCACCCGCCGCCATTTGGGTATAGCCCAGTGGCTTTTCGCCAAATCGATCAGCGAAGAGCCATGCCGTGGTTTTCAGACTGTCGAACGTAAATCCGATGGATTGCGCTTCTGAAAGATCCCGCCCTTCGAATACATGGGTACCCGAAGACGGGTTGGGTCTACTCTTTCCAGTTGCCACTCGTGCTGGCATCGGTTAGCGAACCCACTTTGTATTGGTTTTTGTAGGGCTTCGGATCGATTGCCTGGAACACCTGCTGTTGTACGCCTCCACTTTCAATGGTGGCCGTGGCGAGTTCAAAGCGGTGTTTACCAAAGGGAACATAGGGCAGGGAGTCTACAAAAAACTTGGTTTTTCGTGTCTTGGCATCACTCTCATTGAATACATACCCCAGCACGTCCACCTGTATGGTATCGCGGACGAGGAGTCCGGAAGCAACCACCTGCTCATCGGTCCAGCCTTCAGGCATGGAGGCAATGATGCCAAGCTCTCTGGCCATTTCTTCGGTAGGCACCGAATCGGGTAGGGTACCCAAGCGCTTTATGAGTGTAATTTGACCATCCTTGAGAAAGTACAGCAAAGAGTCAAAGCTGTTGGTGTAGGATCCATTCTCGCGGTTATAAGCGATCTGCGCCTTTCGGATATCTTTCAGGCGCTGTATGATATGGCGGTCTATCTTTGCCACCTTTCTTTCTTCCCTTATTTTGGTGTCAATAACAGCATAATCAAGGTAGGCAAAATACAGCGCACCAACCGTCACCACAGCACCAACCACCAACTGTACCTTATGCGATATGCTGCCGTGTACGTACAAAGTGCCAATAACGCCCACCACGAATATGGCGACACCGCCCAACTTGAAAAATGGCGTTTGGCCTCCCGAACCGATTAACAGGAACAGCCCAAACAGAGCAAACAGAACCGGAAGCGCGTATTTATTGAGGATTCCTCCTATTTTATCCATGGTATCGTTGTTTAAGCGAACGGGGGCAAATCTACACTTTTTTTCAAAAAATGCTTTTGCGGGAAATGTAAATGTTAAGTTAATAAAGTTCAATATGAACCGCTTGATCCTACCGCATTCCCGGATACTTACTCCTTGAGACAATGCGTTTCCTAAAAATCCGATAAACAGATTTTTCCAAAGGAATGTGGCTCAAGATCAACATGGAAATCCATGAGAACCGCCCGGCTGCGCTCCGCCAACACGTATTGGCCCTTACTTCTTCAGCAAATCCCGGATTTCGGCGAGCAGCTTCTCTTCGTTGCTTGGAGCTGCCGGAGCTGCAGGTGCTGCGGCTTCCTTCTTTTCCATGCGGTCTTTCATTTGGTTGTAAGCTTTCACCACAAGAAATACGGCAAAGGCCACAATCAAAAAGGTCACAACGGCATTGATAAAATTGCCGTACGCAATGGCAACTTCCTTTATGCTCTCGCCTTGGGCTTCCTGAAGTACCATTTTCAGGTCACTGAAGTCCACGCCACCAAGCAGCATGCCAATGGGAGGCATGATGATGTCATCAACAAACGATTTTACTATGGCGCCGAAGTAGAGGGCCATGATGAGGCCTACGGCAAGTTCTACCACATTGCCTTTGGCAATAAACTCCTTAAATTCTTTGAGCATGATTATCGGTACTTAACGGTTAAGGTGCCAAATCTAAGATAAATTGTCGTTCGCTGCGCAAGTTCATTTGGCTTGAAGCCACAATTTAATGAGGTCAGGCCAATCGGTACCTGTTCGATTGAATCGAAATGCAGACAGGCCTGCCTTTGAAAAGCTTTCCTTTGCACAATCCCACAAGCGCAAATGAATTCGGTAGCACACCTGAAGGAAATTCTTCTGAGGCATTTTGGCTTTGAGCCCACCCCTTCACAGCACAAGCTGCTCGAAGCCTTGCCCCGATTTGTACTCAGCGAGAAACCCAACTGTGCCCTTATCGTGAAAGGGTATGCCGGTACCGGAAAAACCACCATGGTGAGTGCCCTTGTCAAATCGCTCAAAGAGGTGGGGATCAAAACGGTGCTCATGGCCCCCACGGGAAGGGCTGCCAAAGTACTGGGCAACTACAGCGGACGGCAGGCGCTGACCATCCACAAAAAAATTTATTTCCGCAGGCAGTCTTCCGACGGAAATTCTCAGTTCGAGCCGGCCCAAAATCTGCATACCAACACGGTGTTCGTCATTGATGAGGCCTCTATGATTGGCAGCGATTTCAGTTCGGGCAGTCCGGGCAGCAGCCTGCTCGATGATGTGCTCAGCTATGTGTTCAGTGGTGTGAATTGCAGGCTCCTGCTCATAGGCGATGGGGCGCAGCTGCCCCCGGTGGGCTGTGAGGAAAGTCCTGCGCTCGACCTGCCTTTTTTGCGGAACAGCTTCCACCTCACGGCTGCCGCCTGTGAGCTGAATGATGTAACCCGCCAAAGCGCCGATTCAGGCATACTCAGCCTCGCTACCGCGGTACGGGCAGCACTCTGGAAGGAGGAATTGCTGGCGCACCTGCCTTTTCCGGTACCCCACACGCCTGATGTGCTGCCGATCACAGGCGAAGATTTGCAAGAACACCTCGAGTGGGCTTTCGCCAAATATGGGGAGGAGGGAGCCCTCATCATTACGCGCAGCAACAAGAGGGCCAACCTTTTCAATGCGAGCATCCGCGCCCGGGTGTACTTCCGAGAGGAGGTACTCAGTGGAGGTGATTACCTGATGGTGGTCAAAAACAATTACCACTGGCTGGGTGAGGAGAGCAAGGCGGGCTTCATTGCCAATGGCGATGTGGTAGAAGTGCTGCGCATGGGCCGCTGGGCCGAGCGCTACGGCTTCAACTTTGTGGAAGCCACACTCCGCATGGTGGATTACCCTGATGAAACGCCCGTTGAGGCCTGGCTCTGGCTCGACTGCCTCAGTGTTGACGCTCCTTCCATGAACCGCGAAGCCCAAAACCATTTGTACAACCGCACCCTTGAGCAATACGCCGACCTGCCCACCAAGGCCGAGCGGGTCAAAGCAGTTAAAAGCGATCCATTTTTCAATGCACTGCAAGTGAAGTTTGCCTATGCAGTAACTTGCCACAAGGCCCAGGGAGGGCAATGGCCTGTGGTATTTGTAGACCAAGGCTACCTCACCGACGAAATGCTCGACAACAGCTACCTGCGCTGGCTGTATACGGCAGTGAGCCGCGCTTCCGAAAAGCTGTTTTTGCTCAATTTCTCAGAAAAGGTGCTCGAAAGCAAGGAATAAAATCAGGTAGCCCCCTAGACTTTCTTCAAGTTTGCCCATAGTTGAGGCCAGGCCGCCAGGGCGAGGCCGTGAATAAAAAACTTGTGCATAGCAAAGGTTTTTGGTTTGTAAAATGATTGAAAATGTTGAGGTGCATCGTGCTGCCTGCGCCACCAAAACTAAGCCATCACATCATACCCGCCAAACGTGGAAGCTTGCCTCTCAGAGGTACACACAATCAGCAGCAGCCAAAAAATTGTCTACGTTAAGGACCTGTGCAGGACCGCAACAGGACTCCAAAACCGCGTGGTTATTGGGTTTTTCTCTCTCTCTCTCTCTCTCTCTCTTTCTGAATTAATTGTGTTAGAATAAACACAAACTTAATGTAAACATAACATTGGGTACAGCCACCTCCATGCCATTTCAATGCCGGCAGGTGCATATCCGCGCCTGAAGCAATACCCGTTTGGCACAAAAGAATCAGTAAAATAAACGA
>DAIOTP010000055.1:0-19935 GCA_036751905.1 Cryomorphaceae bacterium
GATATGTTCGAAAAGCTCCACACCCTTTTCTAGTGAAGAATTGAGACCACTCAGGGTAACATAAATGCGGTCGCGCGATGAAAATACATCAAAGCTTAATCCGAGCTTGAACATTTCCTGTGCCAGCTCCTCTGCGCTGTACTTGTCTGTGCCCAGATAGGGAAGGTAGGATACTGCAAGACCGGTAAGCTGGTCATGGTCGGTACCCATTTCAAGAACGTAATAAAGGCTGAACAGCTCGTTGCCGGTATTCTTTATGGTATTCAATTCGATTCCGCCGGCCAACTTGCTTTTCTTGATGAGCTTGTCATATTCCAGAAATTGCGGTTGAAGGCGCTCGCTCTCCAAACTATCCCAGGCTGCGAAAAAACCGGATTTGCTCTCGCGGTCTATATCCACTGGTGTAATTATGGGTTTGTCGACCTTTACACTGTTGTTGATGCCACTTCGCTTGTTTACCTGAACATAGTTGTCGCCAAAATTTTTGGAGGCAAAGGCAGACAGATCTTCTTTTGTGAATTTCTCCATGCGCTCGAAGTACCTTACCTGTTCGGCCCAGTCGTGCATATTGACAAAAGAGCTGACCATGGTACCCGCCCTGGACCAATTGCTTTCAAGTCCTCTGAGTTCGCTCAACTTCATGTCGTTGACCACTGCCTCAATCAGCCAGTCAGGGAATTCACCATTTTTCACCAATTCAATTTGTCCGCGCAGCAGTTCAGCAACTTCTTCAAGCGACTGTCCATCGCGTGGCCGTCCATTGAGCATGAATACCGTGTAGTCGTTCATTACATTGGATCCTGAATACCCGCTCAGTATCTTTTGTTTTTGGATCAGGTTGAGGTCCATTAGTCCGGCTTGTCCGTTGTTGAGCACGCCATCGAGCAGGTCGGCGAGCAGGGCTTCATCACTGTTGGAACCGGGAAGGCGGTAACCCACCAATACGTATTCTGCTTCTACACCTTCCACATCCTTCACGACGGGAGCAGCAATTGCAGCTTCCTCAACATTGGTCCATTGGGGTACAGGAGCTGCCTCCCATGCGCCGAAATGGCGCTCAATGATGTCGATGGTGGCATCGGGATCAAGGTCGCCACTGAGCACAATGGCCATATTGCCAGGCACATAGTGCTTTTCAAAGTATTCATGGATTTTCACCATCGATGGATTCTTGAGGTGCTCACTTGTGCCGATGGTGGTTTGTTGTCCATAAGGATGATTTGGAAAAATCTGCTCCATCATGGTGTAGTATCCAAGTCGGAAATCACTGTCTTGGGCGCGGTTAAACTCTTCATATACCACTTCCAACTCCGTGTGAAACAAACGGAGAACCAACTCCCGAAAGCGTTCGGCCTCCACGGCTGCCCACTTTTCGAGTTCATTGGCCGGAATGTCATTGATGTACACCGTTTGCTCATTGGAGGTGTAGGCATTGGTGCCGCGTGCGCCCATAGAGTTCACCATCTTATCGTATTCATTGCTTATGGCATAACCGGCAGCTATAGCTGAAAGGCTATCGATACTGCGGTAAATTTGCCTGCGCGCTGCTTCGTCGCTTGTTGTGCGCTGTACTTCGTAGAGGTCACTGATTTGCTGCAGCACTGCTTTTTCCGCTTCCCAATCCTTAGTGCCAAGGCTTGAAGTGCCTTTAAAGAGCATGTGCTCGAGATAATGGGCAAGTCCAGTTGCATCAGCGGGGTCTTGTTTGCTGCCCGTGCGCACAGCTATTTGGGTTACAATGCGTGGCTCCTCACGGTTTACCGACATGTACACTTTCAAGCCATTTTGAAGGGTGTAAATTTTCGCGTTCAGCGGATCATTGGGTACCGTTTCGTAGGTGTAACGTGTTTTTGCTTCCTCCTTTTGGTTGCAGCTGCTCAAGGAGAGCAGTACAGCCATGCCGAGGAAAAGGCCCATGTGTAATTTTTTCATAATAGGTGACTAACAGATTTGGCTTGATTTTTCAGCTGTGGGCAAAATTAGCAATTTGACAGAAGTGTTATGTGCCGTACTTTTCGAGAAAATAAGGTGCCCAAATCGCTGCCATCAAGCACTGACATGCTGTAGCCAAGTGAAGAATGCATTGCCAATTACCGAAATGTAGTCCATAACAAATCAATCTCCCCGCTAGGGATGTTATCTTTGCCTCCATTTAGCGTTGTATGAAAATAGGCATAGTACTTTATCCCACTTTTGGTGGCAGCGGAGTTGTAGCCACTGAATTGGGCAAAGCGCTTGCCGAACAGGGCCACGAAATTCACTTCATCACCTACAACCAGCCGGTAAGGCTGGGCTCTTTTACCAAAAATCTTTTTTACCATGAGGTCAATGTAGCCGAGTATCCACTCTTTGACTATCCGCCTTATGAAACGGTGCTTGCAAGCAAACTTGTGGATGTTGTAAAAAACGAGAAACTCGAACTGCTCCATGTGCACTACGCCATACCCCATGCTTCGGCAGCCTACATGGCGCAGCGCATCCTTGAGTCACAAGGTGTATACATACCTTTCATAACCACGCTCCATGGCACCGACATTACCCTTGTGGGCCGCGACCCTTCCTATGAGCCTACCATTACCTTTGCCATCAATGCCAGCGATGGGGTCACCGCTGTATCGGAAAGCCTCAAGCGCGACACGTACCTTCATTTCGGTGTAAAGCGGGATATTGAAGTAATCCCCAACTTCATTTGCCCTGACCACTATTTGCCCAAACCTGAGAAGGACTTCAGGAATGAATATGCCCCAAATGGGGAAAAAATCATCACGCACATCAGCAATTTTCGCCCGGTAAAGCGGGTGGAGGATGTGGTGCGCATCTTTAAGCTCATCAGCGATGCCTTACCGGCAAAATTGATTCTCGTGGGCGACGGCCCAGATCGCTACCGCGTAGAGCAGCTGTGCCGTCAACTCAAAACCTGTCAGAACACACACATCATCGGGAAACTCAAAAAACCCGAAGAAGTGCTCAACATCTCCGACCTTTTTCTCCTTCCCAGCCAGTCAGAAAGCTTTGGACTGGCGGCACTTGAGGCCATGGCCTGCGGGGTGCCTGTGGTTAGTTCCAATACCGGTGGTATTCCTGAAGTAAATATGCATGGCGTGAGCGGTATGCTGAGTGATGTGGGCAACATCAATCAAATGGCCGAGCATGCCATCCACATCCTGGAAAATGAGGAGCGCCTGCAAACTTTCAAGACCAACGCCAAAGAGCGCTCCTATCACTTTAGCGTGAAGCGGGTATTGCCCATGTACGTTGATTTGTACAGCCGCGTACTCGCAGCCCACGGTTTACCATTAAGCAGGGTATGAACAGAGCACGCAACATCAGCGAGCGCATGCGCATTGTTGAGCGCAGTGATGGCGCTGAACTTCATATCAATGGGCAAATTGAGCGTTGGAAAATGACCCTGCTCAGTACCTGGCTGCTGGCATGGATATTTGTCGGCAGCGTAGTCATCGCCGAGCTTTTTAGCACACCCGATCGCGACATGAAGGTGGTGCTTACCGTATTCCTCGCATTTTGGGCCTATTACTTTTGGAAGGTAGGGCAGGTGTGGCTGTACCGCCAAAAGGGCTATGAACGCATAGCCTTGGGTGCGGGAACCATTACTGTGACCCGACGGGTCATGGGTAAGGGAAGGACTGAGCGCTATTTTCTGGACAATATTGAGGTGCTCAAGGAAATTGAGATTCCCAAGCGAAGCTGGGCATCCAATTATGAAAACTTGTGGTGGGTGATGGGTGGCGAAAAGGTGGGCTTCGATTATGGGGGCAAGTTCGTGCGCTTCGGCATGCAGCTCAACGAGAAAGAGACGGCCGAGTTGCTGCGCTTTCTTCAGAAGGGATTCGCAAAGTACCGAGAAAAAGCCATCACCTGAGCTTCACTGCTTTCATATTTTCAGAAAATCAGTGCTGAAAGCATTTCCGCTCAGGCGTTTCGTCATTATTCCTTCCAGTGGTGCTTCAAGCATCATACTTGCCGCGCTTTCACTTTGGAGCACCTCATCGAGGCTGCGCACCACACCATAGGGTACGCCTTCCCGCTGCAAGGCGGCTTCAAGGTCTTTGACTGTCATCGCCGCAATGAGCGGCTGCAACGCGCCCACGAGCGCCTTGCGGTGTATCACCCTTTGTGCATTTGAGGCAAATTGAGTCTGTTCCGCCATCTCGGGAGCACCAAGCAGTTGGCACAGTTTGGCAAATTGGGCATCACTGCCTACTGCAAGCAATACGCGCTTTGCATCGGCACTGAGAAAACTGTCGCCATAGGGTGCGATGTTGGGGTGGGCGGTGCCCATGGGTTGGGCCACATGCGCGCCCATCAGGTAGTTGGTTGCTTGGTTGGCAAGGGCTGCGAGTGATGATTTTTCGAGGCTTACCCTCACCATGGAGCCTTCGCCGCTGCGGGCTTTCTTGAGTAATGCAAGCAGGGCTGCCTCTTTCATCTGGTGGCCAGCGAGCAGGTCGATCAGGGCCACAGGCAGCTTTGCCACAGGGCCTTCAGGGTGCCCCGTCATGCTTATCCAGCCGGTTTCGGCCTGAAGCACTACATCATAAGCCACACGGTCAGATGCATCAAAGCCGTCGAGCTGTATGAAAATGAGGTCGGGCTTAATGTGCCTCAGCGCGGCCTCATCTACCCCCAGCTTTTCAGCCGTATCAGCGCGGTAATTGCTCAACACAATGTCCGCATCGCCCACTTCTCGATAGAGTTCGGCGCGCTCTTCAGGATTGCGCAAGTCGAGGAAGCGGTGCTCCTTTCCATAGTTTACGGCGCAGAAATAGGCTGAGGGCCCATCAGCGCTTTCGCCCGGGAGGCGCCATCCGCGTGTGGCATCCCCTCCAGCTGCTTTGTTTTCAATTTTGAGCACCTTTGCACCGAGCTCAGCGAAAAACATACCCGCCGAGGGTCCGGCAAGCACACTTGCGAGTTCAATGACTTTCAAATTTTTAAAGAATTCCGACATGGCTTCAATGATTCAGTTTCGTATGTGCAGCATGTGTTTGTGCAGCGCTGTACTTTTGCAATTTGGGTGTAGCGCGAGCAATGGTGTGCGTGGCCACAAAGATGGGCATTTGGAGGCACAGCAACTTTCTGATACCATCCCTAAGGGTCATGCCTTCGATTCCTCCTATTTTGCGGAAGCGGAACAGGTGCAGACTGCCTATGACATCACATTGAAGCCGGGCGATGACCTGCCGGCTATATTTCGGAGCCTCAAGGCTGAAGGGAAGGTGCAGCGCATTCGTTTTACACCGGGTGAGTACCACCTGCGTGATACGCTGCACCTGCCGCGCACGGGTGGCCTGGTCATCATTGATGGGCAGGGGGCGGTGATCAAAGCTGCGGGCAGCTTCCCTGTGTTCTACAGCCTTCCGGCAAATCAGTCGGAGGCTATGGTATTCAACAAGACGCGGTACCTGCTTGAGAATTTCAGCCAGATTATGGGTGGGCAGCGTGGCGTATTTTTAGGCAGCAGCTTCAATACCGTGGTGCGCAATGTAGAGTTCATAGGGCAGGAGGTAGCCGCGGTCGATTTGGTATTTTGCCTGATGTGCACCCTTGAAAATATACTGGTTACGAATGTACTCCATGACGGTATTGTGTTGCGCACAGCTGTGGATGGCGACTCCAAAGCGCAGGTGTGGCCGGGTACCAGTTTCAACAATTCACAATGCAACCACACCGTGCTGCGCAGCTGCAGGGTATACAACCGCAAGGGGGCTACAGGAACTTCGTTTAAGGTGCTACAGAGCACGGGCGTTAGGCTCCTTGACTGCATCAGTGAAGGTTGGGAGAATGAACGTGCCGTATTTTTTGATGCGCAGGGATGCACCACTGCTAAATTTTTCGCCATTCAAAACTTTCATTTGGAGCATGCACCGCGTGAAGGTGGCTTTGTGTTCAGGAGTTTTGGTACCACGGTGGAGGTGGATGGATTTTTCACGCAAGTGGCTACCAAAGCGTCGCCCACCATATGGTTGATGAACAATGGCAACTACGTATTTAAAAATATTCCTTGGTGGCCCGAGCTCGCCTGGGTCAAGTCGAGCCACAGTCCAAGTGTGGTGATACAGCACTGCACCAAGGGCTTTTACGACATCAACAAGAATTGGATCAATGCTGAGCGGCCGGGGCAGCCCATTTACCCTGAGTATTTCCGGGCTTCGGCCGATTTGGTGCGCTGAGCACCTGGTAGGTACTAATGGTTGCCTACCAACTCCCCAGGCTTTTCGTAAACGCTATTCTTGGTAGCATTTTTTGATACCACATCTTTGGGTTTGCGCTTGTTGTAGGTTTTTGCCGGGAGGGTGCCAAAAATTGCATCCCAAAGGGGTGAGCTTACTCCATAGGCTACCTCATCATTTTTGTAATGGTGTATGCTGTGGTTGATCCAAAGCACATTCAGAAAGTTCTTGGGCGGTGGGAAGGCATGCACGGCATAATGTACGAAAAGATAAAGTGAGTAGCCCATGACAAATCCAGATAAGAATGCATAGGCATAATTGCCGATGGCCAGTTTGATCAGAAAAAAGAGCACAGTGAGTATGATGATTGAGGCTGCCGGAGGCATGGCAAGGCGGTCCTTGTCGCGGGGAAACTCATGGTGCACACCGTGAAAGGTATACTGCACGCGCTCCTTGAACTTGTTGGTAGGGAGCATGTGAAATATATGCTTGTGCGCCAGATACTCGAACAAAGTCCATACGGCGAGTCCGGCCACAAATACACTGATGCCTTGTGCGAAATTGAAGTAATTGTTTGAAAATCCCACATACAGCAATGCTGTAATGCCCAAACCGTAAATGCTCAATGGCACTGAAATATGTGTGCGCGCAAGCTTTTCGAGCAAGGGGTGTGAAAAGAGCGGTTTCGAACGTTCGGTTTTTGGTTGGTGGTGCATGATAATTGTTTGTTAGTAAGTGGTCAACATGCTTGTAGTTTGGCTATACAAATATAGAATGGGTGAACGATGAAACGTTCAAAATATGTTGGACGGCGATTTTTTTTTATTGAAGGTTTGTGCATTGTGGCTTTTACATATCTTTGCACCCCGAAAATGCCCAGGTGGTGAAATTGGTAGACACGCCATCTTGAGGGGGTGGTGAGCTACGCTCGTGCTGGTTCGAGTCCAGTCCTGGGCACTTAAAGTGAAAAAGCTGTACTGAAAGGTACGGCTTTTTTTGTTTCGCATTCTACGCCCAGACTTTATCCAAAGGTCTATTCAGTTGTCTATCAGTCACGAAAGAGACAGTAGACGTGCAGAAATTCGGATCAGATTAACTGAACCATCAAGTCCTAACGGCTTCCATCATTCAGCCCACTTTTTCCGCAAGGAGGGCATAGACCATGGGCAGCTTATTGTCGAAATGTGCGATGCGGTGCTGTTTGGGGCCTATTGTTGTGGTATTTCTGAAGCAATCGTAAGGAGAGTAGTCGAATTCCCGGAAGGCCTTGACCGACAAGCCATGCTTCAACACGCTGCTTATAACCTCGCTCAGACCGTGGTTCCAGGTTACGGTCTTCAGGCTGAGGTCGGCATCTTTGGCGGCATAGGTGCCGCTTTGGGTTTCGGTGATGGGGCCCGTGTTGAGATAAGGGTATACGATCTTCTCAAAATTGTCGTCAAACATCCAAAGCACGGGATGAAACTCAGCGAAAACAAAATGTCCACCGGGCTTTAGGAAGGTCGACACCACCTCTGCCCAGCGGTCGAGGTTGGGCAGCCAGCCTATGGTGCCGTAGCTGCTAAACACCACGTCAAACTGCTCCGAGAGGAGCTTGGGTAAATCGTACAGATCGGAGCATATGAAGCGTGTGCTTGTACCACATTGCGTGGCCAATTCCCTGGCCTTGTCTATTGCCACATCCGACAAATCGACGCCACATACCTCAGCACCCATACGGCTCAGCGAAATGCTGTCTTGCCCAAAGTGGCATTGAAGGTGCAGGATGCGCTTGCCTGCTACGTCGCCCAGCAAGTCGAGCTCAATACTGTTCAGGGAGTTGGCGCCATTCAGGAAGCCCTCCAGGTCATAGAAGTCCGACTTCATGTGCGCCTCTGTGCGCTCATTCCATGACTTACGGTTGATGTTCAGGTAATCTTCTGCCTTGTTCATTTTTTATGGTCTCTGGTCGCTGGTCAATAGTCACTAGCGACCAGCAACTAGTGGCTAGTGACTATTGACCAGCGACTTACTACAGTCCAAACTTACCAATCCCCCGCTTCAACCAGTCGTCAAAGAGTTTGATTTCGCCATAGTCCTGGAAGTTGGCAGGTTCGTTGAGCATTTGTTCGTTGTGGTCGAGCAGCACGTAATAGGGTTGGGCGTTGATGCCGTAGCGCTGCTCCTGGAAGGCCGCCCATTTGTGGCCTACGTTCCGGAGCTTCTTTTTGCGGCCGCCGGTGAGCTCTACTTCCAGGCGTTCGGCTTCGGGGAGTGGAGTCTTTTCATCCACGTAGAGGCTCACGAGCACCACATCCTCGGCGAGCTTGCGCCTTATTTCAGGGTCGCTCCATACTTGCTCCTCCATTTTGCGGCAGTTTACGCAGGCGTGTCCGGTAAAGTCGAGCATCAGGGGCTTGTTGGCTTTTTTGGCGGCAGCCATTCCTTTATCGTAATCTTTGTAAACGTAGATTCCCTGTGGGCCGAGGTACTGATCACTTGATTCAGGTGTAGAGGAGGCACCGCTAGCCACGGAGCCGCCACCGCCTGTAAAGCCCACACCGTGCGGGCTTTCGCTGTAGTGCATGGGAGGGGGAAAGGCGCTGATGATTTTCAGTGGGGCGCCCCACATGCCAGGCACCATGTAAATGGTGAATATGCCGGTAAGCAGTGCAAAAAACAGCCTTGTGACACCAATCGATTCCAGCTTGGTGTCATGGGGCAAGCGAATTTTGCCGAGAAGGTAAAGCGTCCATGTGCCAAATATCATGATCCAGATGGCGAGAAATACCTCCCGCTCCAGCAGGCGCCATTGCAGCACCATGTCGGCATTGCTCAGGAACTTAAATGCCAGTGCAAGCTCCAGGAATCCAAGGCTCACCTTCACACTGTTGAGCCAGCCACCCGATTGTGGCAGCGTGTTGAGCCACCCCGGGAAAGCGGCAAAAAGGGCAAAGGGCAGGGCAATGGCAAGGCTAAAACCCAGCATCCCCACGGCCGGAGCAGTGCCGCCGGTGCTGGCAGCTTTTACCAGCAGAGTACCCACAATAGGCCCTGTACATGAGAAGGACACAAGCGCCAGCGTGAACGCCATAAAGAAAATGCCGATATAACCGCCCTTGTCGGCGGCCGAGTCGGCTTTGTTGATCCACGAGGCAGGCAAGGTAATTTCAAAAGCGCCCAAAAAACTGATGGCAAAGACCAGCAGCAAGAGGAAGAAGAAAACGTTGAACCAAGGGTCGGTACTGAGCTCTGACAGCACCGAAGCGCCGAAAATGGCAGTGACCACTACGCCAAGCACCACGTATATGGTCACAATGCTGGCACCGTATATGGCGGCGTTGCGTACACCGGCGGCTTTGCTTTTGCTGGTTTTGGTAAAATAGCTCACTGTGAGCGGAATCATCGGGAACACGCAGGGGGTGAGCAAGGCCAGGAAGCCACTAAAAAAGCTGATGATGAAGATGCTCCAATAACTCATGTTGTCGTCGCCCACGCCACCTTCAGTGATGGTGGCCTCAAAACCGCTTGAAGCCCTGGCCAGCGAAAAGCTAAAATCTACATCTTCAGGTGCCAGGCAGCGGTGGTTGTCACAAGTCATGAAGGTGAGATAGCCAGAAAGGTCAAGCGGTTTGTCGTTGTGCTTGAGGATGTGCTGGCGGATGGTGGCCTTTTCGGAAAAGTAGTCGAGCTCCATTTCAAAAACAAGGTCATACTTTCGCTTGATGCCCTCCGCGACGGGTGGCCCATCGAGGCTAAAATTTGAAGTATCAGCGAAGGTGAAAGTTGTCGGTAAAGGACCCATGTCGCCGTCAAGTTCAGTGCCGTACACGTACCAGCCGCCGTCAATGCTGGCCTCGGCCAGGATGGTGGCGGAGGTGGCCGTTTCGCGTTCCAGGGTGATGGTCCAGCGCACGGGTTGTTCTATTTGCCCTTGAGCTACCTGGCCACCTGGCATGCCATCGCTGCCTGCCGTGGTATTCGCCGGCATAAATCCAGCACCGGGTACTTCGGCGGCATTGGCAGTTTCTGGTTTTTTTGCAGAAGCGGCGGCAGCTTTTCCCGCTGCCACAGCGATGCTGAAATCCACATCATCGGGCGGCAGGCACATCTGGTCATTGCACACCATGTAGGTGAGCATGCCCTTCACGGCAAATGCGGATTCGGATTGGCGGGTGAGCAATTGCTTGAATGTGGCGCGCTTCTCGTAATAGTTGAGCTGCATCGCAAAGTTGGGATCATAGGCCGTTTTGTATTTGGGGGCTATGATGCTTCCTGTCAATAGGTAATTGCTGCTTTCAGCAAATTCAAATGCAGTAGCGATGGGGCCTTCATCACTGGGCAGATCCATGGCATAAATGTGCCAGCCGGGTTCCATATCGGCGGTCAGCGACAGTTCTACCTCACCCTTGTCCAATGCCTTTTCGGCAAATGACCAGGATACGGGGGCATACACCTGGCCATGGACTGAGAGGGTGACCAAGCTGAGAACAAACAAAAAAGTAGTGTGAAGGAACGGTCTGATTTTCAACATGTGTACCGGTTGATAAAAAACACTGGCAAAAATAGACATTTCAGCGCTTGCGTGCAGGTTATACCTGCTTCAATGTTGGATTCATTCGCTGATGAATTCCACCTCTTCAGCCAGCGATAGGCCCAGTTTTTTTCGCAAGATGGATGTTGTGACATAAAACAGCGGTGTATCAAAAGCGGCAACCAATACTTTGAAAAAGAAACCATTCCAGAGTAAACCCCAAAATAAATCCCAGGGAATGGCATTGAAACCGCACAGGAGCAACAACACCACGGTGGTGTCGATAAGCTGCGAACTGATGGTGCTGAAGTTGTTGCGCACCCAGAGCATGCGTCCTTTGGTAATCCTTTTCCAGAAATGGAAGATCCGGATATCCACCAACTGCGCCAGCAAGTAGGCTGTCATGCTTGCCGTGAGGGCCAGTCCGGTAAAGCCAAATACTTTGTTGAACATCTCGTCGTCAACAGGCGAGAAGTCGGTGGCTGGCGCCCATTCGGCGAGAAGGATGAGCAAAAAGACAAACAAAGTAGCAGCCAAACCGGAGAATACCACCATATTGGCTTTTCTTCGCCCGTATATTTCGCTCACAATGTCGGTGATAAGAAAGGTAAGCGGGTAGGGGATGATGCCCACTGAAAGTTCGAACCGGAAGCTCGCCATACCTGCATACCAACTTTCGGGCGAGGGGTTTAAAAAGCTGAGCGGCTGCCAGTAGAAGAATTTTTGGAAGATCAGGTTGCCACCTACAAGACAAGCGATAAAGATGCCTGCGAGGATCAGGTATAGGCTGAAAGCAAACCGGGCTTGGGCACCACGGACATTTTTGGTCATGGGCGTATTAACACAAAAGCGCGAAGATAGTTAAAGGGGGTTATCAGCCTTGCAATCCTAAGGCCTTTGGCATTGTGAAAATTTTGCAATTCGATACGTTTTCGGGAGCTTGAAGAAGTCATGGGTCCACTCCACACCATCTATGCGGATGATTCGGTGTGCTGCTTGATGGTTTGTTCTTGCTCTCCGCGTGTTATGTCTTGCAACTTTCCATAGGTGAAGCAGCGCCATAGCCATTCAAGCGGTCCAAAGCGGAAATGAGAAAGCCACCACCTGCTGATAAAAATCTGCGCAGTAAAAATGAGCAGTGCGATGCCGATACCTTCCATAGCGCCTATTTTGCCGAAAAGGCCCAAACCAAAGCTGTGAAAAAGCCAGATGCTGATGAATGAATGGCCTATGTAATTGCTTAGCGCCATGCGGCCTACGGGGGCCAAATAGTTTTCGAAAAAGTGGGTATGGCCATTGGCGTAGCGCAGTACCATCCATGATACATATCCGAGACTCAGCACCGTACCGCCAACTATATGGGCTGCGGTGGCGATGACATTCCAGCCGCTACTCTGATCACCGGAAGGTACCTGCTGCATGGCAAATGCATAGAGTATGGCCAGGGGCAAGCCCAGTGACCAGCCCCACAGCAGCGCTTTGCGCCAGAAGATCAGGTGCGCTTTGAAGTGACTGATCAAACCGCGCTTTGCTGCGATATAACCGAATAAGAACATGGCAAGCACGGTTGGATAGAAGAACAATATGCCCCAAAGCAAATGGCTGTACTCCCGCCAGCGCATGCGGATTGTATCGGTGTAACTTCCTTGGCTGTAGGCCTCAATTGCGGCCTGGTAGAGGGAGTTGAGTGCTTCGTTGTTGGCAGCGATTTCTGCCTGTGTTTCCTCAAGGGATTCCGCTGAATTCAACCCAAGCCACGTCATACCATAGAATAAAAGTCCAAACACTATGGGGATGAGCATGAATGCAATGGCCCATCTTATTTGCCTGCGCTCAGTGCTGTTCCTGAAAGCTATGAGTGCAAAGCCGAAGAGTGCATAGTACACAAGAATGTCGCCCGCCCAAAGGAAGTGCACATGCGCAATACCGAAGAGCAAGAGGTAAAACAACCTTCGCCTGAAGCGCTTCAAATTTTGCTCAGGACTGCCCGATGGCTTATTGAGAAATATGTAAAAGCCAAACCCGAACAACGCGGAAAACAAGACATAAAATTTGCCCTCAAAGAATACTTTAATGATCCATTCGCCGAGCTGATCGGCCGGAGTTAGGGCCAAATGCGGGTTGACCAGCACATTGCTCATTGGGCCATACATCAAGGGCAAGTTAACCATCAGAATGCCAAAAATGGCAAGGCCCCTAAGTGCATCAATGATGGGTATGCGCTCATTGGCGCCAATGGGGGAGGTGGGTTGACTCATGGCTGTTCCAGTTTTGACTTCAAATATAATTCAGGGCTTGCGGCAGCATTGAAAAATTGGATGAACGGTTGTTTTTACATGCAATCAGGACATTTAATAAACCGAATTTGAAAATCACCCAAATGGGCGAGGGCCTACCTCGTCAACTGAAGCACCTTTGTAAGGTCACACAGGAAAAGATAACAACCACAAATCAATAGCCATGAAAAGCCTAGCCACACTTAAACACTCCACTTTCTTAACGCTCTGTTTCATCTTATTCAGCGGTATATCACTTCAAGCCCAATCTGAACTTGCCCATATCAATGATTCAGGGAGCGTAGGCATGACCGAATTTAAGAACATTAAACAAGTCGACCTTGCTGTGAGCGAGCTCACTTACAATGCTCTGCCTTACCTGGCTTCTACAGCACATTTCAACAGTGTAGAGGAATATATTCAGCGGTATATGGCGTATCCCGACGTTGAGCGCAAACGTGGGAAGAATGGCATGGTGAAAGTACAGTTTGACATTATGCCCGATGGACATTTAGAAAACATCGTTGTGATTGACGCGCCGAGTGAAGCGTTTGCTCAATCAGCGCGTGAACTCGTCAGCAATATGCCCCTTTGGCAGCCAGCCATAAAGGCCAACAAGCCTGTGAAATCGCGCTACCAGCTTAATCTCAATTTCAATTTGCGTTGAAGCGTTGATGTAACCAATCAGCCATAACCAGCCCTGCTCATCCGAGCAGGGTTTTTTTATTTTGATGCAATGCGTAGTCAGCAGAAAGAGACATTTGCTGCCTCTCGGTCAAAGCCCTTATTCTTTTTTCGATGTTTCTTCCTGCTCTTGCTCCATCTCAATGAGCGCCTGCACCATACGCAGCTTCCCATAGCTGTATTTTCCTTTAGAACGTTCGAATGCCTCGCCCAAATTGGTTTTTTCTTTTGGATCGAAACAGGTGCGTATGGCAGCTATTTCGTCTTGACTTAGAAATTGCCCAATATCCGCTGCGCCGTCAGATACCAGACGCGCAAAATGACTCTCTATGGTACCGAGCGCAAGTCCCCGGGTTTCGGCGATTTGCTGTGCCGTTTTGCCTTCGTCGAGCAGCTTTTTGGTCTCCAGGTAGGTGTTTGGTTTCTTCTCTTTGGGTAGCTTGCTTTTCGGTAGGCCTGCCGCGGTGGATGCGGGTTTGCGTTTGCGTCCCGATTTGCTTTTGAGGTTTTTTGGATTCTCGATGATGTGGGCCCGGGCTTTTTCGTAGAGCGCTTCGCGCATGGCTTTGTGCTTGTCAGCGATGGCTGGATTGCGGCTTACATTCTCATCATTGGCAATGCAAGAGGTGAGGTGCCGGGCTTTGAGCAATTGGCCAATTTGATAATGAAACAATTGCTCAGCTTCCTGAAGCAAATTGAGGTATGTTTTGGTGCGGCTCAGCATTTCAACTTCACCAATATGGATGAGCAGGTAGAGGTGGCAGTCCTTTAAGAAGCTGAGGTAGTAGCCCTCGGCCTTTTCAATGCGCGCTTTCAGTACGGGATAATCCTGGTGGTAAAGCAGGTGCTCAATCTGTCCGCGAAATTTTCTTGTGTTTTCTTCCTCTGTGCGCAGCTTGGCAAGCAAACCTTCGACGGCAATGTTCATTTCAGCATCTTCAAAATCGAGGCTGCCCCCCATTTTTTCGAGAATGTACTGGAGTTGCTTTTGCACGTCCGTAAAGTCGAATGTGGACTTGAGCGCCTCACGCAGGTAAGATGCCTGGCCTTCCCTGAGCACTTGTGGCAGAGGAGCCTGGTCTTTGCGGCTGTCCGAGAACCGCATCACCTCTGCATCACTGCTGATCACGTTTGGCTGCAAACGCCGGAGCAGCTGAAGCCCATCGAGTGAGCGCAACCTGCTCAGCGCCACGTATACTTGTCCGGGTGCAAAGGCTTGGCCAACGTCGATCACGGCCTTGTCGAAGGTGAGCCCCTGGCTTTTGTGCACAGTAATGGCCCAGGCTGTTTTGATGGGGTATTGGCTAAAGGTACCTATCACTTCCTCTTCAAGGCCTCCGGAGGATTCGTTGATGCTATAGCGTTTGTTTTCCCATACGACCATGCCTATGCGGAGCTCCTTTTCTTCATCCTGAGGAAGCACGGTTATGCCCTCCGCATCCAGCTTAGTGATACGGGCGAGCTTTCCGTTGTAGTAGCGTTTTTCGAAAGTGTCGTTTTTCACAAACATGACCTGTGCACCCACCTTCAAATCGAGCCTGGCTGGCAAAGGAAAGAGGTGCTCTGGAAAATCGCCCTCCACCTCTGCGTGGTAACTTATTGGATCAGAGGGGAGTGATTCCAATTCTTTTTGGTTGATGGTTTCAGCCTGCCTGTTGTGGGTGGTGAGGGTCACCACGCCATCTTCGGCTTCGGCCCCCGGCGTGTAATGGGCATTCAGTGCATCGAGGTCGGCTTGGGTGCAAGTATTGTTGCGCAGGTTGTTGAGCAGTGCTATAAAGCGGTCATCGCTTTGACGAAATATTTTTTCTAACTCCACATAGGCGAAGCCATGGTGCTTGAGCGCATTGGACTCGAAGAAATGGGCACTGCCATAGAAATGTCGAAGCACGTGCCATTCATCGTCTTTTACAATGGGTGGCAGCTGGTACAGATCACCGATCATGAGCACCTGCACACCTCCAAAAGCTTGCTTGAAATTGCCTTTCACGCTGCGCAGGCGGGCATCAATGGCATCGAGCAGGTCGGCGCGGAGCATGCTCACCTCATCAATGATTAGCAGGTCGATGCTGCGCAGTACTTTTTTTCGGGCGCTGTTCAGTGGATGCCTTCGCGCGAGGTCGTGACGGGTATAAAATGCACCTCCAGCATGGTTTTCAAGGCGCTCCCCAGGAATGAAGCTTCCGAAGGGAAGCAGAAATTGTGAATGTATGGTTACACCTCCGGCATTGAGGGCAGCAATGCCAGTGGGAGCTACAATGAGGTGGTTTTTGTGGGTGCTCTTTGCAAGTCCGTGCAAAAATGTGGTTTTGCCCGTTCCCGCCTTTCCGGTGAGGAAAATGTGGCGGTTGGTATTGTTCACCATACGGGCGGCTATGTCGAGGAGGTCGATGTCGCGGGCTTCCATGGGCAGTATTTTCAACGCCGGTGAAGGTAATACTTTACTTCTTGCCTCAGGTTTTGCGTGATTCGGAGGCCATGAGCGTTGGGGTCGGGGTTCGGCTGCGGAAGCGCATATGGGCATGGACATGGGCATGGTCGTTTGGGATATAAATAGGAATGGCAACGCCCGGAAGCGCTGCCATCTTCATGTGTTTACGCCTCTTTCTTGGGATCCAAGACCAGAAAGTCGCCTACGTGTACATCGGTGTTGTACCGCTTTATACCCTCTTTGTCTGTATAGGTGTTGCTTACCAGCTTGCCTTCGATGGCGACGTACCGGCCTTTTTTAAGCACTTTTTCTACGCGTTCGGCTGCCGGACCCCATGCTACGATGGTGTGCCAGTGTGTGTTCTCTACCCTGTTGCCCTGAGCATCGCGGTAGCTGTCGTCGGTGGCGAGCGAAAAACGGGCCATTTTGCTGCCTTTTTCAAGTTGCTTTACTTCAGGATCCTGGCCCAGACGGCCGATGAGGTTTACTTTGTTCACGAGATTGTTCATGGGTTTAAATGGTTTTGTGGCCCACAGGCCTGTTCATGAATTTTATGATGGAGCACCATTGTTAAGTGCCGATGCAAAGGTGAAGTGGCTTGAGAATTGTAGCCGTATGATAAACGTTTATATCCGTTTATAAACGTTTACAAACGGATAGATGCCCATTTGGCGCGGGTTTCAGCTGTTTTTCATTGACTCAAGAATTTTGTAATTGCAGAACGCTACACGGCCTTCGAGCCAATATTTGAGATCCAAGGACGGCATGAAATGATGCATCTATTCACCTGAATCATCCTGGGCCGGTAGACCAAAAATCTACCATTCAAACACGTTTGCAAAAAGGTTTTTCTGTTCAAACCCACCCATGTGCGCACAAGCTTGTGCTACATTGCCCATCAATTCGCTTTCTTTGCGGCAACAAATCGCATGCCTCTGAAGCTTTTTCAACAAGAACGCACCTGGTACTGGATATTTGCCATACTGCTTCTGCCAGCCCTCTTCGTCAATTTGGGAGCCCACCATATTTTTGTCCATACCGACGAGAGCCGGCGCGCCTTGGTGGCGCTGGAAATGATCATCAGCAAGCAATACCTTGCACCTACCCTGAATGGGGAATGGTACTATGAAAAGCCTCCCTTGTTCAATTGGCTTATCGTGGCTTCGTTCAAATTGTTGGGCAGCTATTCGGCATTTGCCGTAAGGCTACCCATGGTGCTTTCGGTCATGCTCTTTACTTGGGTGGTATACCGCATGCTGCGCGGTGTATTGGGCAAGCAGGAGGCGGCCCTTACTGCCTTGGCTACCACCACCACGGGCCGCATTATTCTCTACGACTCCTTTCTGGGCCTCATCGACGTTTGGTTTTCTGTGCTGATTTTTGTCAATTTCCTCCTCTTTTACCATCTGGGCAGGCAGCAGCGTTACTGGGCCATGTACCTCATCACCTACGCTGTGACAGCGGCGGCCTACCTCACAAAGGGCTTGCCGTCTCTGGTATTTCAGTTTTTTACCATACTGGCGTTTGCGCTTTACGCAAAAAAGTGGAAGCTTCCATTTCATCCGGCCAACTTCCTGGGGGTGTTGGTGTTTCTCTTGCCTGTAGGGATTTATTATTGGCTCTACACCGGTGTGAATCCGGGTTCGTTTGCCACTGTGATGGAGTATACCTGGTTTCAGAGCAGCCAACGCACACCCATCGAGTACGGTTTTTGGGAAACGGTGCTCGGACTGCTGACATTTCCGCTGGAACAGCTTTATCATTTTGCGCCATGGACGTTGTTCGTGCTCGCGCTTTTCAGCAAAAAAACCTTGGGCAAACTTTGGCAAGATGATTTTCTGCGCTATGCCACCATGGTTATTGCGCTCAACCTCTGGGTGTATTGGATTTCGCCCGGGGTGCATCCGCGCTACCTGTTTATGTTTGTCCCGCTGTGCATGGCGGTGTTGATACGGGCTTTCATGCTCAGCAGCGCAGCCATGCGCCGCACTTTAGAACTGGTATTTATGATCGCCATGGGCTTGATGGTTGCGGCAACGGTGGTGGGGTATTATTACATCACTCCTTTCAATATCAATTATTTCGGCTACAAATGGTTGGTTGCGTTGATGGGCCTTGTTTTTCTGTTTTTGCTTTACGCAAAAATACCCCAGCGAAGACTGCTCATTCTTGCATGCTTCCTGCTTGTGGTGCGCATAGGCTACAATTGGCTGCTGCTTCCCAACCGCGATAGCAAAGGCAGGGCACAAAGCGATGCCTGTGAAGAGGTGCTGCGCATCGTAGGCGATGCGCCTCTCTATGTGCTCAGTCCCAGCTATTGCCATGATGCCACCACCTTTATGATAAGTCGCACAAGGGGCGAGCTGCTGCGCATCGTTGACGAAATGGAGCCCGATGCCTACTACATTCTTTACGAAGGCAATTATGACCCATCTCAACATGAGGCATTTCTGCAGTTTGGCACCGGAGGCACCCAATATGACCTGCTGCTCACCAAGCTGCTGCCTCAGCCCCTGGAAGAAACGGTAAATTGACAGCTTTAAATAACAAGACTTTTTTGGATTGGCTCATTCACTATACACCCTCATCTGGAAATGGGAATTTTGTAGATTTGGCCTGGATCAAAGAAGTTGATATCAAAGCTTAAGTAAAATCCATTGTTCTCAAATTCCAAACAATGTCAAGTTTTTACAAGTACTTAATTGGTGGATTAATGCTGTATTACATCCTCGCACTTATTCCTGTAATACAACATGGGGGGGGAGAAATTTTTCCATTTTTTTCCTTTAAACTTTTTTCCAAAATCACCCAAAATTTCACGCTGTTTGATTGTGAAATTTGTACGACTTCTGATGATTGCTATCAACTGCTCAAGAATAATCCTGAGAACAATGAGATAAAAAGCAAGTACTATTACAACCAAATTAATGCCTTAGGAAACCAAGTTATCTCAGGGCGCGATTACAGTACGGATTTTTTAGAACAACATTTTCCAAACGCATACAGCATTGAACTTTTTCAGCTGCAAGGCGATTATTTGGAGGCTGTTAACCAACAAAAATTGGCTCGGACTATGATTTTGAAAATCAAATAGATTATGCTCAAGCATTTGGCCTCCAAGTTCACTCGTATCACTGATAACCTAGATAAAAACATTGAGCAAGAGGAAAATAACTTTTCAAACATCCAGCTCACGATTAGATTTTTTTATTTTTTCATATTCTACCTTTCCCTACAAAGTTTTAGTCAACACAGCATATTGCCTTTTTGGAAAGATTTACTCGAATCTGAACGCTACTTTATTCCATTATGGTGTACACAATGGATGGTCCATTTCCAATGGGAGTTCATCATTCATTTTACTTTAATCTTCTTTTTTCTGGTGAGCTTCGTAGCCATGTTGTTTGGCTTGCAGTACAGGATACTCCGAATAATCTTGTTTATTGGCTTTTTCAACTATACCGCTTTGGTCAATTCCTTTGGGAAGATTGATCATCATTTACACATCAGTTTGGTTATTGGTTTTCTTCTTATTTTCGTTAGCCATGAGCCAGGCAAGTTGGCTAAGCTGTTTAAATCAATTCAGCTGTTCATACTGTCCACCTATACATTTTCCGGGATTTTTAAATTCTGGGGAATCTTATCTCAAAGCATGAACGGTGAAATCACAGTGTTTTATCCCAACAGCCTGGCCTACCACCTTTCCAAACATCTATATGTGACTGGGAAGCCGGTGTATTTTCAAGAAATCATACTCAATTCAACAAGCTACCTTTTTTCAATTTTTTTATTTCTTGGCTATATCATTGAAATAGTTGCTGTATTGGCCATATTACAGAA
>DAIOTP010000056.1:0-19927 GCA_036751905.1 Cryomorphaceae bacterium
ACTTTGCCGAGTGTGCGACTTTCTATTCGCCTGCCGGTGGCATCAAATACTTGTAGAGTAGTTTGCTCTTTGGCATGCAGTAAGGTGTAGGCTATGGTTACATATTGGTCTGAAGGGTTGGGGTAGGCAGTCACGGTGTTCAGCTTTGCTACCAATTCTTCGTAGGTTGCCTGTGGCTTGTGTGGTGAGGCATTGCTCTTCGGCTGTCCCTGGGCATTATAGCATATCTGGTAGTGAAAGCAGAGGGCGTTTTGCGCTTTTTTCGCGGCAATGCCTGCTGTGGGGTTTTCCGCCATTTGGCGCAAGCCCTGCACCCTTGCACTGTCGAGGTTGGCAATGGTAAGCCCGGCACCGTGGGCACCGGCCATGAGGGTGTACAGATTTTTGAGCGCATTCATTTCCGTAAGGCGCTCGTTGCTTAGCTTGTAGTGTAGCTGCATACTGTCTACCAATGCGATGGCTTGGGTATACATGTGGCGCTCGGCGAGCGCTGCCGCACGGCTGTAATTGCCTTCTACGGTTTTCACCTTTGAGAGATAATACAATGTGCTGTCCGGAGCGCTGTAGGTGCTGTCGGCAAAAGCCTTTTGGGTGAGTATGATTTTTTGCGAACGCTCCAGGTCGGCAAAGAGCTCGGCCATGGTGCTTTCCATCGCCGTGCGAAGCGTGCTTTGGTTGCGTGCTGCCCAGAGCAGGTCTATCATATACTGTGGCATGGGCGGGCTGGGCACGGTCTCCGCGCGGCGTATCACATTGCCGCTGCGCAGTGCATCAGGATTGGCCAGCAGTACCTCGAGCAGCATGGCGTGTGGCATGATGTTGCGGTCAATGGCAGCAATAAGCACCGTTTCAGAATTGTAGGGAGCGCGCTGCATCAACTGATCGCGCAGTTGCCAGGCCTGCTGTGGCCAGGTAAGCTCTACTTCGGTGACCGTGGCAGGGGTATTGCCATTGTCTATAAGCTGGTTGTAAGCATAGAGCATGCCTTCGTACTCGGCTTTCTTTTGCAGAAGCTGGGTTTTGCCGGTAAGGCCGGTGAGTATCCCGGTGGTGTAGTTGCTCGGGCAGTTGTTGGTGATATTAATCGGTATGATTCCCATGTCACCAGGCCCTATTTCATTTGTCGTTGGTCCACCTGAACCAAAATGAAAGTACCCATAGATACCGTATGAATTAATCGTGAAATGAGTAAAAACAAGTGGGTCTGGATTTCCACCTGAAAAAGTATTGGCAGCGGCTCTTGGAGGATTGCTGCTTCCCTGCCCAAGACGAATGCCGTTGTTGTTCCAACCAAAGTCGCTTTCAATACCAGTTCGACTTATTTCAAAGTCAACAAAATTCTGTTGATTTTGATTGCAGATATACTGTAATCCTGCATAATACGGCTGAGCGCCTCCTTCGGCATTGATATTGCGGTTAACCTGCCACCCATTTATTCCCGTTTTCAGATTGCTCAGGTTGTTTTTGTACACCACATTGTTGGCTCCTTTGCTATTGAATACCAATATGCCGTGGCCATCGAAAGGTGCACCTTGCGCAGGGCGGGTCAGGGTGTTTTCTTCGATAGAAAAGTGGTAGGTCTCGTTGGCGAAGATTCCGAGGTGGTTTTCATCTGCAACAACTGCATCAGGAAAAGTAGAGAAGGGATGCCCCCCCAGATTAAAGTCGTTCTTGTAAATCTGGCTGTAATCTGCGCCGCCAAGTTCCACACCTATCATGTTTTCGTCAAACACGGAGTTGCGCACGGTGATGGGCCTGGAGCTTGCTGTTTCAAGGGCTTCTATGGCCTTGTGCCAGCCGGTAAAGCGGTTGGGTATATTGTTTTGCTCGGGACAAGGGTATACAATGCCTGGACAGTACTCAGTAATCAGGTAGTTCGCATCATGGCTGTAGATGGCGCGGCTGCGTTTCTCGGATGCATCCACCGTTTGTGTATTGGTAAAGTTGCAGCCCTGAATGCGGAGGCGGTCGGTGCGCCACATGGTAATACGGGGTCGCGGGGGCAACTGGTTGGGGTCGTCTAAGTAGTCGTTGTCCAGTATAAAGTCGCACTCAAGGAAGAAGCTTTGCTCGGAAGTGTTAACAGCAGGGTTGAAAGGAGAAAAGTTTTGGTAAGCCATGAATATGGCATCGATCCGGTTGTTTCTAAAGGTGGTATTGCTGGCCTGTATGATGCCTCCGCGTGAGCCCCAGTCGTCGGGTTTCCAGTTCATCACCCCTTGCCACGCGTTTTCAATCACCGCGCGGTTGAATATGGCACGGCCTTGGTGGTATTGTCCGCCGGAGTGAGGTTGTTGGTGTTGGGAGGTGTTGCCGTGTACTTCTATGCCTCTCCAAGGACTATTGCAAAAACTGGTGATAGTGCCACCATCAACTATGAGTTGGGCGTTTGGCTCAACCCTGATGCCTTTCATTTTGCCCATGGCAACCGAAGCTGTAATAGTGAGTGTATAGCCGGCCTTAATAAGTACGTCATCGAAAATACCTCTGTCTGTATCCCAAATTGTGTCTTGTGCAATCTCAATTACGGTGCCGCTTGATGTGCTCAGGTTCATGGGTGTTTTCCACATACCTCTTCCGTATGTGGATACGTAAAGCATGTTGTCACAGTAATCGTATTTCATTCCTGTAATTTGCACATTTGGCAATCCGTTAGAAAAGCACTCCCACTGTGTCATTGTACTAGTTCTATAAAAGACCCCCGCACTCGTACCACAAAAAACCAGTTCATTGCTGCTGTCTATGGTAAGCATTCTTTCGATCGGAAGGAATGGTAATCCCTCGGAGTAGTCAAAAAAGCTACCACCTCCGTCGATTGACTTAAATACACGTTCTGCATCGGGTTCCAGTGGCCCATTTGAATATCTTCCGCCGATACCGCAATACAGAATATCAGGGTCTGCATGATTCACAGCCAAAGAACGTATATGTCTCCAACTAAGAAGATTTCTCAAGGGACTTGTTTGGCCACTTACTGGGGCACCAGATATACTTTCCCACGTAATTCCATCATCAGTGGATTTAAAAAGGATATGATCGTATCCACTTTCAATGCCTAGCCTGGATCTTTCGGCAGCATAGATCACCGAGGGATTTTTTTCGCATATGGCAACGGGTCCAATATCTCCCTTACACAATTCAATGTACCTTATTTCTGAAACAAGTTTTGCGCGATTTAACGCGACTCCTGCATAAGTTATACGGACTTTAGGATCGTCACCTGTCCATTGGGATGCAAGCCCGCGCGCAAATCGTTCAGGGAAATGGCGGTAAGTTGTGAAGTAGCCCCCTAAATAGGTTGCACCATTTCCAAGACTGCCCGGAGAATTGGTGCCTGGCGCAGCCACTATTTTATTTGGAGAATTGGGTTTATCCATGATTCCCAAAGTCACGTATTCACCAACGATTGCGTCATGATTAAATTGTTGCGTGAGCGCTGCAGAACCTTCTTGCAAAAATCTGTTGGAAAAACTGCCGTCTCGATCGCGATAAATCATATAATGATCTTGAAAAGCATAAACAGATCTTTTAGTTTTTTCGTGAATGTCGAATGCATGAATTAAGTTGACTGAAAGGTCTCCATTTATTCCAGTAATGGTAGGCTGGGGAGCCAGTGCATCATATACTACACCCACTCCACCATCATTGCCCAGAACGAGCCTTTCTTCGCCATTCACAATTAAAATTTGCGATGATCGATAGTCATCATGGTGACCATTGGATCCTTGGGTTCCTTGAATTACAGTGGAGCCAGAAACGCCAATTTTATATCGCCTCATGTGCGCCACTGTTCCATGGTAGTATACGAGAGGATCCGTCACCGAAACGATCAGCTCATTTTTATCTGGAAGATCAATTGACAGGGCGTGACCAACATTCAAGAACATATTGCCCCCATTTTGTGTTCCAAGTGTGTAAATTGGCTGATTTCCTACACGTATTTGGACCATAAATCGATTGCCCACAGCATTCGAGAACCGCACGGCCTTAGTTTCATTGGCTGTTGGTCCCGATGGAAGAATGGTTTGAGATATGTCGTTGGAAAAAACAGCGCTTACCGCCCCTCCATTCCATGTGATATCAGCTCTATAGAGCTCTGATTTTTCGTCGTATGGATACGCGGTATTGAAATATATGCGGTTATTTACAATAATTATTTTGTCCAAATGCTTATGTTCAGGATCGTAGCTTAAGGGTGCACCAAGCACGCTCCAATTCACGCCGTAGTTGGTAGAATAGTAAATGTTTTCTTTTGAAGTAGCGAACATCAACCCGTTGACTGAGGGATGAAAATCTAACCAATAGAATTGTGGCAATTCTTGCTCTACATTGTTCCAGGTTAGTCCATTGTCGGCGCTAAAAATCAGACCGCCATTGATAAATTCAGCGCCTGTAGCGACGATAATGTAATTAGAATTGTCAGGTGCAGCAACCATACGCCGGGTACCTAAAACTGGAAAACCAAGACCGTCAGTAACGCATACCCAGCTTTGGCCCCCATCAGTAGTACGCATGATGCCTGAAGTACGTGTGCCAATTAAAAAAATGTTAGGTGTGGTTGGGTTGTTATAGACTCCATCGACCCAGCCGCCGGAAGTTTGGATACGACCGGAAGGCCCTGACCAATCATCCATACCCATTGGCCCATCACTTACCCAGGCAGAGGGATCATTGGTGCAGCCCGATGAACTTGAGAGGGCAGCTTTCATCGCCTCTCCAAATGCTCTATTGGAAAGCTCTCCATTCTCTACCTCGAAGTACGGAAGCACATAAGTCATCCAACGCTGGGCAGCCTTTTTTTCGCTGTACAGGCCTGTGTCGGGATTACTCATTAACAGATCGTAATTTCTATAGGCAGTAATTAAGGGATTTTCATTTGCGGGGGGGGGCTAAATGGCTGAGAATGTGCACAAAAAGGAATGAACGTGAGAACGAATGCTCTGACTAGAGTGCTCTGGAATCGGTTAGTTTTCATATGATTGATTTAATTGGTTGAACGAACTTAACAAAAAAAGATGAAATTTTTGGGATTTACGTTAATTTTTTCTTTTTAACCCAAACGCTCCTGTCCATTGAAAATATTTTAAGAGCAGCCTGTCTAAGCAAGTGGCTGGCTGAATGAACATGTTTTTTGTACGGAATCCGCTGCCGTGCTGGCCACCCTCTACATGGTGCTGAAGCATGGGGGCATGACCATGGTAAAACACGGCTGCGGGAAAGACTGCAGCCCCAATCCGGAATGGGCTACCTTTCCCGCCCTAAGCAATTCATGCCTTGAATCTGAAGAATGCCGCTTGCTATTTTGCTTCAAGCAAAACTGTACTCTGCAAAATTCTCCTTGATTTCTAACAAGGTCGACCGCACTGCCGCAGGGTCATCCTCACTGACCAGGCGCACCCGGTACTCCTTAAATCCTTGCATCCCTTTAAAGTAGCTGGCATAGTGCCGCCTCATTTCAAGCACACCCAGCTTTTGGCCTTTCCATGCCAGGCCCATGTCCAAGTGCTGAAGGGCTGCATCCACACGGTCCTCAAGTGTAGGCGGGGGGAGGTGCTGGCCAGTGCGCATAAAGTGCTTTATTTCATTGAATATCCATGGATAGCCTATGCTCGCCCTGCCGATCATCACGCCGTCGGTTCCGTATTTGTTGCGGTATTCCACGGCCTTCTCAGGGCTGTCAATATCGCCATTGCCGAATACCGGGATGTGCATGCGCGGATTGTTTTTCACCTCTGCGATAAGCGTCCAGTCGGCCTCCCCTTTGTACATTTGCTGCCGCGTGCGGCCATGGATAGAAATGGCTTGAATGCCAACATCCTGCAGGCGTTCGGCCACATCCACAATGTACTTGGTGGATTCGCTCCAGCCCAGCCGTGTTTTTACGGTGACGGGAAGGGAGGTGCTTTTGACCACAGCATCGGTGAGTTTCACCATTCTGGGCACATCCTGAAGGATGCCGGCACCAGCCATTTTGCAGGCCACCTTGTGCACAGGGCAGCCATAATTGATGTCAATGATGTCGGGGCCAGTGGCTTCTACTATCCTGGTGGATTCCATCATGGCCTCCAGGTCACTGCCAAAAATCTGGATGCCTACAGGGCGTTCATACTCATAAATGTCCAGCTTTTGCATGCTTTTGGCAGCCGAGCGTATCAACCCTTCGGATGAAATGAACTCTGTATACATCACGTCAGCACCGTGTTGCTTGCACAGTGCCCTGAAGGGGGGGTCACTTACATCCTCCATCGGAGCAAGCAGCAGTGGAAACTCCCCGAGCTCAATATTGCCTATCTTTACCATCTTTTTACAGCTGCAAATTTACGAAATTCAAGTACATGCGTTCAAGGCCTTTTGCATCGGCTGATCCTTTTCTGAAGCTCCTCCTCCTTTTTCTGCTTTCCTTCATGTGCCTCGGGGTATTTATGCTCATGGCGCAGGGTATTACCTCCCTGGTTTGGGGAGTGAGCTTCTTCACTGATCCTGAGAGCATCAATGCTGTGGAAGGCCTCAACAAGGTTTACGTGAATTGGACGTTGTTGTTCTTTCAGCATCTGGGCCTTTTTGTGGTGCCGGCATTGCTTTTTGCAAGCCTGGCACACCACGACACCCGCGAAGTACTCGGCATCCGGCGCGTACCGGTGAAGATACTGCTCTTGGCCCCACCCATCATGCTGCTGTGTATACCTGCAGTCAATGCCATGGCCTGGCTCAATGAACTTATGCGTTTGCCAGCAGCATTGGCGCCCTTGGAGGAAGCACTGCAGCGTATGGAAGAGCAAGCAGCCGAACTTACCCAAACGCTCACCGGGGTTCCCGACTTGCGCTTTCTCATGGTCAACCTTGTGGTGATGGCGGCCATACCGGCCATAGGGGAAGAAATGATCTTTCGGGGGCTCATACAGCGCATCTTGCATTCATGGTCGGGTAAGGTGCACGTGGCTGTGTGGACACAGGCCATACTTTTTAGCGCCATCCACCTTCAGTTTTACGGATTCCTGCCAAGACTGGTGCTCGGCGCCTTGCTGGGCTATCTGTTCGTATGGAGCAAATCCTTGTGGGTGCCCATTATAGCCCATTTTACCAACAATGCTGTGGCGCTGCTATTGATGTATCTCATTGCCACCGGTGCACTTTCGGAAGAGCTGGATGCATTCAGGCCTGAAACCATGTATTGGGTTGCTTTGGCAGGCACAGTTCCCATTGCAGTGGGATTGGCTTGGTACATCAAGCGTTCATCCGTGCGGAGCTTCAACTAAAAAAAGGGCCTCTTCCCAGAGACCCTTTCATTATAGCAATAACAACCTTGTCTTTTAGCGGTCCACAACCGAACCTTGCATGGTCGAATAATTGATTTTCAATGCATTTGACTCTCTTAGTTCTTGCTTGATGTCGGTGACAATGCCCATTTTGGTCTTCTTGTCCACCTTCATCGATGTGGTAATCAACAGCTGCTCGGCCTCCTTCCTTTTTTCCCTGTTGGCTTTCACCCACACTGGAATATCATTGACCTCCGCAAAGGCATCGTCGAGCTGTATTTTTGGCTCGGTACCATACCTTAGGTCTACCGGCGGTCCTACATTGATGTAATCAACCAAAGCTTTTTTCTGAAGTTTTTCAGTTTCTGTGGCGTTGGGCTGCACAATCTTCACCTTCGGATCCATTTCACGCATCACGGTTACCACCATGAAAAAAAACAGGAGCATGAAGATAATGTCAGGAAGTGAAGCGGTGGAAATCTGAGGGTTTCTTTTCTTCCCTTTTCTTGAAAATTTACTCATGGCTTTGGGATCATTTACTGCCCTATATTTTTAGGCTCTGCTTCCGAAATACGCTGGGGATACACCGCCCTGATGGCTTTGATTTTGGGTTTATCATCTTCATTGAGGGGGTTCAATTCGCTGTAGGGGATACCGAATTTTTCCTGTGAAAGGCTATTGCGAAGCTCATTGACAGCAGCACTCAATTCATTTTGTACAGCGATGTACATGTCATACGATGTACCACGGTCATTTTGCAATGAAATAAGTGCTGATGAAGGCAGCTCTCTGTAGTCGCCAATCAATTCAACCGCGGTCAGTTTATCTTCCCAAGTGCTGAGCCGGCTTCTCAAGTCGGCGGTACGCTCGCCACCTTGTGCAATGGCCTGCTTCAGTCGGTTGATATTCTCATTGACTTGGGCTCTCGACACGTAGCTCATTTCGGGAAGGTCAGTTCTGTTGTTTGGGTTGGTGTAGAACTCTTTTGCTCCTTCCTTCAAATCCCGTATGTCCATGCGCTGACCCTCTACGAGGAGTTGGTCGTTGCTGTTAACCAATACTTCGTATACATTTCGCTCTTTCACTTCTGGTGGCTTCTCCATGTCATCAGGAATAGGAGGTGGCAGCTGCCGCAATATTCCTATGTCAGTGTCCATGGTAGTCGTCACCAGGAAGAAAATCAAAAGCAGGAAGGCGATATCCGCCATGGCACCTGCATTGATCTCTTGAATGGCTCGTCTTGACATACCTCTTAATTTTATTGCGTTTATTTAAATATACGCGAGGCCTCGGAAATTATTGCTGCCAACGCAGCCAAAATCACCAGAATGTACATCACATAGATGCCGGCTTCGCTAAATTTCACTCCACCCGAAGTAACTCCTTCAGGATAACTCCGCAATATGGTGTCGTCGGCCATGCTGTAGGCAATGATGGCTACCAGGGCAAAAGCTGCGAGGCCAATAAGCATCGTGACATTCTTTTTGATGTTGGATGCGAGCTGGAACACGCCAAATAAAATGGCAACTCCTGCGCCAATCCCCATGAGTACCATGGAGAGGGTAATGGCGGTGCCCACCATATCCTCATAACCCATCATGATGCGCACCGACATGAACAGCCCTACGGCCATTACAACGGCAGAGAAGATGGTGAGTCCAGTGCTTAATTTGCTATCCATAGTAGGTTATTTTTGAACTGTTTTGTAACGTAGCAACATGTCTACCAATGATATGGATGCATCTTCCATGTCGTTTACAATGCCGTCCACTTTCGATACGATGTAATTGTAGAAAATCTGAAGGATAATGGCCACTACAAGACCGGATACCGTTGTGATCAAAGCGATTTTGATACCACCTGCCACAATACCGGGAGAGATGTTGTTCTCAGCAGCGATGGCGTCGAATGCGGAGATCATACCGATTACAGTTCCCATGAACCCGAGCATTGGAGCGAGTGCAATGAAAAGCGAAATCCAGCTCAGTCCTTTTTCCAAAAGGCCCATTTGAACGCCACCATATGCTACCACCGACTTTTCAACCACGTCGATGCCTTCGTCATAACGCTCTAAGCCTTGGTAAAAGATAGAAGCGATGGGTCCACGCGTGTTGCGGCATACATCTTTGGCTGCATTTACGCCGCCAGTTTTCAATGCATCTTCCACGTTTTTGAGCAGTTTTGTTTTGTTGGTCGTGGCCATATTGAGGTAGATGATACGCTCAATACACAGTGCCAAACCCAAAATCAAACAGATCAATACCAATGACATGAACTCCACGCCGCCATCGATAAATGTGTCTTTCACCGACTGGTGAAAGCTGCGCTCCGTTTCAACGGCTGCGGCTCGGTCGGCGGCAGATTCGCGCACTACCGGGGCTTCTTCCGGCTCGTCCTGCAAACTGGTGTCGAAAGATCCCTCTTCCATGTCGTCAGTTTGTTCTGTAGCGTCTTGCTCTGCTTGATCCGATTCTTGTGCATATGCGCTGAAGCTTGTTCCAGTGTTCAGCATGGCAAATACAGCTAAGAACGTCAGTAGTTTTTTCATGATGTAGAAGGTTGGGGTTACTGAATTACGGGTTTGTTTATTTGTTTTGGGTGTTGTGCTGCTTTCAATGTGACTTGCGGAGAGGAAGGGATTCGAACCCTTGATCCCCTTTCGGGAAAACACGCTTTCCAGGCGTGCGCCTTAAACCGCTCGGCCACCTCTCCGGTATAGGGATGCGTTCATCCATCCTGTAACGGGCGGCTAAACTACAAAAAATACTTTGAGTCAAAAAAATATCCTGTTATCAAAATGTTATGCCCGATGCCAAGTACCGAGCACTTAATCAGTTCGTTCGCCACGCAAATTGGTTTCGAAAAGTTTCTTAAATGCTTCTTTGTTCCGCTGCTTTCCCAGCAAATACATGCTTTTTGTCAGCACCGCCTCGAGCGTCATGTCACCTGCGCTTACCACGCCCATCTCCGCAAGGGCTGCACTTGTAGCATAGAGTCCTTGATGTACGCCACCTGCATTGCATTGCGTGCTGTTAACGAGCGTCAGGCCCTTGTCAATTCCAGCCTTCAAGGCATTCACAAACCAGGTGGAGGTCATAGCATTCCCACTGCCAAAGGTGCGCAGCACGAGTACATCGATATGATCAAAGCCAAGAGCAGTCTCCACAATCTTTTCGGAAATACCGGGGTATAACGTCAATACCGCAATGTTATTGGCCATGCGTGTATTCACCTCAAGTGTTTTCATGGAGGGCTTGAGAATGGCTGCCCTGTCAAAGTTGATGTGTACCCCGGCCCGCGCCAAAATCGGATAGTTCGGTGAGATGAAGGCCTCGAAGTACTCGGCGTTGTACTTGAAGGTACGGTTGCCACGGTACAGCTGGTTTTCAAAGTATATGGCGACTTCGGGCACCACAGGCACTCCATCTTCATAGCACGCGGCTATTTCAATGGCGGTAATCAGGTTCTCCTTACCGTCGGTCCGTACCATGCCAATAGGCAGCTGTGACCCTGTGAATATCACTGGCTTGCTCAACTCTCCCAGCATAAAGCTCAGCGCTGAAGCCGTGTAGGCCATGGTGTCACTGCCGTGCAACACCACAAAGCCGTCATAGGCATTGTATTGCGCTTCAATAATTTTTGCCAGCTTTTGCCAGGAGGCAATGTTCATATTGCTCGAGTCGATGGGCTGCTCAAAAGAGAGCGTGTCAATGTGCGTGCGCAATAGGTTCAGCTCCGGGAGGTACTGCATGAGCCTGCTGAAATCTACCGGTTCTAGAACGCCCTGTTCAGGGTTCTGCATCATGCCGATGGTACCGCCAGTATATATAAGGAGTACTTTGCGCTCAGTGGACATGGAGTTTGAATATGTTTTCGGCATTGGCCGTGGTGATTGTGGCGACTTCCTCCAGCGACATTTGCCATAGCTCAGCACAGCGCTCTGCCACAAGCCGCGTGTAGGCGGTTTCATTGCGCTTTCCGCGAAAAGGAACCGGACTCAGGTAGGGCGCATCGGTTTCGAGCACCACCCGCGCGGGGTCAATGCCCGGAAGCACCCGGTCGAGTCCTCCATTCTTAAAGGTCACCACCCCGCCTATACCCAGATAAAAGCCGCTGTAGCCCAGAGCGCGCTGTGCGTCATCCTCATTTCCTGAAAAGCAATGGAAAATGCCATGCAGGCTTGTATCGTGCAGCCGGTCGAGCACTTCGCATATTTCCGAAAAGGAATCACGGGCGTGTATCACAATGGGGAGCCCCATTTCCTTGGCCCAGCCTATTTGTATCTCAAACGCTTTGACCTGGGCTTCCTTGAAGGTTTTGTCCCAATACAAGTCCATACCAATCTCGCCTACAGCATGGTACTGCCCGGAGCGCAGTTCGGCCTCGATGGACTGGAGTTCCCCTTGCCAATTTTCACCCACCGAGCAGGGGTGCAGGCCCATCATGCCAATCACGCGGTCAGGGTAGGCCTGCATCATGCCCTTCAGGGCTGATATGCTGGCGCTGTCAATGTTGGGCAAGGCCATGCGCCGTACCCCGGCCTGAGCCGCCCGATCAAGGCAAGCCTCGCGGTCATCGGCGAAGGCATCAAGGTACATGTGGGTGTGGGTGTCGAAAAGCTCCATGGGTGGTGTGTGGCCTTGGCCGGTGCAAATGACGCAAATCGCGTACTTTTGGCGAAATCACCACAACAATTTGACGAAAGTACTTCTTATTCGCTTCAGCTCCATAGGCGATATTGTGCTCACCACGCCTGTGATTCGCAACCTCAAGGAGCAGATGCACGGCGGCGTGGAGCTGCACTACCTTACCAAGCGGACTTTTGCTGGAATTTTGGAGCACAATCCACACCTCAGCAAGGTGCACACCATCGAGAAGAGTACCAATGAAGTGATGCACACATTGCGGCAGGAGCAGTATGACTATGTGGTCGACCTACATGGCAACCTCCGCTCCAGGCGCGTGGTATCGGGCCTGCAGGTGCTCGACTTTCGCTTCCGCAAATACAACTTTGAAAAGTGGCTGCTCGTCAATTTCGGCATCGACCGCATGCCCAAGGTGCACATTGTAGACCGCTATATGGCTACGCTCAAGGCCTTTGGTATCGTGAATGACGGAAAGGGCCTCGACTACTTTCTTCCTGAAGCGGGCCTGCCCGAGCGACAGGACCTGCCCGAGGCCCACCGCGCGGGCTACATAGCCATGCCCATAGGTGCTGCCCATTGGCGCAAACGTCCGCGCGAAGCACAATACATACAGCTTTGCCAGCACCTACAGCATCCCGTGGTGCTGCTCGGTGGCCCTGATGAGCAAGCCATGGGCGAGCGCATTGCCCTCGCATGCGGGCCAAGAGTGCTCAACATGGCAGGTGCCTGCACGCTGCATGCCTCCGCATGGTACGTCCGTGAGAGCCACCTCGTGATCACCCCCGATACAGGCCTGATGCACATTGCGGCCGCTTTTAAGAAACCCATCATCTCCCTCTGGGCGGCCACCGTGCCTGCATTCGGCATGGCGCCCTACCTCAATGAAGCCCTCGACACCAGGATACAAGCCTACCACCTGAGCAAGCGGCCATGCTCAAAGCTCGGCACGCGCTGCAAGTACAAAGCATGCCGCTGCGTGGATGAGCTCCCAATGGAACAGGCATGGCTTGAGGCCAATGGTCCCGCCTGGCAGCCATAACCGGGAAGCCAAGGCGGCCAAGGGCCCAAAGCGCTTTAAGATCAAAAGTTCGGTATGCTTTGGTGGTGGGGCAATATCAGGCGCCTGCTCAGGCGAAGAGTGCTTTGAGCTCCGTGGCGTCTTCAGGCTTCATCTTCTTGGCCAGGATGAGCCCCAACTGCCTGCGGCGCAGGGCTCCGTCATACCTTTCCTTTTCTTCAGCGGTTTCGGGTACCAGCTCTGGCACTTCGATGGGCGAACCTATTTGGTCAACCGCCACGAAGGTATAGATGGCTTCATTGCACTTCACGCGCTTCCCGGTGCGGTGGTTTTCCACGAATACATCCAGAAACACTTCCATCGATGAGGAAAACGACCGCGATACTTTGGACTCTATGGTCACAATGTCGCCCAGCTTGATGGCCTTGTTGAAGCTCACGTTGTTTACCGCTGCGGTCACCACCACCCGTTGGCAATGCCTCGTAGCGGATATGGCCGCATTGATATCCATCCAGTTGAGCAGTTGCCCGCCCATAAGGTTACCCAAAGTATTCGTATCATTGGGCAGCACAATGCGGGAGCCTGTGGCAAGGGTTTCGCGGGCAAATTTTTTCTGTGGCATGGCGGTGGCTTTTTTATGGCACCACAAAGATACGCAGTACCCGCCGTACAATATTGGGTCTTTCATTTAAGTGCTGCACGCCACCCATTTCGTACCTTTGCGGCGCATGAATGGCAATTTTCTATTGGCAGCGAAGGCTTTGCACATCATTTTTGTGGTGGCATGGTTTGCAGGACTCTTTTACACTCCGCGACTTTTTATTTACCAAACGGAGGCCCAAGCGCGCGAAGAGCCCATACGCAGCGCGCTCATTGCACAACTGCAGCTTATGACATGGCGCTTGTGGTACATCATTACATGGCCCGGGGGGGTATTGGCTACCTTGTTTGCCATATGGATGTTGCTGATCAATCCCAATTATTTGCAGTTGCCTTGGATGCACCTCAAGCTCGGCCTCGTGCTCTTGCTTTTTGCCTACCATGGCACCTTACAGTGGCTTTTCGCCAAATTACAAAAAGGTGAGTATCCCATGGGGACCCAGGCCCTGCGGATGTTCAACGAAGTACCTACGCTCTTGCTGTTTGCCATCGTTTTCACGGTGGTGTATCAGAACATCAGCGCATGGTACTACGGCCTTGCGGGTATTGTGGCTTTGGGTGTGGTGTTGTCTATTGCCGTAAAGCTATACAAGCAGAGCCGCAGCAAAAAAATCTGATGAGCGCTGAGTAAGGTCTAGGACTGGGATTGGTCCTTGACGAACTCGCGCAACCAGGCTTTCGCCTCTTCCTCCGTTTTAAAAAGTTTCGTAGGCCTGTGTGGCTGGTTGTGGCGCACAAAGAAGTTGGCCGCCATTTGGTGGCTGTAATGCTCTGTGACAATGGCATCGGCCTTGATTTGATCCGTAATTTCGATGGATGATACCAAGTCGCGGGCTTCCTGGCTGAGGGTTGCCTTTTTGCCGGCGGTTACCATCAGGCACACTGCTGTGGGGAATTCACGGTGTATGTTTTCGAAAAGATCGGTAATGTCCTGCGGCTGCAATACCTGTCCCGGATTGATGTGGAGTTCCACAATACCATCATCATCAAGCGCCAGGTAGCATTTTGAAAGGTCTTTTTTTTGGAGTGTCATAGCTTAAGGTTTCATAGATTTTTTGAGCATCCACGCACCTTCAAACGATTTTACGGCCCGTAAATTTTCCAATGCAAATACGGCAGAGCCATAATCATCGAAGCTGCCCACCTTCACACGGTGCAAGCCCTTGTGGTAATCCAATATTTCGGCATGGTAGCCTTTGCCGCCCATTTGTGCTATGAAGGTATTGGCATTTGCCTTTTCGGCAAAGCAGCCTCCAATGATGTGGTAAGTGCTGCCAGAGTGGGAGAGGGAAGTTGCAACTTCTGCACTGGGACTGCCCTGCGCGCCCGACTTGCCCTGGGTGCGTTCCACCCCTGCGAGGTTTACCCACACCGCCGTACTGTCTATTTCGCCTTTGGCAAAGGAGTAGGGAAACAGCAGTTGCCCTTCTGGAAATGCAGCAAGAGGCATACTTTCATGCATCAAATCTGAGCCCGACATGGGCTTGTAAAGCCGCTCTACAGCTTTTTTTCCTGCAAAGGGATTTAAATCGGCAGGGCTCAATTCAGCTGGGCTTTTGAATCCGGTTTTTGCTCCCATGAAGAGGCTAAAGGCAATGAATGGCAGTAGGGTAGCGGCTGCCACCCAGTATATGCTGCGGGTGTGCTCAGAGCGTCCGTATGTGGATTCCTCCCCTTCAAGGACAGGCTCAGCTTCCTCGCTCGTTTTTGGGCTATGGTGCTTGACCTCAGGCATAGGGATCACCTTGGCCTCAGGCGCAATGGCGGCCTTTTGGATGGTCTTGGGCAAAGCAAAAGGCTCAAATCCCCAGCTGTGCTTCAAGAAGTTCTGCTCCGTATCGGGTTCGAAGCGCACGTTGCGGTGCTGGTCGATGTACAGAATGCCCACCTTCTTGAACCGCAGCTTGCTGCCTTCGTGCAGATGGGCCCAGTAGCGCTGCACTTCGGCGCTGATGTACGCATCGGCCTCGGCGAAGGTCCAGCCTTTGTCATCAGCGCAGGCAGTGGCCAGCAGGCCGTCATTTTTGCTGAGGTTGCGGTTAAAGCGGAGCTCCTTGCCCGGAGGCCATGCCAGGCCCTGCTGCTCATCGAGTATGGCAGGGCGGTAACTGGTCACAAAGCCGCCAAACTGGGGCACCACAACACAGTCGTACTCAAAGAGCAACTGTGCGATATAGCTGTCGAGGGTAGGGTTCATCGGCGTTATTACAGGCCGAAATTACGCATCTCTGCTTAGTCCGTCAAAGAAAATGCCGTTTAAGTACTGCTTCCAGATCGGCGGGGGTGTCGATTGACTCTGGCCGCTCCAGGGTAAGGCCTGTGTGTATGTGGTATCCGTTTTCGCGCCACCGAAGCTGTTCCAATTTTTCGACTTGTTCGAGCGGGGAGGGGACAAGGTGCTCCAGCGCCAGGAGGGTGGCCGCTTTGTAACCATAGATGCCCAAGTGGATGTAGGCCGGCGTATCGCTTTGATCTGGTTCACGCGTGTAGGGAATGGGCGCCCGCGAGAAGTATAGCGCCCTGCCTTGCCGGTCCAGCACTGTCTTCACCCTGTTCGGATCCTGCAGCTCATCCCGGCCATGGGCTGGACTTACCAGGGTGGCAATGTGCACTTCGGGATTTTGCAGCAGCGCCAGTACCGCATCAATTTGCTCGGGGGCTATGAAAGGTTCATCGCCCTGTATGTTCACCACGAGGGCGTCGCTGCCAATGCCCAACGTTTTGATCACTTCGCGACAGCGCGCTGTACCACTGTCGAGCTCGGGCGAAGTCATCACCACCTCCGCGCCAAAGCGAAGTGCCTCCGCTTCGATGCGCGCATCGTCGGTGGCTATGATCACCCTGTCAAGGGCTGCCTTGGAGGCCTGCCTGTACACCCGCTCTATCATGCTCATGCTGCCTATGCGCACAAGGGGTTTGCCAGGGAAGCGCGAGGCACCATACCGCGCCGGAATAATGCCAATCGACATTGCCATGCTGTTTTTTTGGCCCAAGTTTACTAAATTCGACGGCTTTATGACCAAGACTTTTCCGCATTTCATGCCCGATACTACCGCCACCACCCCCGATGAAAACCTTTACTTGCTTGCCCTTACCAAGGTAGAGGGCATAGGCCCGGGAAGTGCCCGCAAGCTCCTGCGCCATTTCGGCACTGCCCAAGCCATTTTTGCCGCAAAGGCACGCGAACTCATGCAGGTACATGGCCTCCACGTTACGAGGGTGGGCGCAATCAAAGCCTTCAAGGAATTTGACGCGCTCGAAAAGGAGCTGCAATGGTGCAAGGAGCACGCTGTAGAGCTGCTTACCCTCAACGCCCCAAATTACCCCAACCGCCTGAAGCATTGCGAGGATGCTCCGGTTTTGCTTTTTAAAAAAGGCCCGGCCAACCTCAGTACTGAACGGATGGTGAGCATCGTAGGCACCCGCCGCATTACCGATTACGGCATGCGCGTAGCCCGTGAGATTGTGCAACACCTCGCCGCTTACAAAGCCACCATTGTGAGTGGCATGGCCTACGGCGTGGACATAGAAGCGCACAAAGCAGCGCTTGATTGCGGCTTGCCCACCGTGGGGGTGTTGGCCCATGGACTCAACAAGGTATACCCACAGAGCCATACCCGCTACGCAAAGGCCATGGCGCAAGGGGAGGGGGCACTGCTCACCGAGTTTACCACCGATACCAAGCCCGACCGGGAGAACTTCCCCATGCGCAACCGCATCGTAGCGGGCATGTGCGATGCCACCATTGTGGTGGAATCGGGTGCACAGGGGGGCTCCATGATCACCGCCGACCTGGCCAATGGCTACAGCCGCGACGTATTTGCCGTGCCCGGCCGCCTCGGCGACGACCGCTCCGAAGGCTGCAACAAGCTCATCAAAACCCAGCGCGCACACCTGCTCGAATCGGCCCGCGATATAGGCTACATCATGGGCTGGGAACTTCCGGAGAAGAAAGCCGCCGTGCAGCACAAGATTTTTATTGACCTCAACCCCCAAGAGGAACTGGTGGTGAGCTGCTTACGCGAAAATGGGGTGCTTCAGGCCGACGAGCTGAGCCTCAAATCCGGATTGCCTACCAGCACCCTCATGGTGCACTTGCTCAATCTTGAACTCAACGGGCTCGTGCGCTCCCTTCCGGGAAAAATGTACCAACTGGCCTGAATGCTGCTGGCATAGTGTTAGCCTGACACTCCTAAAGGCATGTTAAATTGTGGCGTAAAAAGCTTAATGCTAGTTTTGTATGCATGGTGTGGTTCTGGCTGGGCAGCCATGCTGAGCAGGTAATTTTTATCTACATTTGCCGCCAACTATTAACTCAACATCACATGATTGCAGCCGCGCATAAAGCACAAGTCGACGACTTTATGGCCAAGGTCAAGGCCAAAAACCCCAATGAACCCGAGTTTCTGCAGGCCGTGGAAGAGGTGGTGGAAGCCATCGTTCCCTTCCTGGAGGAGCACCCCAAATACACTGATCACAACATCCTGGAGCGTATTGTAGAGCCGGAGCGCGTCATCATGTTCCGCATTCCATGGCTCGATGACAAAGGAAAAGTGCAAGTAAACCGCGGCTTCCGCGTACAGTTCAACTCAGCCATTGGCCCATACAAGGGAGGGCTTCGTTTCCATCCTTCCGTAAACCTTGGCATCCTCAAATTCCTCGGTTTCGAGCAAATTTTCAAAAACAGCCTCACCACCCTACCCATGGGCGGCGGTAAAGGGGGCTCCGACTTTGACCCCAAGGGAAAGAGCGACAATGAAGTGATGCGCTTTTGCCAGAGCTTTATGACCGAACTCTTCCGCCACATCGATGCCGATACCGACGTGCCCGCGGGCGATATCGGGGTAGGTGCCCGCGAAATAGGCTACATGTACGGACAGTACAAGCGCCTGCGCAACGAGTTTACCGGCGTATTTACCGGAAAGGGCCGCAACTGGGGAGGTTCATTGATTCGTCCGGAGGCCACAGGGTACGGCTGCGTGTATTTCGCACAGGAAATGCTCAAAGAAAGCAATGACAACTTCGAAGGCAAGTCGGTAGCCATTTCGGGCTCGGGCAATGTAGCCCAATACGCCGCTGAGAAAGTGATTGAGCTCGGTGGTAAGGTAGTCACTGCCTCTGATTCATCGGGCTTTGTGTATTGTGCCGATGGCTTCAGTACGGAGCAGTTGAAGGCGCTTATGCAGCTTAAGAATGTGAAGCGAGGCCGCATTGAAGAGCTTGCTAGTGATTTTGGCAACATCGAATTTCACGCCGATGAGCGCTCGTGGAGCCTTCCTGGCAAAGCGGACATTGCCCTGCCTTGCGCCACCCAGAATGAGCTCGACGGCGACGATGCCGCACAGCTCATCGAGAAGGGTGTAAAGCTCGTGGCCGAGGGTGCCAACATGCCTTGCACGCCAGGTGCCATCGAGCGTTTCCACAAGGAGCGCGTGCTTTTTGCGCCCGGCAAAGCGAGCAATGCAGGTGGCGTGGCCACTTCAGGCCTCGAAATGAGCCAAAACTCCATGCGCCTTTCCTGGTCGCGCGAGGAGGTAAATGAGCGCCTGCACTCCATCATGAAGAACATCCACGAGGCATGCGCCAAATACGGCAAGCGCGAGGACGGCACCATCAACTATGTGAAGGGCGCCAACATCGCCGGCTTTGTAAAGGTAGCCGATGCCATGATCGATCAGGGTGTGGTGTAATACACCAAGTCCAATAAGATTACAAAGGCCGCGCAAGCGGCCTTTGTTGTACATTGACCATAAATGGAAACAAGCTTAATTGCCCCAATCCCTGTGTGAGGTGTGAAATGGAGAGATAACAGTCCTCTTCGCTCCACAGCATTTGCAATGCTGCGGTACCCACTGCGTTGTTAACCTGTGTTGAGTGCTATGACCTGGCAATTTGAGTTGATGCCCAGCGGAGCCGTGTATGCGCCCTGCTCGGTCACTTCTCAGCAGTGTTGTTTTTTATGAGTCCAATTTCATTTTCCGCAAGGCGCATGCCCAGCGGAGCGGGTTGACTTTTAATTGTTGGAATAGGTCAAAGGGTATATGCCCCCTTTATTTACAATCCCGTATAGCGTGCATAGAAAGCACATTTCCTCTTTTGTTGATGTGGGGGTAGGCGATAATACTATTTTTGCGGAAGCAAAAAATATACGGCGACCCAGGCGTCATCACTTCTGGCAAAGAGAAAGATGATCTTGTATAATACCAATACTTTACAGCCCATAGGGGCCCTCAGGCCTCCCGAGATGCTGTTCATTCAAAGCCTGCTCGGCGAGCAATGGCAATTGATCGCAGTGCTGGTGCTGCTGGTATCGGCGGTGGTGATGTTTATGCGCAATACGCCACGCA
>DAIOTP010000057.1:0-19799 GCA_036751905.1 Cryomorphaceae bacterium
CAATGATCGGGCTTAAAGCATCAATTTCCGCCCAGAGATGCCATTCAAAATAAAAAAACCGCCTGTTGAGGCGGTTTTTCAATGCGATTGGGTGCAGTTACGCCTTTTCGGCAAGAATCAACACCTTGTTATTCAACACCTCAGCCGTTCCGGTTTTGACTGCGTACAGTATTTCATTTCCATCGGGTAGGGTCACCTTCACTTCACCCGTCTTGAGGGCAGTGATGAGAGGGGCGTGGTGGTCGAGGATGCCCAGGCTTCCATCAATTCCGGGAATACTCACGGCCTTGGCTTCGCCTTTGTACAGGCTTTCGTCGGGGGTGATGATCTCTACCTGCATGGATTATCGGCTTTCAGCGAGCATTCTCTCGCCCGCTTCAATTACTTCTTCTATGCTGCCTTTCAGGTTGAAGGCTGCCTCAGGATACTGGTCCACCTCTCCGTCGAGGATCATGTTGAACCCTTTGATGCAGTCCTCAATGCCTACAAGTACGCCTTGCAATCCGGTGAATGCCTCAGCTACGTGAAAAGGTTGCGAAAGGAATCGCTGAACGCGGCGGGCGCGGCTCACGATAAGTTTGTCTTCATCGCTCAACTCGTCCATCCCGAGAATTGCAATGATGTCTTGCAATTCTTTATAGCGCTGAAGTGTTTCTTTAACACGTTGTGCGCAGTCGTAATGTGCATCGCCCACAATCTCGCGGGTGAGGATGCGTGAGGTAGAGTCGAGTGGATCCACCGCAGGGTAAATTCCGAGCTCCGCAATTTTTCGGGACAGTACAGTGGTGGCATCCAGGTGGGCAAAAGTTGTGGCGGGTGCCGGGTCGGTCAAGTCATCGGCGGGTACGTACACCGCCTGCACGGAGGTGATTGATCCGCGCTTGGTGGATGTAATGCGCTCCTGCATGGCACCCATTTCGGTAGCCAGCGTAGGTTGGTAGCCTACTGCTGAGGGCATACGCCCAAGCAGGGCCGATACCTCGGAGCCTGCCTGCGTAAAGCGGAATATATTGTCGATGAAGAAGAGGATGTCTTTTCCACCTTCAGCATCGTCACCATCACGGAAGTATTCTGCAATGGAAAGTCCTGACAGGGCCACGCGTGCACGTGCTCCCGGAGGTTCATTCATCTGTCCGAATACGAACGTAGCCTGTGAGGTTTTCATGGCTTCAGGGTCAGCTTTGCTGAGGTCCCAACCACCGGCATCCATGCTCTTTTTGAATTCCTCACCGTAGGTAATGATATTGGACTCGATCATTTCGCGCAGAAGGTCATTTCCCTCACGGGTGCGCTCGCCTACACCGGCAAAAACTGACAAGCCTGCGTATCCTTTGGCAATGTTGTTGATCAATTCTTGTATGAGTACTGTTTTTCCAACACCCGCACCTCCAAAGAGACCTACTTTACCACCTTTTGAGTAAGGCTCAATCAGGTCAATTACCTTGATGCCAGTAAAGAGAATCTCTTTGCTGGTGCTCAAATCCTCAAATCGGGGAGCGTCGCGGTGTATGGGGTACCCATTTTCTTTACTTACGTTGCCAAGTCCGTCAATGGCATCGCCAGTCACGTTGAAAAGGCGGCCCTTGATGGCTTCACCGACGGGCATTATTATGGGCATTCCTGTGCCAATAACCTCGACACCACGGGCTATACCATCGGTCGCATCCATAGAGATGGTACGCACCGTGTCCTCACCTATGTGCTGCTGTACTTCAAGTACAAGCTTGCTTCCATCAGCTCGGGTAATTTCAAGCGCATCGTTGATATTGGGAAGGCTTTTTTCGTCAGGAAAGCTCACGTCGATCACGGGGCCGATAACCTGAACTACTTTACCATTGTTATTCGCCATGTTGCGGGTGATTTTGAAAGAGTAAATGGGTTTGTTTTACGGGCTGCAAAGCTAAGAAGTAATCTCAATTGCGCCAATGAAAGACGGTGTTTTATTTTACTACTTTTGCGGACGTCATTGCAAGAGGAAAATCTCTTCTTCATTCACTAATTAAATACAACAATTTAAGCAAGTTAGGTTTGAAGGTTTACCACAATTTAGCGCAATTTGATCCCCTGGAAAAGGCCATTGTAACCGTTGGTACATTCGATGGGGTACACCGTGGTCATCAGGTCTTGCTGAAGCGAATCAAGGCCTTGGCCGATGTGGAGCAGGGAGCCGCGGTGCTGCTTACCTTTCATCCCCACCCCCGTCTGGTCCTCTTTCCTGACGACAATGATTTGCGCCTGCTCAGCTCGCTGGATGAGAAGATTGAGCTCATGCGCAATTCCGGTATTGACCACCTCATTGTGCATCCTTTTTCCATTGCCTTCAGCCGTACAAGTGTAGAAGCCTATGTTGCTGACATCCTCGTGAAGGGCATAGGAGTGAGCAAATTGGTGATTGGATATGACCACCACTTCGGCCGCAACCGTGAGGGCAGCCTTGAGAATTTAAAGCTGATTGCTCCCCAGCATGGCTTTGAGGTGGAAGAAATTCCCGCCCAGGAAATTGATCAGGTACATGTGAGCTCCACCAAAATACGCCGGGCATTGCTCGATGGTGATGTAGCGCGCGCCAACGAATTTCTGGGTTATGCATATGCCATAGATGGCTTGGTAGTAAAGGGCAATGAGCTTGGACGCTCTATTGGCTTTCCAACCGCCAATTTGCAGCCACCTACGGAGTATAAGCTCATTCCCGGTAACGGGGTATATGCCGTGCAGGTCCACTTTGATGAGCGCATTTACCACGGCATGGCCAATATAGGCACTCGCCCTACTGTGGCACAAGGATTGCGCGATCGCGTGATAGAAGTACACCTATTCGGATTTAGCAATGATTTGTATGGCAAGCATTTGCGCCTTACATTTCACGGCCGAATCCGCGACGAAATTAAATTTGAAAATGTTGAAGCCCTCAAAGCCCAATTGGAAAAAGATGCTGTACATGCCCGCCACCTGCTTGTGGCTGTGGCTGGTGCTTCCTGATGCTCCGCTTGTGGCCCAGGAATCCCTTTGCGGCAAAATAAACCAGGAGGGAAAGCTGAGTATCAAGGCACGGGACTGGGAGCGCGCCGATGAACTGTGCAACTGCAGCGGCCTTCAGTGGCTCGAAATGAAAAAAGCACCATTGCTGCATCTTCCTCCATGCTTCGACCAGTTGCAGGAACTCCAGCACCTCGACCTGAGCAAGTCGAACTTGGTGCGGTTTCCACCCGAAGTACTGCGCATGGAATCACTCCAGTACCTGAGCCTGGCGCACACCCGCATCCAGCTGCTCCCCGATGAAATAGCCGACATGCCCGCTTTGCGCCACCTCGACCTTCGGGGCACAGGGGTGGAAGATTTGCCAGCTGACCTGCAGCACCTCGAAGTCATTGACATGCGCCTTATCTTGCTCAGCAAAGTAGAACAAGATGAACTTAGGGCGCGCTTCCCAAATACCCAAATCTTTCTTTCCTCACCCTGCCATTGCCATTGACCATGCGCATTACCCTCGACATATCCATGTATCCATTGCAGGCCACCTACAAGCCTGCTATCCTCCATTTCATAAGCCACCTCGAAGGCAATCCCAAATTCACATTGCGCGTCAACGCCCTGAGCACGCAGGTGCAGGGTGAAATGTCGGAGGTTTTCGCAGCTGTGCAGGCAGGTATTGCCGAATTTTTTGATGCCAATGGACGGGCCTCATTTGTTCTGAAGGTGCTGCCAGGTGATATAGTACTTGATTATGGGCATCCCAGCGCATGAGCTCATGGCTAGAGTACTTGAGTGTAGCCTTCAATGTGGCTTACATTGTACTTGCCGCCCGCAAGAGCATATGGTGCTGGCCTATGGGTATTCTGGGTTCGGCCTTGGGGTCATGGCTTTTTATTGAAGTAAAGCTGTACGCCGAAGCACTGCTCTTCGCATACTACATCGTGATGGGGATATATGGCTGGTGGAGTTGGGGACGCGCTCCCGTGAGGGATGTTTTGGATGTGCGCAGCGCATCACTGAGCTTCCATGTCAAGTTGTGTGCGGCAGGATATATACTCAGTGGCTGCATGTACGCTGTTCTCGTGAAATTTACAGATGCACAAATGCCCATGCTTGACGCATTCACCACGGCATTCAGCTTTTTAGCTACTTGGATGGTGGCCCGAAAAATTTTGGAAAATTGGATTTATTGGATAGCCATTGACGCGCTTACCGTTTATCTTTACATTGCGCGCAATTTGGAGCTCTACGCCCTGCTGTCATTGCTCTACACGGGCATGGCGGTATACGGGTACTTACAGTGGAGACCCAAAACGCAGGCATCATTTGCATGAAAAATCACATTGTGCGCATCGCCATCACAGGCCCTGAATGCGCCGGCAAAACACTTTTGGCGGAAGCCCTCGCACACCACTATGGGGAACCTGTGGCTGCGGAGTATGCCCGTGAATACCTCGCAGCCCGTGGGCCTCAATATTCTGAAGCGGACCTTGTACAAATCGCCAAAGGCCAAGTAGAAAATGAGGAGGAGGCTGTGGCAAAAGCACAAGGCATGGCCTTCTTTGACACGGATATGCTGGTGATGAAGATCTGGGCTTTTTTCCGCTTTGGAAATGTGCCCTTCCTCATTGACCAGGCCCACAACCACCGTCCTTATCACCTCCGGCTCTTGTGCCGGCCCGACCTGCCCTGGGAGCCCGACCCCCTGCGCGAAAGTCCCGATCAGGATGAGCGCGACCTGCTTTTTGGCCTGTTCGAAAGTCAGCTCAAAGCCGCTTCAGCGCATTATGCCATCATTCAAGGCGAGGGCGCCACACGCCTGGAGCAGGCTATTCAAGCCATCGGGGGCTATATGAAGCGCAGGTAAATTTTTTGTCAATTCAAATACCTGAATTACCTTTGACGCGTCTCATAAGGGGTGCCCATTTCGCAGTTGCGAAAGAAGGCTGAGATTATACCCATTGAACCTGATCCGGGTAATGCCGGCGAAGGGAACATGACCGACAATCTATTCATTCACCAATCCCAAGAATTGGCCCCTTGTTCTTGTTAAATGTTTTCGAAACATGACAACAAGAATCTATGCTGTGCTGGGACTCATCGCCTTGAGCTTCCCAAACTTAATTTTTTCACAAACCACACTGAGCGGTCGTGTTACCGACGCGCTGAGCAATAGGCCCCTCGCTGGCGCCACCATCAAGGTAGAGGGCAGCGCTATGGGCAGCACCACCGACGCCAACGGGGTTTACACTTTGCGCTTGCGCGACGGCACCTACACCATCAACCTGAGCTATGTGGGCTATGCGCCTTTGCAAAGCGTGGTAGTCATGGTAGGACAACCGCTCGAGCGCAACCACCAGTTGACACCACTTGCATTTATGAGCGATGAAGTGGTGATAGCTGCTGTGCGTTCATCAAGATATGCTCCTGTAAGTGAGGTTACAAGGATTCGGAAGGAAGTAGAGCGGGTATACACAGGGCAGGATGGAGCTTTCCTGCTCGAAAGGCTTTCGCCGAGCATCGTGGCCTACTCCGAATCAGGAACCAACCTAAGCAATTACGGCAGCTTTAGGCTAAGGGGCATGGACCAAACACGTGTCAACATGACCCTCAACGGGGTCCCGCTCAATGACATGATCGACCAAGGGGTGTTTTTCAGCAACTTCAGTGATTTTGGCAACAGCATAGGCTCAGTGCAGGTGCAGCGCGGTGTGGGCATGAGTGCCAGTGGAACAGCATCATACGCGGGGTCGATCAATTTTGAGAGTCTGAGCCTTCTCGATACAGTACCCAGTGCCGAAATTCAAATTACTGCAGGCTCTTTCAATACCCGCCGCTTCAGCGCCGAAGTGAATACGGGAAGGCTCGAAAACAACTCCTCATTCTACGCGCGTTACAGCCAAATACATTCCGATGGTTTTCGACGAAACACAGGCACCGACTCGCGTTCCTTCTTCTTCTCTGGAGGCCTTTTTCACGAAAGGCACACTTTTAAGTTTACTGGATTCGCTGGCCTTTCGGCAAATGGGCTTGGCTACCTGCCCGTAGCCATCAGTGATATCAACATGGATCCGCGCACCAACTATGTAAGCGAGAACGACCGCGACAACTTCGGTCAATGGATGGCCCAGCTGCAGCACATCTATGGCATAAGCCGCGACTGGTCACTCATCAACACGGTGTACTACAGCGGGGCTGGAGGCGATTTTCCTTTTGGCTTTGCCGACGAAGCTGGCACTTTTCAGCAGATTAACTATCCCCTGTACAACGACCACCTCGGCGCCATGAGTACCCTCAGCGGAAGCACATTGGCCGAAAGGCTACAGGTGCAAACCGGCCTGCACGCTTACCGCTTTATGCGCCGCAATGAGGAGGCCGTGGTGCCCAACTTCAACCAGCCTTACTACAATGATGCTTCGCAAAAAGACGAAGTGGCTTTTTTTGGCAGAGGCACGTTTACTTCCGGTCCGTGGGAATGGTACGCTGAGGCTCAAGTACGTACTGTGCAACTTGACCTTACTCCCGATGCCGATTTTCTGGGATTCGAGGCGCATATTCCCACACGGAGCTGGACATTTTTCAACCCCCGTGCAGGTGCCACCTACCGCCTGAGCCGCAGTACCAATGCCTACGCATCCTTAGGGCGCAGCGGACGGGAGCCCACACGCTTCGATATACTGGGCGCTACACAAATCAATGCCTTCAACCTGCCCGTAGCTGCCGACCTCAGTCAGGTAAACCCGGAGTACGTGAACAACCTGGAAGCGGGTTTTCGCCACCAAAAAGATGGAATACAAGTGCAGGCGAACGTTTTCTATATGCAATTTGAAAATGAGATAGCCCCGATAGGCGCATTTATTGACGAAGGCTTTGTACAGATTTTTAAAAATCAGGAAGCGAGCTACCGGACTGGAATGGAACTCGATTATGTGTGGCAACTGAGCAAGCTGTGGCGCCTACGCGGCAATGCTACGTACATGCGCGCTGGCATCAGTTCTTATCAACCTGAGGGCAGTGATGAGGTATTTCGCGATGTGGTGCCCATTCTCAGCCCCGAGTGGAATGTGCAAACCAGCCTTGAAGTCGACCCGCATCCCAGGCTCAGCCTGGCATTGCGCTCACGCTACCTCAGTGAAGCATTTATGGAGCTCAGCAATGACCCCAACCTCATAGTGCCCTCCAGCTTTGTGCTTGACCTGCACCTGCGCTACCGTTTTTATGGTGAGCATGAGTTGAGCATTCAGTTTAACAATGTGCTCGACAACCAATACTTCACTTATGGTGCCCCTGTGCTTACTTCAGCAGGTTTGGAGCCCGGGTTTTTTGTGCAGCCACCGAGACACCTGTTTGCCACACTTCACCTCCGATTCTAAAATGACAGCGATAAAAAAAGCTTTTCGGCATATCTTATATATAGGGGTGTTGGCAGTAGGGGTAATCTTCACACGGTGCAATGCACCTGAGGTGCACACCGAAACCAAACACCGGCACACGGATACCCTTGTGTTGGCCCTTGATTGGTCGCCCAATGTGCTGCATGCTGGCATATTCTGGGCTGAGATGCAGGGCTGGTACGCTGATGAAGGTATTGTGCTGAATTGGTTCAGCACCGAAGTTGATGACTATCAAAAGAAGCCCGTGCAGCGTTTGCTCGATGGAGAGGTGGATGTAGCCATAGGCCCTTCCGAGCATCTTTTTCATTTCAATGAGGGATTCGAGGAGATGCAGGTGAAGGCCATTGCCAGTATGCTTCAGCGCGACCAAAGCGCTTTTTGCGCAAAGCAAAAAGCAGGCCTTGACAGCCCCTCTCAGCTGAATACCCATGTGTATCTTGGCTACAATACCCCTATGGAACAGCAAATATGGAGCAGCATGCTCAGCGCTGCAGAGGCCACAGCGGGCTATGAATCACGTAGTCCCGGCAGGCTGCAGGTGTGGGAGGCTTTCCTGGCAGGTGAGGGTGATGTGGTATGGATATTTAGCCATTGGGAGGGTGCGTTGGCGCAAAAAGAAGGGCTGGAGCTGCGCTGCTTCAGTCCGGCCGATTATGGCGTGCCCTACGGATACAGCTCAGTGCTGATGGCGCGCGAGGAGTCGGTGGAGCTGAACAAAATCGCTGGCTTTCTTCGGGCCACAAAGCGTGGATACGAGGCACTGCAGGAGCTTCCTTTGATCGAAATTTGTCATGGCCTCCAAAGTCATGTGCCCCATGCCAACTTTGCAGATGAAGAGCTGGTCATGCACGCGCTTGCCGATATATTGCCTGCTTTTGGTGAAGAAAAGGGAAAATGGGGCCGTATGAGCGAAATGCGCTGGGAAGAGTGGCATCGTTGGGTTGCCACACACATGAATATGGAACTCAACCACACGGCAGTGCACTACTACACCAATGCGTTGGTCGACAAGCTTGATGAATAACACTAAACCAGCCCTTGGGCAATGGTTAACGCTTTATGATACACCTTGTGAGGCGGCTCATCACCTTTCCACAGTGCGCCGAGCAGTACAGCCCCGTGAAAGCCAAGTTCAGCAATGTGCTCAATGTTTTCAGGCCTTACCCCACCGAGGGCATACACGGGTTGCTTGGCTTGAGGAAGGGTGACGAGCAAGGCCCTACGGCTGTAACCTCCGCCAAGTGAATTTTGCGATACGCTATCGAATACAGGGCTAAGAAATGCATAACTGTATTCTCTTTTGTCGGAAGTGATGTCGGTAAGTTTGTGAAAAGTCCGTGACACCACCATCGAAGGATTTTTTTTTCGTTTCAGCCACAACCTAAGTTGGTAGGTCCATTTTCGTTTGCGGTGGTGCCTTCCAAGGTGAATGCCTCCCAGCTTGTTTTGCTCGGCGATTCCATGCCATGAATGGAGGATCAACCTGTCGTGGTACTGCACGGGGAAGGACTTCACATACGCTGTAAGCCCGCGGCGCCCCAATTTTGGTTTGCGCACGTGATAGTAGGGCATCCCAAGTTCGAACATGCGGATGATTTCTTCCACTTCGTTGGGGAATTCCGTTGAGTTCGACATGGCCAGTATTTCCATCAGGCTGTGTTTTTTAGCGCAGAGAGTTCACGAACAAATTCGGGATTTTTCCATGCGGCTGTTCCCACCACAAGTACATTGGCTCCAGCGGCGTAGAGTTCGGCTGCTTTTTCGGCTGTGGTGATTCCGCCTCCCACCAGCAGGGGAGCGGATGTCCAGCTGCGCACGCGTTTCACCATTTCAGGGCTTATGCTGCGCACTGCTCCGCTGCCTCCATCGAGGTAGAGCAGGCGCAAACCCAGCTGCTCACCGGCAAGTGCAGTGGCAGCAGCAATGTCGGGTTTATGGTAGGGCATGGGCTGGCTGTGGCTGATGTATTGGGCGGTGGTGCTGCTGCCACAATCTACGAGCATGTAGCCCGTTGGCAAAAGTTCACAAGCCATGTTGCGGAGTAGGGGCGCAGCATGCACATGGTGCCCGATGAGGTAGTCGGGATTTCGGCCACTGATCAAAGAAAGCAGGAGCAGCCCATCGGCTTGCGGATGCAGTTGCATAGGAGTTGAAGGGAAGGTAACAATGGGCAATTGGCATACCTGCTTGAGTGCAGCCACTACATCGAATCCATCGGCCCGGGTGATTAAACTGCCACCAACGAGCAAAAAATCGACCGAGTTCGCCTCAGCGTGGACAGCCGTATCTGCCAATTGATCAAAGCTTTCAACATCGTCAGGGTCAATGAGCTGAGCGAGCATTCCCTTGCCTGCTGCTTGATTGTTAATTATATACTCTAAGAGACTCATGTGTTGATTTTTACTCCAACCCTGGCTGGCAGCAGGTAGGCCAGCTTGCTGCCTTCAATCGTGATGAGGCGTAGGGCGTGTGTGTGAAATTTCCCGTTTCTGTGTATATGGACCTGTGCCGTAGCTGTATGTGGGTCAAATTGGGTGAGCTCCATTTGCCGAAAAGGCATCCGGGTGCCGTAGTGTTTAAAAATGGCTTCTTTGATGGCCCACAATCCGGCCAATCTTTCTACAGAGCTTTCAAAGGGAAGGAGCTCAGCTTCACCATGCAATGCAAATTTTGGTGCTACAGCTTCAAGTTTGGGATCGGGCCATTGAAGGTCAAGGCCTGCGAAGCGGTCGGCCACCATTACACCGGCCAATAAGCCGCTGTGCGTGATGCTGATTGCAGGGCCATTGCGCAGTCCGGGCTTGCGTCCTGCATACCGCGTGATCGCCTCTGGGTGTAGCACGTTGAGCAAGTGGCGTGATGCGTACCATTGGAGCCGTTTTTCAGGGTGATTTATGGCCTGCCCTTCCACGCAGGGATATTCGATTTGTGAGAGCTTTTCAGCAAAAAAAGCTTCAGGCTCATCGGCGCGCCATACCCCAAGCAGGTTGCCAAATTCTTCATGGTAATATACCAAAGGCATAGTGACAAAGGTAGTGCATTTGCAGGGAGATGAAATGTCATTTTGACCTACGTACTATGGCTTTTCCTATCTTTGCAGCGCAATTTTACAAATACAGAACACAATATGAGCAAATCTGCTGAAATCAAGAGGTTGCCTTACAAGGTAAAGGACATTGGCTTGGCCGAATGGGGACGCAAAGAAATAAGGCTTGCTGAAGCCGAAATGCCGGGTTTGATGGCGTTGAGAGAGCAATATGGAGAGAGCAAGCCACTGAAAGGTGCCCGCATAGCAGGCTGCTTGCACATGACCATACAAACAGCCGTACTGATTGAAACACTTGCAGAGCTGGGTGCTGAAGTCACCTGGAGCAGCTGCAACATCTTTTCGACCCAGGACCATGCCGCGGCCGCCATTGCTGCTGCGGGCATATCTGTATATGCCTGGAAGGGCCAAACGGCCGAGGAATTCGACTGGTGTATAGAGCAAACCCTCTTCTTTCCGGGTGGCGAACCGTTGAACATGATACTGGACGATGGTGGTGACCTTACCAATATGGTGTTGGACAATTACCCTGAGTTGGTAAATGGTGTGCGCGGTATATCTGAAGAGACCACCACAGGAGTGCACAGACTCTATGAGCGCATGCGCAAAGGAACCCTGCCTATGCCAGCCATCAATGTGAACGACTCTGTAACCAAGTCCAAATTCGACAACAAATACGGATGCAAAGAATCGCTGGTTGATGCCATACGCCGTGCTACAGATATCATGATGGCCGGCAAAGTGGCCGTGGTAGCTGGTTACGGTGACGTAGGTAAAGGATCGGCCGCTTCGTTGAGCGGTGCAGGTGCCCGGGTCATTGTTACTGAAATTGATCCCATTTGCGCACTTCAGGCTGCCATGGATGGGTATGAGGTGAAGCCAATGGGTGAAGCCATTTCGGAAGTAGACATTGTTGTTACAGCTACAGGCAACAAGGACATCATCAAAGGAGAGCATTTTGAAAAACTCAAGGACAAAGCCATCGTTTGCAATATTGGTCACTTCGACAATGAAATCGATGTGGCTTGGCTCAATAAAAATCACGGCCACACCAAAGTAAACATCAAGCCACAGGTAGATATGTACAATATCAACGGCAAGGATGTGCTCCTGCTGGCAGAAGGCCGCCTTGTGAATCTTGGATGTGCCACAGGACACCCTTCTTTTGTAATGTCCAACTCATTTACCAACCAAACGCTGGCGCAATTGGAGCTCTGGAACAACAATGGAGCTTATGAAAACAAAGTGTACACCTTGCCCAAGCACCTTGATGAGCAGGTAGCCATGCTGCACCTTGAAAAAATAGGTGTAAGGCTGGATAGGTTGACAAAAGACCAGGCCGATTATATTGGAGTGGCTGTAGAGGGTCCATTTAAACCCGATACCTATCGGTACTAAATTTCACATGAATACAAATGCAAAGCCCTGCCCCTGTGGCGGGGCTTTCTAATTGTATATGCGCAGGGCGTTTGAATTTACATTAAAAATGGTTTGGTACCGCCTCAGGGGTCGACGCGCGGGGCCTCCCAGTGGGGTGCCATCAAATAGGTTGAACGTGGACTCGCAACAACTCCGATCTACCACTGTCAAGTTCGTTTCTTCATCAACATCCAACCTGCACCGCTCGGCTACCTGAAAAGTACAATGCCTGTCGAACGCGCTAAATTCATTCACACTGACCCGGTACACCACGATACCCTCCGAGCCTCCGTTGAGGTATACCCAGCTTCCGGGATTCTGCAAGGGCATGTACAAGGGCAAATCCAGCGATATTTGGATGTCAACGGGTACTACAGGCACCTGCTCCAAACTGTCATCATCCCTGCATGAAGTCGAGAGCATGGCAACAATACCAAGCGCCAAGAGCAGTTGTATATTTAGACGCGATAAATTCATTACTAATTCCAGGCCATATATGCTTCAACGCAAATGTACCACTTTTATGTTGTTCTTGATATTGTTCTGCCTTTCGGCAAATGGGCTTCTGGCGCAAGACAAAAAGCAAACGCCAAAAAAGCAGTACAAAGAGTTTATGAAGTTGCAAGATAGCAGGGATGATGAAAAAGAAGAGAAGATGGACAGCAAGCGCAAAAAGCACATGGACATCCAAACAAAGCAAACAAAGAAGCGCATGAAACAGCAACAGCGGCGCTCAGCGCGGATTAGTAAAGGGAAGCACCCTGACACTTTTTTTCAACGCATTACAAAAAAGCAGCCCGCTGGCCGATAATTATTTCTGCACTTTGAAAAAATGCACTTCGAATTCATGCCGCTATTTCAAAAGCGCTCTTACTTTTTTCGGAGCCTTTTGAATTCATAATAAGGTTTTAACATAAATTTTGCCTTCTTGCGATTGCCCGAAATGGGCTTTGGGATTCAAATAATCTGAAATAATCAGTTTTGTCGGGGTGATTCAAAAATCTATATATTTACCGCCTTGTTGCGAAATTGTTAATAAAACGTAATCCACGTACTATGATAAGATGTCTCCGCGCATTGGGATTCTTCTTCGTCTTTTCTTCTTTCACAGCTTTGGCTCAGGTAGGTTCAGGTGAACTTCGAGGAAAACTTACAGACAGCGAAACAAAAGAGCCCCTCCCGTTTGTAAATATTGTAATCCAGGCCGGAGAACGGCAGATAGGAGGAACCTCCGACTTTGACGGAAACTATACACTAAAGCCTATACCTCCTGGCAGGTATGATGTGATGGTATCCTATGTAGGTTACAACAGCCAACGCATCACGGATGTAATTATTCGCAATGAGAAAATTACTTTCTTGAATATTCCCCTTGATCCGGGAATTCGCTTGGAAGAGTTTGAAGTTATTGAGTATTCGGTACCCCTCATCGATAGGGATGGCGGTGCAAGTGGCGGAACTGTGACGCGAGAAGAAATTGCGCAACTGCCCGCGCGGAGTGCCACAGGAATTGCGGCTACCGTAGCAGGGGTGCAAACCAATGCCGATGGAGTTTCCATCAGGGGTGCACGTGAAGAGAATACCTTCTATTACATAGACGGTATCAAAGTACGCGGATCAACCAACCTTCCGCAGGCAGGTATCGAAGAAGTGCAAGTAATGACCGGAGGTATACCGGCCAGCTACGGCGACGTTACGGGAGGGGTTATTGCGATCACCACACGGGGAGCTACCAGTCAGTATTTTGGAGGAATTGATATTTTGACCTCCGGATTTGCCAACGAAGATGGTACCGGAGTAGGTCTCGACCGGTATTCTCAAACCCAAGTGGAAGGCGTCTTCTCGGGTCCGCTGTTGCGCCAAAAAAATGCCCAAGGCGAGAAAGAACGCGCACTTTTGGGATTCTTCATGTCGGGCAACTACCGCAGATTTATGGATTCCAGACCTTCTGCTATTGGTAATTTTAAATTGCGCGACGATGTGCTCGGTACATTGAGGCAACAGCCGCTCTCATTTATTCAAAGTGGCTTTAACAATGCGCCAACAGGCGACGTGTTTATTGACAACAATGGACAGGTGCAGAATGCCTCCACGGTAAGCCCAAATATTCAGGGTAACTCAAACTTCCTCTTTTTGCGGGAGGACGACTGGGAAGAGGTGCCTGCACGGCAAAACAGCATGTTCGAAGGGTACTCTGTTACCACCAAAATTGATATTGCAACTTCACCCAAAGTTGACCTTGCAGTGGGAGGTACCTTTGACTACACCACGCGCAGCAACTACAGCTACGCAGGTAGCTTGATGAATTATGAAAACAATGGACAGGTGATCGACTGGACTACACGTGGGTTCGTCAGGTTCACACACCGCTTAAGCAATCAGGATGAACAGGGGGACAAGTTGATCAAAAACGCATTTTACAGTTTGATGCTCGACTATACCAACCGCTCATTTCGGTCATGGGATCCGCGCCATCAAGACAATCTCTTCAACTACGGTCACGTAGGGCGATTCGAAGAAATTATCACCAACAACTATTCCTTCAATGCGGATACCATCATCCCTGGTTTTTACCACTCCGGATTTCGCGTGCTGGAAACAACCTTTACTCCGAGCAACACCAACCCCGACTTTGCGGCATACACCAGCGCTCTTTATGATGAGTACGCCCGACTTGGTTTCCGTGTGCGCACACTTGATGATGTTGATGCTGCTGGCGGACTTCGAAATGGACGCGCACCCGCCGCGGTGTATGACCTGTACAACGCTCCGGGTACACCATTTAACACCTTCCAGCGCTTCAACGAGGAGCAACGACGACTTACAGGCTCGCTCTCTGCCGATGTTAAGGGCCATGCTATAAGGCTCGGCTTTGAATATGAAGAATTGATTCAAAGGAGCTTCTCCGTCAACCCGCTAGGGCTATGGAATGCTGCCCGACAGCTTACCAACAACCACATTGATGAGCTCGATGTGAACAATGTGATAGACACACAATTTATAAACGGTCAATTTTTCTACACTTTCGATCGCCTCGTTGATTTGGGAAGTCAGTCCACCTTTGACCGCAATCTGAGGAGCGCCCTTGGCTTCGACCCCAACGGCAATGACTACATACAAGTCGACGCCCTCAGCCCGGAGCAATTGGATATAAATTTCTTCAGTGCCGATGAATTGCTCAACCAGGGAGCTTCCTATGTGGGATATTACGGTTATGACGCCAGGGGCAACCGCCAACGAGGTAACTCTGGGATTGATGATTTTTTCACCGAAAGGGATGAGAACGGCAACTTCACCCGACCACGTGCAGCTTTCGCTCCTATATATATGTCGGGATATATCATGGATAAGTTCGCGTTCGATGACATCGTATTTAATGTGGGACTCCGCGTTGACCGTTTTGATGCCAATCAACCTGTATTGAAGGACCAATTCGTTATTGGCGATGCACTTAATGTGGCTGATACCCGCAATCCTGAATCGCGCTTCCCATTTTTTGACCATCCTGGCAATGTGCGTGACAATTGGGTGGTATACGTTGATGACCTAGTTAATCCAAACAATATCAATGGCTACCGTGATGGAAACACATGGTATAATGCGCAAGGTGTAGAGATTCCTGATCCCCGTGTGTTGCGAGGTGCCTCAGGTATAGCACCGCTCCTTCGCGATCCAACTCAGATCAACGAAAACCTCACAAGCGATGCTTTCGAGCAGTATACACCGCAATGGAACTTCATGCCGCGTATCGCGTTTTCTTTCCCAATATCAGATGAGGCGGTATTCTTTGCCCATTACGATATATTGACCCAACGTCCTGTTGGCCAAAATGTACTCAATCCGGTAGATTATCTCTTTATACAGCAAGTAGGTAACCGCGCCATCGCCAATCCAAATTTGCGGCCTACGCGCACTGTTGACTATGAGCTCGGGTTCCAGCAAGTATTGTCAAGAACATCTTCCTTGAAGATTTCTGCTTTCTATCGGGAAACCAGGGATGAAATTCAAGCCCGGCGTCTGCTCGAAGCGTTCCCAAGTACATACACTTCATTCGACAACTTTGACTTTGGAACCATAAAAGGTTTCAGTCTTGTGTATGACTTGCGCCGTACCGGCAACATTCAACTAAGGGCCAATTACACACTTCAATTTGCTTCTGCCACAGGCTCGAATGCGGGAAGTGCCATCAACCTGGTGAACTCCGGCGAACCCAACTTGCGCGTAATTTTCCCAACTGACCGCGACCAACGCCACCTATTCATCACCACATTTGACTACCGCTTCGGTACAGGCAAAAATTACAATGGCCCGATTGTAAATGGAAAACAAATATTGGCGAGGACTGGTCTCAACTTTATTTCAACCCTCGGTTCTGGCAGTCCATACTCACAACAACGCTTGCCATTGGGAAATGCCTTTATCAATACAAGCGGATCACCGCAGCTTGAAGGTACTGTAAATGGATCCCGACTGCCTTGGCAGTTCCGCACCGATCTTCAGATTGACCGAAGTTTTGACCTTCTTTTCGGTAAAAACAAAGAGAAACCAAAACCAGCGATGTTAAACGTGTATTTGTTGGTGAATAACCTGTTCAATACAGTGAATATTATCAATGTGTACCGCTTTACAGGAAACCCTGATGATGATGGCTATTTGAATGCTCCTCAGTTTCAGCCTGCCATTCGTGGTCAGCTTGATGAAGAATCCTTCAGACAGATGTACGGGCTGAAAGTGAATTCGCCCTTCAACTATGGCGTAGCACGCGTTGTGCAACTTGGAGTTCGATTTGATTTTTAATTAGAGAAAAGCGCTTTACAATACAATAGACCTATGAAACTTTTTAAAGCTTTAATTTTCAGCGCACTGTTGCTTATCGCCGGGATGAGTAAAGTGGATGCAAGAGAATGGATGGGCCCCAAAACAGGTGAGACGCACAGCCGTGTGAAGTCCAAAGCGGCAGGCTGTGCCCCCGCAACTACACTCACACAGTTTTTTGTAAACAATGTGCGTACAGGTGCCGAAACCGGTGGCAATACGTGGTATGACAGGCCCAACGGCAACCCACTGTACGAAGTGCCTGCCGGTGAACTGAACCACGCCTTATTTGCTGGAGCCCTATGGATGGGTGGACGTGACCCAGCGGGCAACCTCAAGCTGGCGGCCATACGCTTTCGGCAGTTGGGCAGCGATTACTGGCCTGGACCATTGACTATAGATGGAACTGCGTCTACAACCCCTGAAACCTGCGCCAAGTGGGATAGATTTTACCTTATGTCACGCCAAATGGTGGAGCGTCACAGGTATTTCTTCACCTTGGTTAACCAAGGAATTGATCCATTTTCAGACCCGATTTTTGCTGACGGTTACCAGATACCTTTGCAAATACTGCAGTGGCCGGCGCATGGTGATGTCTCGCTTGGACAAAGCCCTATTATCGCACCATTCGCCGACTTGCGCGATCCTGAAACACAAGAGGTGCTTACCACCGAAGGTCTTTATGAGCCCGAACTTGGAGATTATCCTTTGTATGACCTCGAACAAGAAATTGATTGCCGTACCCGCCTTGTAACTGACCCTGTTCCTTTGTTTGGTGACTTCACCATGTACTGGGTTTTCAATGACAATGGCAACATCCACTCTGAGTCACAAGGGCAGCCGATTGGAATGGAGATTCAAGGGCAAATGTTCGGTTTCACCACCAATGATGAGATCAACAACATGACCTTTTGCAACTACGTATTGATAAATCGAGGTACGCTGACACTGCAAGAGACCTTCTTTTGCCAATGGGTCGATCCAGACTTAGGAAATTCTGCGGATGACTACATTGGTTGTGATGTGGGTCGTGGACTGGGGTATTGCTACAACGGTGATGATTTCGATGATGGATCGCAAAGCGGTCCCGGATACGGGGCACAGCCTCCAGCCATCGGAGTCGACTTCTTCGAGGGCCCTTATCAGGATGCGGATGGCATCAACAATCTGGTGGGAATCGGCGAAGGACAAGCGCTCAATGGCTTAGGCTATCTCGACCTGAGCTTGCCTGAGGAATTACAGGACACCATTGTCGACAATGAACGCTTTGGTATGCGCCGTTTTCTTTTTCACAACAACACAGGTGAAGGCGCTCCCGATGCCATCACCGATCCAACGATCGCCATCCAGTATTACAACATGATGCGTGGCATCTGGAAAGATGGTACGCCCATGTCATTTGGTGGAAATGGGTACGACCCACTCAATCCTAATCCCATACGTGCTGACTTTATGTTTCCAGGTACCAGTGATCCACTCAACTGGGGTACTGGCGGTGTAAATCCGAACTTTTCAAATCCAGCTGGTTGGACAGAGGAAACCTCCAACAACCCTCCAGGCGACCGTCGATTCATACAGTCGGCAGGACCATTTACATTGCAGCCGGGACAGTTTAACAACATTACCGTAGGTGTTGTATATGGCAGGGCTGTTTCGGGTGGGCCTTTTGCTTCTGTTATTGCGCTGCTTGGGGCTGACGATAAGGCACAAGCTCTTTTTGAAAATTGCTTCCGTTTGCTCGATGGTCCAGATGCGCCTGATCTCACCTTCCAGGAATTGGACAAAGAGATTATTATCTATTTGCGCAATACCAATCCCATCAGCAACAATGTGAATGAGGAATATATAGAGTTGGATCCCACCATTCCGCCATTCAATGTAGATGGTGAACCCAATGATCAATTCTACAGGTTTCAGGGATACAAGGTGTATCAATTGCGCAGTTCTGATGTCAGCATTGCAGAAATCGAGCAGCCTGAATCCGCGCGTTTGGTATTCCAGTGCGACATCAGGGATGGCATATCGCGGATCATCAATTACGAATTTGATGAAACCATAGGCTTGCCAGTCCCGAGAGAGAAAGTGAATGGAGCAAATCAAGGAATACGCCATTCTGTGCGAATTACCCAAGATCGTTTTGCATCGGGTGATACACGTCTCGTAAACTTCAAGAAGTATTACTTTTTGGCTGTAGCGTACGGATATAACGAATATGAGCCATTTAATCCTGATCCAAACAGGTTTACAGGTCAATCGAGTCCATACATTCGCAGCCGCAAAGGTGCTGCAACTGATATACAGGCGGTAGTTATCATGCCCCACAAGCCGGATCCGCGCAGGTTCGGAACCATTCAGAATTCTGAATTTGGTGATGGACTTCCTGTAACCCGTGTTGAAGGGCAGGGCAATGGCAACAGGCCAATGGTTATCAATAGCGAATCATCTGATGAAATAGCAGCATCTGCAATTGGCAAAATTGATGAAGTAACTTACGAGCCGGGTCAGGGGCCTATCAACGTGCAGATCGTGGATCCTCTGAATGTACAAAGAGCGGAGTTTGAGTTGCGCTTCTTTTCGGAAGAACAAAGTGAAACAGGAAGGTACACGGGCGATATCGATGAAGCCCGCTGGTACTTGTTTGATTTAAGTAATCCTGGTGACACACTTGTGTTTAGTGAGCGCGGCATCCGTGTTGAAAACGAGCAAATACTTCCCGAATACGGTATTTCTATTACAATAGGGCAAGCGTTTGCTGAACTTGCCAATCCTGGAAGCTCGTCAGACGACACTAGAATACCAGATTTGATTTTCGATCGACTATCCTTTCGCAATGGACCCACAGGATGGTTGACTGGCGTTCCCGACGTAGACGGTTCGAACGTCCAAAACTGGATCCGCTCCGGAATGGTTGGTGAAGATGCAACGGTTCTAAGGGACGGTGCGGGTCAAGCAATTGGCCTGGCCAACCAAGGATCACCTTGCTTTTTGTTGCCTGATGGCTCCATTGATAATTTCGTATTCAACGATTACGAATGTGGAGGTCCGACGCTTTCGGGTGTTGGCATCGGCACTGTATCGTGCGGGGCTTTCTTGGATCCCAATGAGCGTTTTGAGAACGTGCTGGGCGGTATCATAGCACCAGCGCGGTTGGT
>DAIOTP010000058.1:0-16259 GCA_036751905.1 Cryomorphaceae bacterium
CAAGGCTTATACAACGCGCACCGCACACCCTTGGTAAACAATACCTCCGCGGGTATGCCCCTGAGGATGCCTATGAAGGCTATTATGATTTTTCGTTCAATCCAAAGGTGGAGAACCCCGAATCGGGATTTATTGCCTCAGCCAATCAGCACCATCATGCATCAGAGGGCCTGAGCTATCCCGGTTATTACGCACCGTACAACCGCCACGACCGCATCGTGTCCATGGCAGGGGATGCGGATCAGATTACCTTAGATGATATGAAGCAGTGGATTACTGATGTGCACTCAGATGTGGAGCATGCCGTGGCGCAAGTATTCGCAGAGGTATTGGGCCATGGTGGAGTCGATTTTTCCGAAAAGGAGGCCATTGCATTGCGCACGCTCTCCGAATGGGATGGCGACCACCAATTGGCAAGTGTGGGTCCGGCATTGTATTACCTCATGTTGCACAATGTGCTCGATGCTGCCATGCGCGATAAGCTTGGCGATGCTTACTTCGATTCTTTTCTCAGCACGCACCTGCTGCCACGCTCGTATCCCTTACTCATGGCCAATGAAGCCTCACCATGGTGGAGCAATGCTGAAAAGCCAGAACAGGGCAGGAGCGAGTTATTCCTTGATGCTTTCCGCAAAAGCGTATCCACCCTCAGTGAGCGCTTGGGCTCCGATCCTGCTGAGTGGCGCTGGGAAAGGGTGCATACCACGGAGCATGAGCATCCCTTGGGCAGTGTCGCTGCATTGCGCCCATACTTCAATGTAGGCCCATTTCCAAGTCCTGGCGGCAAGGAAACGGTAAATAATGCAGGCTTTCGCTTCAATGCGGAGGGTGAAAACAAAGCCAGTTATGGCCCTGCCATGCGTATTCTCATCGATATGGCGCAGGTAGAAAGTGCTGTGAGTATACTACCTACCGGCAATAGCGGCAATGTGTTAAGCCCCCACTATAAGGATCAGTCGGGGCTCTACATTGACGGCAGCTTCAGGCCCATGCACATGAATGCTAAATTGATTCAGGAGCAGAGCAAGGCTTTGAAAATCAGTCCAAAAAAGATTTAAATCAAAAGAGTTTAGAAACAGTCTGGTGTTGAGTTCAGTAGCATCGGAAGTTGTAAAGTTTTGAAAACTGCAACCGCGCATTTCTGTTTTTCCACTTTGATAGACGGATAAGTTATTTCAGGTCACCACTCAATTTAATAGAACGATTAACAATTTTTTGTTTCTTTCGTATCCTTTTAGCCAAGCCCTCGTAATGGCTTGATGCGTGTGCAATTTACCTGCGACCTTTTAATTTTAACTACGGAGCGGCATGTTATTTAACTCACTACACTACGTAATCTTTTTCCCGATAGTAGTGTTGCTGTATTTCACCTTGAGTCCACGATGGCGCTGGGTGCTTTTGTTACTAGGAAGTTACTACTTCTACATGTCATGGAAAGCGGAATATGCGCTTTTACTCATGGCAAGTACAGCGATCGATTTTTGGGCAGGCAAACAGATGGGCGCACTGCGCACCAAGAAGGAAAGAAAGCCTTATTTGCTGCTCAGTTTGTGCTCCAATCTGGGTATACTGTTTTACTTCAAGTACTTTAACTTTTTCAGCCTCAACATTCATGAGCTGGTTACCTACGCTGGAGGCTCCTTCCCGCCCATTACGCATTATATTCTACTTCCATTAGGTATTTCGTTCTACACCTTTCAAACTCTGAGTTACTCCATCGATTTGTACAATGGGAGCATCAAGCCAGAGAAGCATTTCGGCTATTTCGCACTGTACGTTTCGTTCTTTCCCCAGCTTATCGCAGGACCTATTGAGCGGAGCTCTCATTTGATTCCTCAAATAAAGAAGTCGCCAAACCTCAACTTACAGGACGTACGGTATGGACTGAACAAGATTGCGTTGGGCTTTTTCAAAAAGTTGGTTATTGCTGACAATGTTGGAGTTTTTGTAGACTATGTATTCCTTGATTTGGAAGTGTCCAATGGGCTGCAAATTAGCGTAGCGCTCATATTTTTTGCTGTACAAATATTCTGCGATTTTAGTGGATACACCGACGTAGCCATAGGCAGTGCCCGCCTTTTGGGTATCAACCTCATTGAAAACTTCAACAGGCCCTATTGGGTCAAAAGCTTCCGGGATTTTTGGAGTCGTTGGCATATGTCATTGACGCAATGGATTTTTATTTACATGCAATATCCTCTGCTCGGCAACAAAGCAAGCAATCAAAAACGGTTTTGGATCAACATCCTCGTATTGGCTACCATCGGATTTTGGCATGGAGCGAGCTGGACATTCATATTTTTTGGGGTGTACCACGGGTTGATTTTGGGCATACAGGGGCATATCGAAATCATGAAGAGCATACCCCGAATTGAGAACAAGATATACCGCAATGCCCTTCTGCCCATTTGGAATGCTGCCCTGATCTGTTTGAGTACACTGCTGTTTCGTGCCCAAAATGTAAGCGATATTGGAGTGGGCTTCAACAAGCTCTTTACAGATTGGAGTCTTGACCTGCGCGACGCTGTGAGCGGCTTTGGTGGAGGCAGCGGTTTTGCACTGCTCATATTGCTGAGTCTGATGCTTATACCAACAACCTTCTTCAACAGGGAGTTGAAGTTTAAGAACAACTTTGTTTACCTCGCTATCATTTTTGTGATCATTATATTCTTCGGAGAAGATGCCTCTCAACAATTTATATATTTCCAATTCTGACAAACGGCCCGTTACACCAGCGCTTTTGATTCAGAAGCTTTGGTTGCTTGTGCTGTTCATTTTGGTTTTCTTGCTCGGACTTGATTACTTTTACATGAATTATGTGGTAATCAGCCATGAGTGGTCGAACGCAGGAAAGGTGAACCGCCTTATTCACAATGACAATACCAACGAAATTCCTGTTTTTGGCGCATCGGTGGCCCGCAGTTCGTTTATGCCCGACAGCATCAGCGTTGATTGTTACAACTATGGAATGGGGAAGGCATTGTTCGATGTAACCCGTGTGCTTGTAAAGATTGAATGTGCCAAGGACAAGTCCGGCCCCATCATTTTTGAGATCAATCCAAGAACATTTATCAAGAACCCACAATCTTCCATCAACAACTCCGCCTTCATCCCCTCACTCAACAATCCGGTGATTGAAAACTTCATGCGTGAGAGTGGCCTCTTTAGCTGGCACTACAAAGTTCCGGGCATGCGCTTTTACGGCAATTATTTTGAGTACAGTATGGTGCCATTGAGGCGCATATCTGACAGCAGAATGGACAACAGAGGTGCGATGATTGAAAAGCGTGTATTGAGAGAAAAAGATTTCAAAACCTTTCAACACCGCATGGCCAATGTGATCAAAAAGCGTGAACGGTTAATGGAGAAGCAATATGATGCCTACCAGGGCTTCTCGACGCATGAGGAAATGGGATTGAAGGCACTTACCGACATGATTTACTTCTCCTATGACTCTGCATATGTGGCAGAATTTGAGGGGTATATAAGTGAAAACCCAAAACGGCAATTTCTGCTCGTCGCTGTGCCGCTCTTGCCTGAAGTGAAGGAAATCATTGGGAATTATAGCGGGTTTGAAGCATTTGCCACTGCCCTTGCAGCAAAATACGAAAACGCACACTTCATGGATTACTCTGACTTGCCCATGGATTTAACTCATTTCAAAGATCCAACGCACTTCAATGAAACAGGATCGAGGGCATTTTCAAGCGTTTTTGCAAAAGACTTCGAAGCACTTACAGGTATTTCAGCCCATTCGGAATCGGATTACTAAGAACCGAATTCTTTCAAAAGCACTTGCGCTTTTGATAAGCTGCTGTAAGCAATTGCGCAGACAAATTGAGCACCATCTTTCTGAGGCAGTTTGATGTCTTCAATGTAGAAACCAGTTCCCTCCACGTCGATGTTGTCTGCCCGCACATCAAGTTCTTTTAATGGGGCGAAAAGCCCTTTTCCCAGGGCTTTGGCGAGCGCTTCCTTGCGGCACCACAGCCGGAAAAAACAAGCTGAATCGTTCTGCGCTTCTTCAATTGCATCGCGCTCGCCTCGACCAAAGAATTGTTGAAAGCTGTGCGTATCAATTTCCCTTACCTGCTCTACATCAATACCTACTTGCCCTCCATCAGTGCTGGCGAGTACCACGCATGTGCCGCTGTGTGAAATACTGAAGTGGCAATCTGGCAGGGCGGGAAAATACGGCCGTCCATGCTTGTAGGCAATTTCCGGCCATGATGTTTTAGGGCCATAGCGCTCTGCATAATACAGCATTAATAGCTTCCTGCCCTTTGCACTGCGCAATTGATCGGCGGGTTGTTTAAATCGCTGCACGTAATCTTGCCAATCTGCGGGTAGTTCACGTATGGCTTCTACCACTGTGTTCCTATCGGGATTTGAATCAAGGTATGTTTTGAATACAAAGACCATGTGTCTGGGAGCGGCTAAAAGTCAGAGTACACCATGGATGCATACTTCTCTGAGCATTCAAAAATGAAAAAATGACTGCCTGAAAATGCCTTAATTTCAATGGGTTCCAAGCTGGTTTGTTGCCATGCCATGATGTGTTCAAGAGCAAGCTCTTCCTTGTCGCCGTGGCTCACCTGAATATTCACGGGCAGCGCTTCCACTTGTCCATAGGAGGGCCGGTACTTTTCGATTGCTGCAAAGTCATCCCGAAGCACTGCTTCGAAATAGCTGCGCAATCCCGGATTGTCAAGTATGCCTTGTGGCATTCCATTGTATTTGGTTATGATTTCCCAAAATTCAGCTGATGGCAGGTGTGAAATAAACCGGGACCGGGCCACAGAAGGAGCCGCAATACTCGATAAATAAGCTTTTTGCGGCATGGGATGGCCTTCATCAAGCATGGCACGCATCAGCTCATAGGCGAGTATGGCACCCATACTGTGGCCCACAAGCACATAAGGCCCACTGAGTTCTAGGGCTTCGGTCTGCGCGAGGAGGTCGCGCGTCATCGCGGCAATATCGCGCAAGCGGGCCTCTGCGCTGCGGGTGCCTCTCCCGGGAAGTTCGAGCACAACGAGATCTACGCCCCGGGGCTTCAAGCTTTCAAGTGCGCGGTAGGCGTATTTATCACCTCCTGCATATGGTATGGCAAGCACAGTACCCTTGGTCATAGGCTGGGATGGGCGCTTATTTCAACCGTTTTTTCAATGAGCTGGCAAGTCGTTTTACCGAGCGGTTGATGCTCCAGCTCTCTTCCAAGGAGTTGGTGCTCATGCCGCGTTTGGCTATTTCAGCTTTCAACACGTCGCGCAGCATTTCCTCCCAATCGGCTTGCGTCTGTTCATGTTCACCATTGCTCGCTTTTATGGAATTTGAGCCCAGAGTGACAGCAGCGGAACCTTCTGAAACGCGAGCGGGAGCTTCCTGCTCCTCATCTGCTTCGGCCTCGTCTGTGCTAAAGTCGATGGTAACTTCCAGCATAAAAGTGGTCAGGTCGTTCACGGTACGCTGATCGAATATGATGGTAGGAGCGAGGGGCTCTTTGATCATTTGCGATAAGCGGCTCACCATTTCAGCTGCCATCAGGGAGTCAATTCCCAAGGAGAAGAGGTCTGCATCGACATCAATACCCTCCGCATCTTCAATACGGGTCACCATGGCAACCTGCTTCTTAATGGCAGAGGCGAGCAGGGCATACCTTTCTTCAGGGGCAGCCTTAAAGAGCTGCTTGCGCAGCTTTCCGAGCTCATCCGATGATTGTGGCGCATCGGCCGCAGCCTGGGCAAAGAGGTTGCGGTAAATGGGTTGTATCTCGCCTGAAGGCAATTTGAAGGGAGCAGGCGTGTCCAAAATGAGCGGTGCCACCAAGGTTTGATTCAGGAGGCCCGGTTGGGTGAGGGTATAACCCAAAATGTCATTGCCCCCTTCGGCTTCGATGAGGTTAAGCCCGCGCGAACGCATGTATTTTTTAAAATCGTCTACACGTGCCTCGTCGAGCAATCCTGTGGCTCCCGCCCAAGCGCCCCAATTGATGCTGTGGCCTACCTTGCCGGTATGCCGGCGGTAAGCAGCAAGTACGTCGAGGAAGGTATTGGCGGCTGCATAGTTGCTCGTACCCGGCACCCCTGCCAGTCCCGATAGGGAAGAGTACATACTGAACACTTCCAAATCAAGGTCCTTGGTAGCGAGGTGCAGGTTCCAAGCGCCTTTCATTTTTGGGTTGAGCACGTGGTCGAAGGTTTTTTCCGATTGCTCAGGAATGGGCGCATCAGAGGCCGTGCCAGCGATGTGAATCACTCCTTTGAGGGGCCACTCCGCAGCGATGCCGGCAATGGCACTTTTTACAGCTGCCGCATCGCTCACATCTACCGAATGTACACTCACATTGCGGCCACTTGCAGTGATTTCATCGAGTACCTTTTGCACTTCGGGCTTGGGTGTACGCCGCGCCAGCAGCATAAGGTGTTGTATTTCGGTGTTTTTGGCCAGCCATTGTACGGCTTGTATGCCCAAGTCGCCTGTGGCGCCGGTGATGAGGTAAGTGCTTTGTGCTGTGAGCGAGCGTGCAGCTTCTGAAGGCTTGCGGTGCTTGGCGAGGCGCAATACCTGGGCCTGACCTTTTTGGATGCGTACCTGATTTTCTGAACTTGGTATGAACATCACTTCGGCGAGGGTTTCAGCGCTGCTTTCGTGGCCGTCGGTATCGATTATTTTTAAGTCGAAGCTCGTTTCGCGGCTCAATGCCCTTCCAATGCCCCACACTGGTGCTGATGCCATTTGGTAAGGAGCGTCTGTGAAGTGGCTGGTAATCCAATAAATGCGCTTAAAGAACCGTCCCTTGCGCTCGCTCTCCAAACGTATGAGGTCCTGGCTCATTTCCAAAACCTTGAGAGCAGTGTTGCGCACTTCCTCGGCCAGCTGATCATCCGCTTCGAACGCAGTATCCCACATGACAGCGAGCGCGTCAAAGTCGGCGGTGAAGAGCAAGGCCTGCGCCTGTTGCCAGTCATTGACAACGGTGTGCGGAATGCCCCTGTTTTTGACGCCGAGCAGGAAGTTCTCAAACTTCTCGGCCTGCATGTCGTCGCAAATGATCATCAGGTTATCGGGCCTTTTTTCAATGCCATCGATGTCAGCTTTGGCCCATTGTACGTCGTACATCCAATCTTGCCTCAACCTGCTGCTTCCCGCCAAAATTTGCTGTGGCGAAGCTTTTTTGCACATGAATTTGAGCGAACCGGCAGGAGCTCCATTTTCTGCAAAAAGGCTGATAACGCAACTGATGATTTCAGCACCTGAAGAGGCCTGGGGAGCATCGAGCAGTGCATAACATGATTCTAAGCCAACCTCTTGCAGTTGAAGTTGCTCAACAGCGATGGGCAGGTATGTTTCTTTCTTGTCTGAACCATTTTCTACCTCGACAGCCATGAGCAATTGGAATGCAGCATCGAGCAGGCAAGGGTGCAGTTGATAAGGTGTGCCTCCCTTTTGATCAGGGTTCAATTCCAATTTGCCCAATACTTTGCTGCCACTTGCTTGCAGGGATTTTACTCCTTGAAAACTGGTACCGTAGTGAAATCCGATGTCGGCAAGTTGCTTGTAAAAATCGCTGGGGGTAATTTCAGTGCCAAGCCCTGCTTTAAGCCCGTCGATATTGACTTCTGCTCCCGCAGGTGCGGCTTTTTGTTTTTTCAAATTCGCGCTCACATGGAGTGTCCAATCGCCTCCGGCAGCGTCTGTGCTGTATATTTTTGCCGAAAGGCCATCACTCATCTCAACCTCATCGATAAGCAACTGCACTTTGCGGGCTACATGCTCATCCACATAAAGCGGCCGTTGAATGCTCAGGTCGTGAATGTAGTATGAGGGATTGCTGTGGGCGATGTATTCCAGAATGATTTCCACATGGAAGGATCCAGGCGCAATGAGGGCATCCACAATTTGGTGGTGGCGCAGGTAGGGGTACTTGCTCCAACTCACTTCCGTTTCAAAAACACCATTGAGCTGGGCCACGCTGAGTTCCCTGCCGAGTACGGGCAAGCCGGTATCTATGCCGGCTGCACTGCCTGACCCTGCTTTGGGACTGATCCAAAAAGAGGTGCCTTTGAACGGGTAGGTCGGTGCTTCAATGGCTCGTATGCCGGTTGACCCAACAGCGTTGTGTCCTTTTGTGAAATACGCATTCCAGTCTCCTGAGCCACCGGCAGCATAGTACTTCGCGAGGCCCAGATAGGGCAAGCTGTTTTTGACATCTTCAGCATTGGCCGAGGAAATGTGCACAGCCCCCTGTGGCGTACCCGATTGCGATGATATGCCCAGCAGTACAGGATTGGGTCCTACTTCGATCAGCACATTTGCCGAGAGCTCCTGCAGGCTATTCAGTCCATCAAAGAAACGTACGGGCTGACGCAGATGCTGCACCCAATAGTCGGGCGTAGCTATATCAGCTTCGGCCTGCTTTCCGCTCACATTGCTGATGAGCGGTATTTGTGCAGCCTGCATCTTGAAGCCTTTGAGCACCTCGCGGAATGGCTCCGTGATGGCATCCATGAGTGGAGAGTGACCTGCGCGGCTTATGTTCAATATTTTCGTTTTTCGTCCTTCAGCCTCGAAGTGGGCTACAATGGCCTCTACTTCAGGCACCTCTCCAGCTACCACGGTTTGTATAGGGCTGTTGAGCACTGCCACTGATACACCCTTGCGCGCGCCAATAGCCTCGATAATTTCTTTTTCAGAAGCTTGAATCGAAGCCATTGTACCAGGTACCGGCATGTTGTAAATGAGCTCTCCGCGTTTTACTGCGAGCTTCATGGCATCTTCAAGCGGGAGTACATCAGCCACGCAGGCGGCTACAAGCTCGCCAAGGCTGTGGCCAATGACTACCTCGGCAGTCACGCCTATGCTCTTCCACCACTGATACATGGCGTATTCATACGCAAACACAGCAGGTTGCATGTAGTCGATACGATCGAGCAAGGTATGCATCTCTGAACCCTTCTCGCAAAATATCACTGCTTTCAGGTCCTTTTCGAGGTACTTATTGGCTACTTGCACTGCTGCATCAAGTGCTTCCGCAAAAATGGGCTCGGCATGGTACATGCTCCGCCCCATACCTGGGTACTGCGGGCCAGCGCCTGTGAAGAGAAAAGCCCGTTTTTCAATACCTTGCAAGCGCATGTTGCTGTACCCGTTCAATGATTCTTCGCCTGCAAGCAGTTCTGCAATTCCTTTACGGACCGAAGTCACATCAGTACCGAACACTACTGCACGTTGCTTGAAGTGATCACGTTTGGCAGCAAGGGTGTAAGCCAGATTGGCAAGTGAAATGGAGGCATTGCGGTCGAGGAACTTGTCAAGGTCAATAAGTTTTTGCCGCAAGGCTTTATTGTCTTTGGCAGAAACCGGCAAGAGGTGATATCCTCCACTCGGAACATGGGAAACATGGGCCTTGGCTGCATTTTTCGGCGCCGATGCCACAATAATGTGCGCATTGGTACCCCCAAAGCCAAATGAGCTTACGCCTGCCGCCACAATTGCACTTTGGTCAAAGTTATATCCATTTGTGGCTACTTCTACTGAGGCATTGCTCCAGTCAATCTGAGGATTGGGTGTTGTGAAATGGATTTGTTTTGGCAATTGACGGTGTTGCACAGCAAGCACCGCTTTGATAAAGCCTGCTATGCCTGCCGCTGCTTCGAGGTGGCCCATATTGGCTTTCACTGAGCCGAGCAAAAGCTTGTTGTCGCGGTCTTCACCATATACGGCATTGAGGGCATTCACCTCAATGGGGTCGCCCAGGACCGTGCCCGTTCCATGCGTTTCAACGAATCGGATGTCCTTGGCTGTGAGCGCAGAGCTTTCCAAAGCTTTGCGCACGCATGCTTGCTGCGCGCGTCCGTTGGGAGCGGTGAGGCCATTGCTGCGGCCATCCTGATTCACCGCCGAGCCTTTGATCACAGCGTGTATGTGGTCGCCATCACGTTGTGCAACGCTGAGGGGTTTGAGCATAACTACGCCACAACCATCGCTGCGCACAATGCCGTTCGCATTGGCATCAAAGGTTTTACAATGACCATCTGTAGCCATCAGGCCACTTTCGGAAAAGCTCAGGGTGCCTTCGGGAGTAAGGATGAGGTTCACACCTCCGGCGATGGCCATGCTGCACTCCCCACTTTTGATGGCCTGTGCGGCCAGGTGAATGGAAACGAGTGATGACGAGCACGCTGTATCCAACGCGACACTGGGTCCGCGCAAATCGAAGAAGTATGACAGACGGTTGGCTACAATGGAGTAGGAGGAACCTGTAGCGGTGTAAATGTTGCGCTCCTCATGGTGTTTCAATGTGATACCGGCATAGTCGCTGCCCGCAATACCGATGAAAACACCCACGTCTTTGCCTTTGAGGTCAGCACTTGGGTAGCCGGACTGCTCCATGAGTTTGTAAGTTTCCTGCAGGAGCAGGCGCTGCTGCGGATCCATGCTGATGGCCTCTTTCGGCGATATTTCGAAGAATGTAGCGTCAAAAAGGTCCACATCTTCAATGAATCCACCCCATTTGGTGACCATTTTCCCTGGTTGCTGGTTTTCGCTGTAGTATTCCTCGAGCTTCCATCGCGAAGAGGGAATTTCGGCCACGGCATCCTTACCATTCACGAGCATATCCCAGTATGCATCCGTATTGTCGGCCCCTGGAAAGCGGCACGACATACCAATTACGGCAATGGGATCATCACCGTAGTCATTGGGACTGGCAGTTGGCGCTTCTGCCTCCTTTGCCACGGTTTTTTTACCCCCTTGAATTTCCGCGATGTAAGCAGCCAATTCGCGGATGGTGCTGTAGTCGTAGAGGTCGGTGGGTTTTATTTCGGCTTGAAGCGAGGCGCTGAGCTTGCTGGTGAGCTGTATGCCCTTGACCGATGAAAGCCCAAGCCGGGCGAAGCTTGTGTCAAGATCGACCACAGCGGGATCGAGGTTCAATTCTTTGGCAATGGCCGATTGCAACATTTTGGCTACAGAATCGGCGCTCAGCGCAGGTGTTTTTTCAGGTACTGCAGCAGATGGGCTGGCAACCTTTTCGACGCTAGATCCCTCACTGGCGGTCCATTCGGCCAGTGCAATGGGTACTTCACCTTCCAGAACCATCTTGCGGCACCTGGTACGCCGTATTTTGCCGCTGGTTGTCTTGGGCAGCTTTACGGGGCTGATGAGGTATATGCCCGATACAGGAATACGGTGTTCATTGAAAACGGCATCCCTGATTTGCTGAAAAATCTCATCAGCATCGAACTTGCGTGCCTTTTCACGGTCCAATTCCTGAAAAACAAACAGCTGCTCGGTACCAGTTTTAGAGGGCACCGCGAAAGCAGCTCCGGAGTGTAAGCGCATACCCGGCACTTTGGTCTGAATGGTTTCCTCTATATCCTGTGGATAATAGTTGGCCCCATTGATGATGATAATTTCCTTGATGCGTCCGGTAATGTACAGCATTCCGCTGTGTAGGAAGCCGAGGTCGCCGGTGCGCAAAAATTTGCCTTCTTCTTTGAGGGTATTTCCTAACTCATCAATGATTTCTGCTCCAAATTTTTCCTGGGTCAGTTCAGGTTTGCGCCAATACCCCCGGGTCACGCTGAGGCCTTGTATCCAAATTTCGCCTACTTCATCGGGCGCACATCTCTTTTTGGAATCGGGATGTACAATGACCACTTTGGTATCGCGAAGCACAGGCCCGCTAGCGGCGAGTTCATGTGAGGGTTTGCCCGATTCAGCAGGCTTTACCTTGTTGGCTTGCAGAGAAGCTGCATCTGCATTGAAAAAGTCGATTGCACCGTTGCGGCCGCTTACGATCAAGGTAGTTTCCGCCATGCCGTAGCAAGGGAGAATCACATTTTCCTTCAAGCCACAAGGCGCAAACTTCTTAGTAAAGTTCCTGATTGTTCGGGCTTTGATGGGTTCGGAGCCATTGAAGCCGCTCACCCATGAGCTGAGGTCGAGGCCTTTCAATTCCTCCTCGCTGATATCGCTTACGCATAAGTCATAGGCAAAATTTGGAGCGGCACATATTTGGCTGCCATATTTGCTAATGGCGCGCAACCAGCGTACTGGTTTGCGGATAAAATCAACTGGCGACATGAGCACCAGCTCACCACCGTTGTAAGCCATAAGTACCACCTTGCCAATGAGGCCCATATCATGGTAAATAGGTAGCCAACTTACTGCCTTCATACATCCAAGACCTGCCTCCACAATGATGGAAGGATTGTGCATGAGGTTGGCGTGTGTTACTTCAACGCCTTTCGGATTCCCTGTACTTCCGGATGTGTATTGCAGAAAAGCAGTATTCTCGGGTTTGATTGCTGGCAGGGATTGTGTTAAATCCAATTTTTCGAGCTTGTCGACATCAAGCCAATTGATGTCCTTAAGTGAACTGAAATCACTAAACCAGCCACGCGCCACTGTACTTACAGCGTTTATGCTGAGGGCTATGCGCGCATCACAATCTTTGCTTACATGGGCCAACCTACTCAACCTGCGCTTGCCTGTAGGCGGATACATGGGCACTGCCACAACCCCGGCCATTAGGCAGCCAAAGAAAGAGGTAATGAATTCAAGACCAGGAGGGAAGAGCAGTAAAGCCCTGTCGCCTGGAGCAGTGACTTTTTTCAAATGTAAGGCGATATTTCGGGACTTGATGTACAATTGTTTGTACGTCAGAGAGGGCCCTTCGGTCTCACCATCAATAAGATAGAGGTAAGCCCTTTTGTCAGGTTGATTTTCAGCGTGGTCAGCCAAACTGTCTATAAGGTTTGGAAAGTTACGTTTCATCGCTTCAAAATCGATGAAAGTGTCTACGCCGGTCTTTGATTGTTCTATTGCACTGTCAATGCTGATGGCATTCACGTCCCAGGAGGCCATTGCCCCATCAATATTTTGCTCAGTGTATGCCTCAGCGCATTTTAACCGCTGTATTTTACCGCTTGTTGTTTTAGGTAATTTTCCGGGGCTAATCAGGAATATACCCGATACCGGGATGAGGTGCTCTGTGTAAACCGCTTCCCTTACTTGCTGAAAAATCTCTTCGGCATCGAAATCGCGGGCCTTTTCGCGGTCCAGTTCCTGAAAAATGAACAGCTGCTCAGTCCCTGACTCAGAAGGCACTGTAAAAGCAGCTCCAGCGTGTAAACGCAGGCCAGGTACTTCAGCTTGTATGGTTTCTTCGATATCCTGCGGGTAATAATTGGCCCCGTTGATGATGATAATTTCTTTGATGCGTCCAGTGATGTACAGCATACCATTGTGAAGGAAGCCGAGATCGCCTGTGCGTAAGAATTTGCCCTCTTCGCTTATTGTATTTCCTTGCTCATCAACAATTTCAGCTTCGAAAAGCTCTTTGGTCTTCTCAGGTTTGCGCCAGTATCCACGCGCTACACTCAGGCCTTGCACCCAAATTTCGCCTACTTCATCGGGCGCACATTTCATTTTGGAATCGGGATGCACAATGACCACCTTCGTATCGCGAAGCACAGGCCCGCTAGCGGCAAGTTCCTGTGATGGTTTATCCTTTTCTGCTGGTTTTATCTTGTTGGCTTTCAGTGATTCCGAATCTACAGCGTAGAATTCGATTGCACTGTTGCGGCCGCTTACGATCAAGGTGGTTTCAGCCATACCATAGCAAGGGAGAATCACATTTTCTTTCAGACCACAAGCAGCAAACTTCTTGTTAAAACGCTTGATGGTTTGGGCTTTGATGGGTTCAGAGCCATTGAAGCTGCTCACCCAGGTACTGAGGTCGAGGCCTTGCATCTCCTCATCGCTGATGTCACTCACGCACAAGTCGTAGGCAAAATTGGGTGCGGCACAGGCTTCAATGCCATATTTGCTGATGGCTTGCAACCAACGTACTGGTTTTCGGATAAAATCCACTGGCGACATAAGCACCAACTCACCACCGTTGTAAGCCATGAGTACCACCTTGCCAATGAGGCCCATATCATGGTAAATGGGAAGCCAGCTTACCACCTTCATGCATCCAAGACCTGCCTCCACGATGATGGAGGGGTTGTGAATGAGGTTGGCGTGCGTTACTTCAACCCCCTTCGGGTCGCCCGTACTTCCAGATGTGTATTGCAAAAACGCTATATCCGCTGGGTTGATTTCTGGCAAGGCTTGTGTCAAATCCAATTTTTCGAGCTTGTCGACATCGAGCCAGTTTAGGTCTTTGAGTGAACTTACATCACTGAACCAATCGCGCGCCACCGTGCTGATAGGGCTGAGGCTAAGGAAAATATGTGCATCACAATCTATACTCACATGCTCTAACCGTCCCAATCGGCGCTTGCCCGTAGGCGGATACATGGGCACTGCCACCACGCCGGCCATAAGGCAGCCGTAAAATGATGTGATAAAGTCGAGACCGGGAGGGAAGAGCAGTATGGCCCTGTCGCCGGGGGTTGTGACTTTTGCCAAATGCAGCGCAATATTTCTGGACTTGTTATACAGTTGTTTGTACGTCAGGGAAGGTCCTTCAATTTCACCATCAATGAGATAGAGGTACGCCCTTTTATCTGGTTGCTTTTCAGCGTGGTCAGCCAAACTTGCTATGATGTTGTCAAAGTTTCGTTTCATCGCTTCAAAGTTGACGGGAGTATCCATTCTTGTTTGTTTTTTTGTGATTGTACTGTTGTCAGTAGTCTTGTTGATGTCCCAAGAGGCAATTACCCCTTGCATTTTTTGTGTTGCGTATGCCTCGGCGCATTTTAGGCGCTGTATTTTGCCACTGGATGTTTTTGGCAGTGAACCGGGCATGAGCAGGTAAATGCCGCTCAAAGCCGCATCGGTACTTTCCTGTATGCTCTTGGCAATGGTACTGATAAGTTTTTCAGTATTGCAAGAGTTGACCGCATTTCGTTCAAGCTCCTGAAATGCAATTACCACCTCAGAACCGTCGGGTCCAGGCACGCCAAAGACCGCCCCGGCATTGACTTCCAATTCTTTGGATGCATTTTGGACAATGCGCTCAAGGTCGCTCGGATAAAGGTTGATTCCATTTACAATAATGATTTCCTTGAGACGTCCAGTCACATACAACAATCCATTGTGCAGAAAGCCCATGTCGCCCGAACGCAACCAATTACCCTTGTCATTTGGTGCGTTTATGTCGATATCTTCGTCATCCGCCGATGCGATTCTTGCCTTAAAAAGTTGCTGAGTAAGTTCAGGTTGTTGCCAGTAGCCTGGCGCCACACTGCGTCCCTTGATCCAGATTTCGCCAATTTCATCGGGCTTACATTCCAAAAATGTATCTGGATTCACAATTTTTAATTGCATACCAGCAGCTACGGGGCCGCTGCTGCAAAGGTTGCGCAACCTGCTATTTGGTAATGCTTCAGTGACCAATTTGAACTTTCCGCGTCCCAATGCCTTCTCATCGACCCGTATGGTATGTACGCTATCCCTCTTGCCTGTAACGAGCGCAGTGGCCTCGGCCATCCCATAACACGGTACAAATGATGCTTCATGAAAACCGACCTTTGAGAATCGTTTGGCAAAATGTGCAATGGTATCAGGCTTGATGGGTTCTGCTCCGTTGATGGCTGCTTGCCATTGGCTTAAATCGATTCCTTCCAATTCCTCATCCCGAATGTGCTTGCTGCAAAGGTCATATGCAAAATTGGGCCCTCCACTGGCAGTGGCTTTGTATTTGGAAATGGCTTGCAGCCAACGTATAGGTTTACGCACGAAATCAACAGGCGAGAAGAGGGTTTGGGTGCCACCGCAATAAACCGCATAAACAATATTGCCTACCAAGCCCATGTCGTGGTACATGGGCAGCCAACACACCATCTCTGTAGCGCAGTTGCTTGCCAGATACAGCTCGTGGTTGTTGTGCACCAAATTGTCATGTGTGAGCACCACACCCTTCGGCGAACCTGTGCTTCCTGAGGTATATTGCAGAATAGCTGCGTCGGATGAGCCGATTTCTGGCAAAGGATGAAGTACATTCGGCGTAACGCCATCTGTGGAAACCCAAGGGCACGACAACTGAATGCCTTGTTTTTCAAACCATAAACTGATCTGATGCACCTGCAAAGCATTGCCAATGGCAATGGTCGGCAGGCAATCTGCAACTACTTTTTTCATCCGCTCTGTACGCTTGGCACTAGAAGGCGGTGATATCGGAACTGCTACCACACCTGCCTTGAAGCAGGCCATGAGGGCCGTAACGAAATCAAGTCCTTGCGGATAAAGAAGCAGAGCCCGGTCGCCTTTTTTACAATGGTCCAGAAGTATATGCGCAATGC
>DAIOTP010000058.1:16269-19797 GCA_036751905.1 Cryomorphaceae bacterium
GGTCAGCTTCAGCGTTGAGCTGTTCGTATGTGAGCACACCTGATTCCACCTCTCCACTTTCGAGATACCTGAAGGCAATTTTGTGCTTTTGCGTTGAAGCATAATAGCTCAATGCAGAAGGGATGGTACTGAATACGGGGTTGTTTTGTTGGTTGAGCATCGGTCGGTTCTGGTAGAGAACAGTGAGGACTTAAGTTGTTCCGCTAAAAAAACGGATAAACCTCCCGCGAAGATGGCAATAAGTCTAAAAACCCCGGCAATATAGTGGTAATCTTTTTTTAAAGTGAAGGGATTTAGTTGATTTTGAAAATGGGAAAGTAGCTTTTGACTGTACCATCATTATAGTCTTCTACCAATTGTGGTACATCGTCAAATGCATAGATCTCGTTTTCGTCCACCTCGGGTAGCCATCCATGCTCCTCGGCATATGCCACAGCTTCAAGGCCCTCAGCATAGTTGGCGTAGTGCGTGTGTACATGGGTATGCCTGCTAATGCACTCTATGGCACGGTAGGTTGTGAGCACCATTCCATCTTTCCAGCCTGCTGTGGTAATGACTCCGCCACGACCAAGTACTTTTAGAGAAGCGCGGTACACGGGCAAGCCTATGTAATCACAAAGTATGGCGACATCCTCACCTTTGGTTATGGTGTTCACCTTTTCGACGAAAATATTTTCAGCGTGTAAATATTTGTTGCGGTATTCTTCATCGCTTTTGTATTTGGCCGGATTAAACTGCATATCAGCAAATAAGCGTCTGTCGAGCGGTATGAGCCCTTCATCTTCAATGGCCTGCAAGCGCTCATCATTCGATGCGATCAATATGGAGTTGAAGCCCGCGTGCTTGGCCAACAAAGCTGTGGCATAGGATACTCCACCGCCCCAACCCAGTACGTACTCTTCAGCTGGATTGAAGTTGCCTGCCTGAATTTTCCATGTTTCAAATGCCATTTTCCAGTTGCTCCATGCAGTCACGTAACGCAGAGAGAATGCCGCCCATTGCGGCAGGCTGTAGCGCGAATTCTCTGGAATAGGAATGACAGAGTGCCCAGGCATTTTGGCAACTTTTGAAAGCACCCCCATGGTGTTCGGGGCATCATAGGCCATGATGCGGATGGGGTAACCCCTTTTATCAATGATTCCCACACAGAATACAATGCATACATCACCCTCCTTGCAGGTGTTAACATTCTTGCCTTTTTCGAGGATGCGCACCACTCCTGCGTTGCCAATTACCACTTTATCCTCTTTGCGCTGTCTTGCAATATCCACTGGCTTGCGTTCAATGGCATGGCTCATATTGGCTTCCCAGCAGCCATACAATGGCTCCACAAGTACCTGATCGTCTCCAATAGAATCTATCTCAAAAGGCTCTCTTACCAGTGCGCCGGGTTCTTGATTTTCATTTCCCTTGTGGAGTACCCATGCATCGGCGGCGATTTTGCTTGTCATAAACTTAGCTTTAGTCTGTGGTTATTAAATTAAACGCTGCAAATATGGGGAACAAATGACCGCACAGCAAGCGCTTGTTGAGCTTGCAATTACGAAAATCAACCCGCCTGGTTACTGCTTACAACTGCTTATATGTTATCTTTTTACTGCATGGTCATAAAAATTTGTTGAGAATTGCCAACAACATTCAATGATTTGACAACCCTGCTTCGAGCTTTTTTACTGCGTGAAAGTAGCTTGCTTTCAGGGCTCCAATGCTCGTGCCGGTAATGTGCGCTATCTGCTCGTATGGCATTTCTTCAAAGTAGCGCAAGTCGAATACAAGGCGTTGTTTTGGAGGCAGCAGTTGTAAGGCCTTTTCAAGCTTGAGTTGGATTTCATCTCCATCGGGGCCACTGAGGTGGGCGGTGGCGCCGGGCTGCAGCACTTCCATAGGCACCCTATGCCGCTTGCGATGCTCGATGAGGGCCAGGGCTTCATTGCTTGCTATGCGGTACAGCCAGCTGTACAAGGCGCTGTCTCCACGAAAGTTGTCGATGGCACGCCAGGCCTTGAGGTAGGTGTTCTGTAGGGCATCGTCAGCGTCGGGGTGGGCATGGAGCATGCGGCGCAGGTGGGCGTAGAGGCGCTGCTGGGTGGCGCGCACGAGGCGTTCAAAAGCAGCTTCGCGGCTCAGCTTGCCTCTGAGGGCTTGCAGCAGTTCCTTTTCGTCAATGTTCATAGGCCGCCGGGCCTTGAAGCCCGCTTATTTGCGCGAAAGTGCCCGCCTGGCAGCAGCTACCACATCGGCGGTGTCGATGCCGTATTTGGTCATCAGCTCCTCCGGGGTACCGCTTTCTCCGAAGCTGTCATTCACCGCCACCATTTCAAGTGGGGTGGGATGCTTCAGCGCGAGCAGTTGTGCTATGCCGTCACCGAGGCCACCGTTCATTTGGTGTTCCTCGGCACTGACTGCGCAGCGGGTTTTGCGCACCGATTGTAAGATGGCCTCTTCGTCCAAAGGTTTAATGGTGTGAATATTGATCACCTCGGCGCTGATGCCGGCTTCCGCCAAAATATGGCCCGCTTCAATGGCCTTCCACACCAGGTGGCCTGTGGCAAAGATGCTTACATCGGTGCCTTCACTTAGCATCCATGCTTTCCCAATTTCGAATTTTCCATCGGCAGGGCTGAAGTTGGGTACCACCGGGCGCCCGAAGCGCAGGTACACCGGGCCCTCATAATCGGCGATGGCGATGGTGGCAGCCTTGGTTTGGTTGTAGTCGCAGGGGTTGATCACCACCATGTGGGGCAGCATTTTCATCATGCCCACGTCCTCGAGTATTTGGTGGGTGGCACCATCTTCACCGAGGGTAAGTCCGGCATGCGATGCGCAGATCTTCACGTTTTTGCCGCTGTAGGCTATGCTTTGCCGTATTTGGTCATACACCCGCCCTGTGCTGAAATTGGCAAAAGTGCCTGTAAAGGGAATTTTGCCCCCTATGGTCATACCAGCCGCGAGGCCCATCATATTGGCCTCGGCAATGCCCACCTGGAAGAAGCGTTCGGGAAATTCCTTTTCGAAGGCATTCATTTTCAGAGAGCCTGTAAGGTCGGCGCAGAGGGCCACCACGTTGGGGTTGTTGCGGCCCAGCTCCAGCAGGCCATCGCCGAAGCCGCTGCGGGTATCTTTTTTGTTTTGGACGGTGTAAGTTTTCATGCGGAAGTATGGGTATGTGTTTGGTGTGTCAAAGCTTGAGGTTGGTGGCGGAGCCTGAAGTTATTTTGAAATCGCGCTCCTGGGTGTAAATTACTTCTTTGCTGTTTTGGGAGCGGTAGCTGAGCATATAGTCACCCGGTTGCAATAAAAATTGTTGGTTGCTCTCTGTGCTCAGGTTGGCCACCCACAGCAAGCCACTGCCTTCGCGTTTGGCTATACTGCCGTGCCCAGGTGTGGTGAAAGCCACGTTGAGCACCCCCGGCTCGGGTATGCTTACCGTGGTGGTCTTGTTTTGGCTCACCTCCACATCTTTGATGTAAGTGCGCGGCAGGGTCAATATTTCGAGGTCATAGGTATCGGTGAGCACCTTTTCTGTGT
>DAIOTP010000059.1:0-19546 GCA_036751905.1 Cryomorphaceae bacterium
GGACTTCGCACATGTTTGCACATTCTACACCTGAAAACCCATTGCATACGAATACACCCCATTTGGCGTTGTAAATCCATTCGGGGCACTGCGAGTCTAATGTTATCTTTGCGCGTCCTGTAAATTTGCCTCGGTGTGAAAAAAATCTCGGAATGGCTCTTTAGCAAACGGTTATGGATAAACCTCTTGTCCATCACTGCGCTGATGCTTTTGCTCATCTTTGGCACTTTGTGGTGGCTGAGTTCGTACACCCGGCATGGGGAATCAGTAAAAGTTCCCAACCTGCGGGGGCTTTCACTGCAATCACTCGATGATGCTATAGGTGCGGCCCACCTGAGCTATCTGGTTACGGACAGCATCTACAGTGACGAATTTCCACGGGGTACGGTGATTCAGCAGAATCCTACGCCCGGTCAAAAAGTAAAAGATGGACGAACCATCTACTTGACTGTAAATAGCATACTGCCCGAGATGGTCATTATGCCCGACCTTTACGGAAAATCTAAACGCATCGCCATTCCGCTCATTGAGATATCAGGCCTTCAATTGGAGCGAATACAATACCGCCCCGATGAATCATGTACCGACTGCGTAATTGATCAGCTTTATCAAGGAAAATCGATCAAGCAAGGCAGCCAAATCCGCAAAGGCGAGCCCATTACGCTGGTATTGGGCCAGCGGAGCAATGAGCTTACCAACGTACCGAGGTTGCTGGGCCTGCGTTACACTGATGCCTATGAATTGCTCATGGCTTACTCCTTGAACATGGGTGCTGTATTGTCCTGTCAGGGCTGTGCGAGCGCTCAAGACAGTGCCGGTGCCTTTGTCGTGAATCAGCGGCCCGGCCCTCACCAAGCTGCCAGCCTCGGGTCATTTGTCGACATATACCTGACCACCGACTCCACGAAAATATCTGACTTTACAATACCGGCCGATACCTCCGCTTATGAAGACCCATTCACTGACAACCCATTTGACTAAGTGCCTTTTGCTTGTAGCAGGTGCTATGTTATTGAGCCTTTCGGCAAAAGCGCAGGAAGAAATCGCTGTCCCTGCGGTTTTCAACACTTTGCTTCAAAGCCATCCGAATCAGAAAATGCTGCGGAGCCGTGTGGATGCCACACAGGCCAAAAGTGGTGATCTGCTTCAGCTTCCATTCGTTGACGATTTCAGCGGCGATCATTTTCCCGGCAATACGGAAGGCCGCAAGGTGCTTTGGACCAGCCGAAATGCCACGAGGAATTTCACACGTGCCCTCAACCCTCCTACACTCGGGGTGGTGACCTTCGACGGTGCTGACGAAGTGGGATATCCCTACAACTTTTCAGCAAATGCCGGCACCGGACCTGCCGACACGCTTTCCTCCCTTCCAATCGACTTGGGCGGCAACACAGCATCCGATCAAATTGGCATCAGCTTTTACTTCCAACCCAAGGGCAGGGCGATTTTTGGCCCACAATCTGCCGACAGCCTCAGGCTCGAATTTTACGCGCCGGAACTCGAACAGTGGTTTTGGGTATGGTCAACAGTGAATGTATCCTCGCCCGAAGAATTCACCTTCGTGTATATCCCCATTTCGAACGCCCGCTACCTCAAGCCAGGTTTCAGGTTCAGGTTCATAAACTGGGCAGCTTTGCAAGGTGCATTTAGCCCTTGGCATATTGACTATGTGCGCATTGACCGAAACAACATCAACCTCAATCCCATTGTAGACGACATTGCCTTTGTAAGGCAGGAGCACACCCTGCTCAACGGGCTTAGCACCATGCCCAGGCACCATTTCGCGGAGCTCAGCAATCCTAGCTCATTGATGCGTGATGACATCAGTTTGCGCCTCAGCAACCTCAGCAACACCAACCGCACGCTTGTAGGCAACCAGCTTCGGGTATTGGACAATGGCATGGAACAATCATCATTTGCCAACCCCAACAGTCCCGCTATTCTGGCCCAAAGCACTTTGGAGTATACCCATCCGGTGAAGCAGGCACCACACAACTTTACCTTCAGCGTGCCCGCTGGTCAGGGACCTTTCGCACTCGAAGTGCAATGTGTGCATGCCGTATCCGATTTTGACCTGACCGCATCCAATGACACAATGCGCTTTGAACAAAGATTTTTCACAAATTACGGCTATGACGATGGCAGTGCCGAATGGGGATGGGCAGCAACTACCCCTACAGGAGGGGCCCAGGTTGCCATGCAGTATACTTCCTTCAAAGCCGACAGCCTCTTCGGGGTGCAAATATATACCATGCCCCTAAGTTACAATTATGAGAATACCACATTTACAATAAAGGTTTGGGAAGACACCGGCAACGGTCCCGGGGCCGAGGTTGCTTCAGCACTCAGACAAGTTGATTACGGACGTGATGCATTTCAGCAATCCATAATTTATGCATTTAACGAACCGGTTTTAATGCCTGCAGGCTCATTTTTTGTAGGATACCAACAAAGCAACCAGGCCGAAGGCATCGCCATAGGTCTGGACATGAATACGGCCTTCAATCAGCAAAAGCTTTGGTTTAAATTCCCCTCCACCAGTTGGACACCCTCAACTTTTCAGGGCACTGTAATGATTCAACCCATGTTTACTGCCCCGGGTTGGAATGAAGTGACCCATACAAGAAGTCACCAACCCCGACGCGCTGCTCTCGGCATGTATCCCAACCCTGCCACTGCTGAAGTGCGCTTTCAACTCAACTTTGAGGGCCAGGCCAGGGTGTATGTATATGACCTCAGCGGAAGGATGGTGTACTCCCAGTCCATGGTCCAGCATGAAGCCCTCACCCTGCAGGGCATGGCGCCGGGCATGTACCTTGTTCATTTGCATACTGCCAATGGAGACCACTACAGCGACAAGCTGATAATTAAGCATTGACATGAGCGAAACAGAGCTTCCGGAAGAGGAAGAACAGGAACTTTATGAGCACTACCGCATCAAGGCCGATCCCGGTCAGGAGGTACTGCGCATTGATAAGTTCTTGATGGACCGCATTCCAAATACTTCCCGCACCAAGTTGCAACTCGCTGCCGGCAATGGAAATATCCGTGTGAACGATGCCACAGTGAAGTCCAATTACAAAGTGAAGCCCGGTGACGATATCAGCATAGTGCTTCCTTACCCTCAACGGGAAATTGAGCTTATTCCACAAGATATACCCTTGGACATCCTGTATGAGGATGCCCACATGGTGATCCTCAACAAACCTGCGGATATGGTGGTGCACCCCGGATATGGCAATTATTCCGGTACGCTTGTCAATGCGCTGGTGTATCACTTTGACAACTTGCCCGAAGCCAAGGATGGCCTTCCCTCGCGGCCCGGCCTCGTGCACAGGCTCGACAAGCACACCACAGGCGTGATGGTGATTGCCAAAACGGAGCAGGCGCATACCCACCTCAGCTTGCAATTTTTCGAACGCACAATAGACAGGCGTTATCTGGCCATGGCCTGGGGCGATATTGAGGAGGATGGAACCATTACAGGCCACATAGGGCGCAGCCTCAAAAACCGCAAAGTAATGACCGTATTTCCGGAAGGTGAATATGGCAAGCATGCCGTGACACACTACAAAGTGCTCGAAAGGCTGGGCTATGTAACCTTGGTGGAGTGCAAGCTGGAAACAGGCAGAACCCACCAAATCAGGGCCCATATGCAGTTCAAAGGCCACCCGCTCTTTAACGATCCTGAGTATGGAGGCAATGCCATTTTGAAAGGCACTTCATTTTCAAAGTACCGCCAATTTGTGATGAACAACTTCGGCTTGCTCCCGCGGCAGGCCCTCCACGCATTCAAGCTTGAGCTTACCCATCCACATACAGGCGAGCGCATGAACTTTGAATCACCCATGCCCAGCGATATGGAAGCAGTGATGGAACGGTGGCGCAACTACATTTCCCAACGCGGAAATCAGGAGACAGAGGAATAAAAATCCATTCTCGGGGGCCAATCACAGGGTGGCATGCGCCACGGTGTCTGAGCGCATTATTTTGCCCGTCGTGGTATATAGAAATTTTGGGACTGCGATGAGCTTCCGTGGTTGCCAAAAAGGCGTGTCGCTCAACACGTGTTGTACATCACTTAAAAGTCCCGCAGGCACTTTGCCCTCCATTTCTACAAACAGCGATACTTCTTCTCCCAACTTGTCGTGGGCCGTACCCGATACAAAAAACGGCACATTGATAAGGTGCGCAATGCGTTTTTCAACAAGTTCAGGGATTACCTTGATGCCTCCGGAGTTGATCAAATTGTCACTGCGGCCGAGCCAAACAAAGCCTTGCTTAGCAGGTGCCACGAGGTCTTTGGTATCAAGCCAACCTTTGGTTATGTCCTTCCACTTCACCCTGAGCAAACCATTCTTGCGGATTTTGATCTCCGCTCCTTTGAGGAGTTTGTATACAATTTCATCATCGGTATCGCGGAGTTTGGCTATCGCAAAATGTGACAGGGTCTCGGTCATTCCAAAACTCACGTAAGCATTCACTTTGGATTGCATGAGCTTGTGCATCAGCACATCGCTCACCAAGCCTCCTCCGATGAGGATGTTCTTTTGCTTTGAAAGCAACTTCGTTTGGTGCTCCACACTTTGTAAAGCCTGATAGGGTGTAAGCGGTATGATATCATAAGGCTTCGCATCACCGCTTTTTGTGAGATGCGCCAGCGGTTGCCCTGAAGGCTCTACCACATCCAAAGAATAAGCCCCCACAATGGCCCTTACCACCATCATTTTGCCCGCTATATACCGAATTGGGAGTGCCAGCAATGCCCTTGAGTCGTGTTTCAGCCCAAAAAACGCGTTGGTTGCCTCTGCGCTTGTTACCAGTGCATGCTTGCTGAACTCCTGCTTTTTCGGTTTTCCGGTTGAGCCGGATGTGGCCACTTTCAGCGTCTTGGATTTATCGAACAGCTTTGCAGCAAATGTGAACACCTCACGCAAGTGGGGGGGATTGTCCTCCGACATGCCTGCTTTCAGCAAATCTTTCTTGGGATAAAGTTTCCCGTTGAGGTAAAGGCCTTCGTAAGGTTTGAATGGATTCATTTGATGGCCTCAAAATTCCAAAAAAGCCTTGAATTACACCACAAGTGTCCACTTCTAATCTCCAAAGGGGCCTCCACATTGTTGGTATACAGCCCACCGGTACCCAGGCCCTGGGGTAAAAAAGGAATCTTGGATGCAGTGTATTGCGCTATGGCATTGAGCCCTACATTGGATTCGAGCGCTGAAGTGATCCACCACTGGGCACCAAATTCATTGGCAAGTGCTATCCATTCATCACTCACTGTGAAAGAACCCAAAAAGCTCGGCTTGAGCACCACAGCTTGTGGCCTAACCGTTTCCATGAGCGACCGGCGCTGTTCAACACTGAACAGTCCAATCAGCTCTTCGTCCAAGGCTATAGGCACGGGAGTGTTTCGACACAAGTTGGCCATGGCCTCCCACTGTCCAGCCTTGATGGGCTGCTCAATGCTGTGCAGGTTGTAGGGTGCGAGCTGTTCGAGGATGCGTGCTGCCTCTTGTGGACTGAAAGCCCCATTGGCATCAACCCTTATTTCCATTTGCTCACGGGAATAGCGCTCCCGTATGTATGCCAAAAGTTTAAGCTCCTGTTCAAAATCGATCGCTCCAATCTTTAGCTTGATGCACTTAAAACCCTGTGCTATTTTGTCGTCAATCTGCCGCTGCATATCAACGGCATCACCCATCCAAACCAATCCATTGATTTGCAGTCCCTGTTCACCTCTTGAAAATCCATTGTCGAAATAGCGGCCTTCGCGGGCCATCAATTGATTGCGCATGGCCATATCGAGGCCCAGCGCAATGGACGGCCATGTATCAAGGGGAGGAAATGGTTTACCCTCATTGAACGCTCCCACCACTTGATCGAGAACAGCTTCGTAGCCTTGTCGGTCGTCGGCACTCAGGCCAGGCAGCAAACCGCACTCCCCTATGGCACCATTCGGCAGGGCTTCGGAGGGAATCCAAATGTAATAGGCAGGTTTTTCATACAGCGTACCCCGCGAAGTACCGGCGGGCTTACAGAATTGGAGCAAATGCTTTGACCAACGTGCTTTCAACTCAGTATATCAGGCCGATACCCATCATAAGTGCAAACAGGAGCGTGGCGAATGCCAGTTTTTTTAACTCTGCATCGAGATCAGAAGAACGCGATGTGGACCAAACCACCCCTACATTCTGCAGGAGGATGGGTACGGTGATCAAATAAATAAATTGGTAGGGCGACCTAAAGTTAATCAGAGTATAGGTCACAGCCGCGGCCAGAGCGAAAACGATCAAGAGGGTGTGGTAGAGCTTTGCGCGATCGGGACCTAACAATACAGCAAAAGATCGCTTACCACTTTCTTTGTCATTTTCTAAATCACGCATATTGTTTAGGTTCAACACACCCGTTGAAAGCAATCCAATTGATACAGCAGGAAGCAGTTCGGGCCAGTCGAAGCTGCTTGTATGGAGATAATATGTGCCTGTGACGCCCGCCATACCGAAGAAGATGAAAACAGCCAAATCACCCAGGCCTGCGTAGCCATAGGGATTTTTGCCAACGGTGTACTTGATGGCAGCTGCTATGGCCATAATGCCGAGAACGAAGAAACCCAGTACCATCCCATTGTCAAGCCGATCGGCAGCCTTGACCAAAAGCCATATCCCTGAAACCAGAGCCAATATAGTGAATACGATGATGCCATTGCGCATCTCCGGAGCTGTGATTGCACCACTTTGTACTCCCCTCATGGGCCCTAAGCGTTTGTCATTGTCCACCCCATGGGATGAATCTCCATAATCATTGGCAAGGTTGCTGAGAATTTGAAGAAAAAGTGTTGTAATGAGAGCCCCAAAGAGAATGGGCATGCTTAACATGCCTTTATCAAATGCAAGCAAACTTCCCAATAGCACGCTCGACATGGAAAGCGGTAAGGTACGTAGTCTAAATGCTCGGACCCAAGCCTCGATTTTCGTCATTGCGGTACAAAGTTCGTAATCTTTCTAACATGTATAAACCCCTTCGGTTCTTTTTAACGCTTGTTTTTTAACAAGACAAGTTTGATTGTTTTGTTCCATATACGATTGTTAGCAACGGTTTGGATTCACTTCAATTCAATTTTCGATACCATGTAATTTTGATTATGGCAAAAAAGAAAAAGTTCATTTGCGGAACGTTCGAATTCTTTGAAGACGCACGCGGTTTTTACTACTTGCGAACCTATGAAGGTGAGGACTTAACGGATGAGGACGTGGTTGGTCTGCACGATTGGATTACTGCCGAAACGAAAGGCGAACGCAAACCCCTCCTCATTGAACTTGCATACGGATCTACCATCTCATCGGGTGTACAGGCCTTTTTTGCTGAGAACTCCAACCGTTACTCGACCGCCGATGCCATCCTCATCAGCACATTTGCCCACAAACTTTTGGCTACTTTTTACCTTCGGCATTACAAACCTGAGACACCTACCAGGGTGTTCAATGATGTATTTACCGCATTGGAATGGCTTGAACAGCAGAAAAAGCTGCCTACGGAACAGTAGCGCCCAGCTTTATTCATCGCCCTTGGCAATGGATGCCATGTCGAGGCGGGGCGAAGCTACCGCACCGGAAGCAGCAAAATGAGCAGCAATGTGCGTAAAATAGGATTTCAACACCGATGCATTTTTGGTGGGGGGGGTATGAACTTCCAAAATTCCACTTCCCTTGGATTGCATGAATACAGGGAGAACTTCGCGCATACTGGCCTCATCACTTGCTTCGAAATGGGCTACGTTATATGCAGCTGCAATGTGGGATATGTCGGCGGGATGATGCGCCTCGAAGAAAGTTTCAAGCTCCTCCGTGCTGTCGGGCCCTTCGATGATGCGGAAAATGCCGCCGCCCTTGTTGTTGATCACCACGATTTTAAGATTTTGCGGAAAGCCGGCATTCCAAAGCGCATTTGAATCGTAGAGAAAGGCCATATCGCCAGTAATGAGGAGGTGGCTGCTGTCAGGGCTATATTTTGCCCAGCCGGCCGCTGTGCTTGTGGAACCATCTATACCGCTGGTGCCGCGGTTGGCGTGGTAAGTCATTCCCTGCGTGTTTCCAAAAAGTTGGACGTAGCGCACAGGGCTGCTGTTGGCCATGTGCAGCACGCGCGCTCCCTGTACATGTGGCATCAGGCAATCGAATGCTTTGAAATCACTCCATGGCACATGCTGCAAATAATCCGTATGCGCCTCTTGCGCAAGGCTATTCAGATTTTGCCATTGGGCGCGGTAATCGCTTTGAGAAACCTTCATTGGCAGCAGTTGCTCTAAAAAGTCGAGGGGGCTCATCGCCACTTCGTGGGTCAATGACTGGTAGGTATCCAGTCCTTGGTCATTGGGGTGTACGCGCCAATGTTGCACTGGCGGATGGCTTCGGAGCAAACTTTTGATCTTTTTTGAAACCACCATTCCGCCGAAGCTTATGAGCACATCAGGCATGAGGCTTGCCAGCTTGCTGTCATCGCTGATGCTGGTGATGATGCGGTCTATGGTGCTAATTACTCCCGCGGCGTGCAGATTGCTTGTGGTTTCACTGAGCACCACCACATTGGGCATGGCTGCCAGCTTTTGTACCAAAGGAGCCAAACCGGGCAACTCAGGCATTTGACCTACGAGCAGCATTACTTTTTGAACCTGAAGACCTTTACGGAAAAATCGCAACAGATCAGCATCCATTTTTGCCGAAAGGTGCACAGCAGTATACCATCTGTTCGCTTGTGGTATACAATGTGCAGTGTGGTACAAAGGCTCTGTGAGCGGCACATTGAAGTGCACCGGGCCAGGGTTGGTGGTCAAAGCCACATTAAACAATTCACTGATTTTTCTGCGATTCCACCAATATTCGTCGCGGTTTGCGGGACGCTCAATCACTGTATAGGCTCCGCGAATGCAATTGGCGAACAGCCCTTCCTGCCTGATGGTTTGTCCATTTCCCTGATCGGTCCAGGCAAGGGGCCTATCGGCAGTAATGGCTATCAAAGGCACCCTCAAGTAGTATGCCTCAGCAAGCGCCGGCCCAAGATTGATGCCCGCGGAACCACTGGTGCATACCACTACTACAGGCTTGCCACTGGCCAGCGCCAGACCCAAGGCATAAAAGCCGGCCACGCGCTCGTCGGCGATGCTGTGGCATGTAAACATGCCGCTCCTGTTGAACGAAATGGTGAATGGCGCATTGCGCGAGCCAGGACATATCACTACATGCTCCACACCATAATGGTGCGCGGCGAATACAAGGCCCTGAACACCTTCTTTGTCGCTCATGACCGTAGTAGCATCGCTATGCATTGCGGTAGATTATTTTTTCCAAAGTTAAAGCCTTTTGGCTGGTTTCATTCCATTCCGATTCCAACTCAGACTGCGCCGTAATTCCGCCGCCCACGTAGAGCGCCAGTTTTTTGAATCCAATTTGTGCGCAGCGCAAATTCACATACAAATTGGCCGAGCCTTGTTGTAAATTGGCCATCCCAAGATATCCGGTATACAAGCTTCGCTGATGCTTTTCAAGCGTATTGATCAGCGCTACCGCCTTTGGGACGGGTAGCCCGGCCACGGCAGGGGTGGGATGCAATTTTTGCAATAGTTCCGGCAAGCCGTCCTTTAGATTGAATGCAAATGTTGTGAGCAGGTGAACCACGTGGCCCGCGGCGGCGGTGCCGGGCCCGTCCGTATGAAGCCTTTGCGCGCCTGCCTCAAGCAATGTCCGTTCAATATGTTTGCTCACCATGGCTTGTTCTTCGCGCTCTTTGTGCCCCCACATGTACTGGCCCACATCATTTGCAACCTGGGTTCCGGCGAGGCTATGGGTTTTCCAGCTTCCTTGTGCTCCAGCCAGCAATACTTCAGGACTGGCGCCTGCCCAGAGCCCGACACCCGGCAGCTGCAGCAGGTACACCAGCGCGTTGGGGTAGGCAGCATCCAGTTGTGCAAAAAAATGAAGGGGGTCAAACCCATCTGGCTTGTCAACCTGCTTTATGCGCGAGAGTACGGCTTTGTGCATGTCACCTTGAACGAACGCCTTTTGAAGCGTTGCAAATTGGTTTTTGTAATCCCCGAAGCTTGTGGTTGTGGGCAGCACTATATCCTCATTGTCTGTTTTTTGCGCTACCTCTATATTTTCGTCGAAAGCCACCAATTTGTAAGGCGCTGCGGCGCCCCACGGTTGTACGATAAAACATGAAGCAGACAAGGGCACATCAGCATGCGGCAGTACAAAGGTTTGGGGTTCCTTTTCCGGAAAACGGCATATGCAAATCCCGGCTGCCCCTGCGAACAGTTCACGCAGGTTGGGAGTCGAAGCAGTGAAGTTAAATTGCTTGTTAAAGGGCTGCATTCAAGATTTCTGGGCAACCAGCATATTGGTGAGGCGGCATACGCTGAGGAGCTTATCATCAGGTCCGTAAATTTTAATTTCCCACACATGGGTACGGCGCCCCTTGTGCAGCAATTGCCCCCGCGCACGTACCACACCTTCTTTGATGCTGCGCAAGTGGTTGGCATTGATCTCTATGCCCACCACCCCCATGGCAGCATCATCGCGCAGTATGAAGCTGCCACAGCTGCCCACCGATTCGGCAAGGGCTGCATTGGCCCCTCCGTGCAGGAGGCCCGCCGGTTGATGCACCCTCGGATTGACTGGCATGGTGGCCTCGAGCCAATCCTCGCCCATATCGGTAAATTGGATTCCGAGGGTTACCATCAGTGTATTCTTTGTAATTTCATTGGCTTTCGCCAAAATCAGGGCTTTATCGAAGGTGCCAGTCATCATGCAGCGAAGATACTTAGAGCAACTTAAACAGCTGTACAGCGAAGAAAGTTGCTGGCAGGTATGGCAAGCGGCGCGCTATGTACAATGTAAATACGCGCATACCTATCTTTGTGCACCGATATATGAGCATTCCCGCTTACCGTATTCTCCTGGTGGAGGACGAAAAAAGTCTCATCGACGTCATCAAGCTCAATCTCGAACTTGAAGGCTACGCCGTTACTGTCAGTGAGAATGGGCGTGATGCATTGAATCAGGCGCGACAAGCCCGCTTCGACTTGTGCATTCTTGACGTGATGCTGCCGGGCATGGATGGTTTTACGGTGTGCCGAACGCTGCGCATGGAAAACAACCGCATCCCCATCCTATTTTTGAGTGCCAAAAGCACCGGCGCCGACCGTGTGGAAGGGTTAAAAATAGGTGGCGATGACTACCTCACCAAGCCCTTCAATTTAGAAGAACTCCTGCTGCGCGCCAGCAAGCTCATCAAATTGCATGAAGGAGCAACAAAGCCAATATCGAAGCTGCCCGACGCATACACATTCGGCGCCAACCGTATAGATTTTGAAACGTACGTGGTGCAAGGCTTCGATGGCATGAACCATGACCTGAGCAAACGCGAAATACAGCTTCTTCGCTTCCTCATCGAAAATGAGGGAAAGGTGGTATCACGTGAAGAAATCCTGGAAGTGGTGTGGGGCTACGACGTGTATCCCAGTTCGCGAACCATCGACAACTACATCCTCGCTTTCCGCAAATATTTCGAACCCGCCCCCAAAGAGCCAATCCATTTCCATTCTGTGAGGGGTGTGGGCTATAAGTTCATGAGCTCTAACTGACGCCAAAAGAAGGTAGGCTGCGCCATAACCATGCACGGTTTTGACCAAAGTCACCAACAGCAGCATTTCCGAGCCTTCATTCGCTTTGCATCAACGGGACTGCATGCGGGATATACCCAAGAAAGCGCCGGATAGTGAACAGTTAAACTTTTGTTAAGGTCTAAGCTTCCCGAATCGCCCTGCGTAATTTCACCGTAGAAAACAAAAACTCTCAAAATGAAAAATCTTATTCTCTCATTGACGCTGTTGCTCTTCGCTGGTTTTAGCGGCATAGCCCAGGAAAAGGCCCTTTCAGGAGGCCCTTCTATATCGGTTGACAAAGAAGTACACGACTATGGCACCATCAAGCAAGGCGCCAATGGTGCTTGTGAATTCGCTATCACCAACACTGGCAGCGAGCCGTTGATCGTTTCGCGTGCCAAAGGTTCATGCGGATGTACCGTTCCAGAATGGCCCAAAGAACCCATTATGCCGGGTGCTTCAGCCAACATGACTGTACGTTATGACACCAAGCGCGTGGGTGCTATCAACAAATCGGTTACCATTACTTCCAACGCCGCCAACGAGCCCAACCTCGTAGTACGCATCAAAGGAAATGTACTCGCTTCCGAAAATACTGAGGACATGCCTGTACGCAAAATGGAAGGCGCACCAATGGCCAATTGATAGAAGACTAGAATCATAAAAAACCGCTGTGCAAATGTGCATGGCGGTTTTTTATTGGCTTTATTTTTCGGATTTTTGCGCTTCTAATTCAACGCATTTATGCCAGGCATTTCGCAAAAAGGGCAGGCCATGCCCGAATCACCCATCAGGAAACTGATGCCTTACGCCACTGCTGCAAAAGCAGCAGGCAAGCGGGTACTCCACCTCAACATAGGCCAACCCGACATCAAAACCCCTGAAGGGGTACTCACAGCATTGAAAAATATCGATCGTGAGGTTATTGAGTATTCTAACTCAGAAGGTTTTGGTCCTTATCGGGAAAAATTGGCCGCCTACTATCAGGCCAATGGTATTCCTGTGGAAACGGAACACATCATGGTGACCACGGGCGGTTCTGAGGCACTCGTATTTGCCATGATGAGCTGTTTCGATCCCGGTGATGAAGTGATCATCCCTGAACCGTACTACGCCAACTACAGCGGATTTGCCACCATGGCCGGCGTGAAAGTGGTCCCCGTAACATCTGTCATTGAAAATGGCTTCGCTTTGCCTCCCATTGCCCATTTTGAGAAACTCATCCATGCACGCACCAAAGGCCTTGTGCTCTGCAACCCTGGCAATCCTACCGGATACCTCTACAGCCGCGATGAAGTGAAAGCCATAGGAGCGCTTGCGCAAAAACACAATCTCTTCATCCTCGCCGACGAGGTATACAGGGAGTTTTGCTACGATGGCGCTGAACCATTCAGCACCTACAATCTGGAGGGAGTTGACGACAACGTAATCCTTATTGACTCCGTATCGAAGCGTTACTCCATGTGTGGAGCCCGCATAGGCGCCCTCATCACCCGCAATGCCGAAGTGAGACGAGCGGCCATGAAGTTCGCTCAGGCCCGGCTTAGCCCACCCACCCTTGGCCAAATTGCTGCCGAAGCGGCCCTTGAAACACCACAGAGCTATTTCGACAGCGTGATAGCAGAGTACGTAGCACGCCGCAATTTTGCCGTAAAGGCACTCAACAATATACCCGGTGTAACTTGCCCGATGCCCAAAGGTGCCTTCTATTGCATCGCCAGGTTGCCCATTGACGACAGCGACAAGTTTTGCCAATGGCTCCTGGAATCATTTGCAGTGACCAACACCACCGTGATGCTCGCACCAGCAAGCGGATTTTACATCACCAAAGGCTTAGGCAAGCAGGAAGTACGCCTCGCATACGTGCTTGAGCAGGCCGATCTTGAACTGGCCATGCACATCATCGCGGCTGCGCTTGAAGCCTATCCCGGCCGTGTGGAAATAGCCGAAACCAATACCGTATCCTCCTCCTTATGAGCACCCCTACCCAAGAAGTATCACAAATACTGCAACGCCTCAGCGAATCAGCCACGCTGGCCATGGCCCGCAAAAGCCGCGAGCTGGCTGAAAAGGGTGTACATGTGGTAAACCTCAGCCTGGGTGAACCCGACTTTGAGACCCCTGATTTTATAAAAGCGGCCGCAAAAGACGGGATCAACGACAATTACACCCACTACATGCCAGTGAATGGCTATGCCGATTTCCGTCAGAGCATCGCCGAAAAATTTGAGCGCGACAACGGCATCACCTACAGCCCGGAACAAATTGTAGTGAGCACTGGAGCCAAGCAAAGCATTATCAATGTAATACTTGCCACCGTAAATCCCGGTGACGAAGTGCTGTTGCCAGCCCCTTACTGGGTGAGCTACATAGAAATGGTGAAAATGGCAGGTGCCACCCCTGTGGTGATTCCCACAACCATCGAAAATGATTATAAATTCACCCCCGAGCAACTCCGTGCCCACATTACAGCCCGCACACGCATGCTCATATACAGCTCGCCCTGCAACCCCAGCGGTACTGTGCTCAGCGAAAAGGAAATCCGCGCACTGGCCGACGTAGTCGCTGAACACCCAAACCTGCTGGTGATCAGCGATGAAATTTATGAACACATCAACTATGTGGGCCACAACTTCAGCATGGCCGCTGTTGACAAAGTTTACAACCAAGTAATTACGGTGAATGGCGTAGCCAAAGGCTGGGCCATGACCGGCTGGCGCATAGGCTACATCGGCGCGCCGTTATGGATAGCCAAAGCATGCACCAAGTTGCAGGGCCAATTCACAAGCGGGGCAAGCAGCATAGCGCAGCGGGCGTCGAAAGCAGCGGTGGAGGCCAACCCTGCTGAAACCCACCACATGCGTGACACCTTCCTGAAGCGCCGTGATTTTATGGCTGCCCTGCTTGCCAAAATTCCTGGCATTGAATGCAATGTGCCCGAGGGCGCCTTCTACCTCTTCCCGCGTGTTTCGGCCTATTTCGGCAAAAGCCATGAAGGCACCGCCATCCGCGATGCCGACGATCTGGCTGAATTTCTGCTCGGTGTAGGCCATGTGGCCACAGTGAGCGGAGCTGCATTTGGCTCGCCCGAATGCCTGCGCCTGAGCTATGCCGCGGCCCAACCCGACCTCGAAGAGGCCGCCAAACGCATCAAGGCCGCGCTGGCCAAACTCAGCTGAGCATGACCAAAGCTGAGATCGAAGCACTTTTCAGCAAATTCGAAGGGCTACGGGCCCTCGTTATTGGCGATGTGATGGTCGACTCCTATGTGTGGGGCAAAGTGGACCGCATTTCGCCTGAAGCGCCAGTGCCTGTGGTGCGCGTCACCGCGAAAGAAGACCGCCTTGGGGGCGCCGCGAATGTAGCCCTCAACCTTGCAGCCCTAGGTGCAATACCCATGGTGTGCGCTATGGCAGGCAGTGACTTAAAAGGTCAGGTCATGGCCCAACTCCTTGCGGAAAAAGGCATGAGCACTGAGGGCCTTGTGCACTCCGACGAACGACCTACAACCGTGAAGACGAGGGTCATAAGCAGCCACCAGCACATTGTGCGTGTTGATGAAGAATCACAAGCTCCCCTTTCGGAAAATGAAGAAGCAGCTATATTACAGCGCATTGGCAGCCTCATGGATACCTGGCAGCCTGACGTAGTGATATTTGAAGACTACAACAAAGGCCTGCTTACTGAGCAAGTGATACAAAAATCCATAGCCGGAGCCCGTTCCCGCGACATTCCCACAGCCGTAGACCCAAAAAAGGAACAGTTTTTCAGCTACAAAGGGGTGAGCCTCTTCAAGCCCAACCTCAAAGAGCTCGCCGAGGGTTTGAAACGCGATATTCCCAAAGGTGATGTGGAAGCACTTGCAGCGGCAGTAGGCGCACTGGAAGAAAGGCTTCACAACCGCATTTCACTCATCACCCTCAGCGAACACGGTGTATACGTAAAGGCCAATGGCAGCCACCACCACCTCCCTGCCCATGTGCGCAACATCGCCGATGTGTCGGGCGCTGGCGATACGGTAATCAGCGTGGCATCACTCTGCCTCGCGCTCCACTGCGCTCCAACATTCATGGCCGCCCTCAGCAACCTCGCCGGTGGCCTCGTATGCGAAAAGGTAGGCGTGGTGCCCATCGATAAGCAGTTGCTCCTGGCGGAAGCCTTGAAACATTTGGCCTGATCTTTACTGTTGTCGAAGATTAAGGAATTGAAACCATCCTATTCAAAAACTCCTCACTTGTATTCTAAATCCATATGGAGGCGTCAATTTCACCCTACCTTTGCCCACCTTGATGCTACACCTCAACGCATGAACGAAACCATTGCGTCATCAGCTTGTTAATTTTATCAGGTACCCCAAGGCGATACATTCATGAAGCACGATACCGTAACTCCATACCAAAGCACTGACCCCAAAAAGGTACAGGTGGCGCAGATGTTTGACAACATCTCTGGGAAGTATGATTTTCTCAACCATTTCTTTTCGCTCGGCATTGATAAGCTTTGGCGCAAAAAGGCGGTGAAGCTCATGAAGCCCATCGCCCCGAAGCATATCCTGGATGTGGCCACCGGCACAGGCGATTTCGCTTTTGAAACTTTGAAGCTCAACCCCGAGAAGGTAACAGGACTCGACATTTCAGAGGGCATGCTCAAGGTAGGCCGTGAAAAAATAGCCCGCCGCAAGCAGGAAGCCCGTATGGTATTCATACATGGTGATTCTGAAGCAATGCCATTTGCTCACAACAGCTTCGATGCCATAACCGTGGCCTTTGGGGTGCGCAATTTTCAGAACCTCGAAGCGGGACTCACGGAGATGCGCCGTGTGCTCAAGCCGGGCGGCATGGCTGTGGTATTGGAGTTTAGCAAGCCGAAAGCCTTCCCCATGAAGCAGCTTTACTTCACTTACTTCAAGTACATTATGCCTGTACTTGGCAAAGCCATCTCCAAAGACGCCTCTGCATACAGCTACCTGCCCGCTTCGGTTATGGCTTTTCCAGAAGGGCAAGATTTTGAGGACATCCTTGAAGATGTGGGATACCGTGACACTGCCCGGTACCCGGTCACCGGTGGTATTGCAACCATTTACACCGCGAGAAAATAATTAATCCCTAATTTCGTTCCTCAAAGCACGGAATGAATTCCCGCATACTACAACTCTTCTGTCTACTGATGCTGGCGATCCTGGCCCTGCCTACTTTCGGCCAACGCAAGACGAAGTACCTCAACCCCATCAATCTGCCCCGATTCGACGAGCGGCGATACCACTTTGGTTTCATGCTTGGTTACAATGTAGCCGACTTCTTCGTAGACCGCAAAAATGATTTCACTTTCGAAAACCAGCTGCTCACTGTCAATACCACCAACCAACCCGGCTTCAACCTGGGCATTATTGCTTCGGTAAACGCTACCAAGAACATTTCCTTCAGGTTTTTGCCTACGCTCACTTTTCAGGACAGGGAGCTGATCTATCGTTTCTATATCAACTCCGACAGTACCCGCACCTTCAGCAAGCGCGTGGAGTCCACCTTCATCGAATTTCCGATCAACATCAAATTGCGTACGGACCGCGTTCGCAATTTTGCAGCCTATGCGGTGGGAGGCGGGCGCTTCAGCATCGACATGCAGTCACAGCGCGATGTGCGCAATGCCCTGCTTGAAGACCAAATTGTAAAAACTGAACGCTACGATTACAGCATGGAGTTTGGCGGAGGCTTTGATTTCTTCCTAAAGTACTTCAAGTTCGGTCTTGAACTCAAAATGCTCGTAGGCCTGCCGAACATGTTGGTGGACGATGGCACACAGTTCTCGGCACCCCTCAATTCATTGCGCTCCCGTGCCTTCATGGTTAGTTTTACCTTTGAGGGCTGATGGAGCCTTCCTACATCGACATTGAGCTGAGCCCCGAAGGTGCTGGCAATCCCGAGGCTGTAGAGTTGGCTTTGCGCCAAAAAGGCATGGATGCGGGTACGCCTTACTACATCGCCAAGCGCTCCATCGACGCACGTGGCAGGCAGGTGAAAGTTATGCTCCGCTGCCGCATAGGTGAGCCCGCCTCAAAACTTACAGTTACAGCCCCGCAGGAATACAATGTGCGCAATGCCCCAGAGGTCCTCATCGTAGGCGCAGGTCCCTGTGGACTTTTTGCGGCACTGCGGCTGGTGCAGCTCGGATTGAAGCCCCTCATCCTTGAACGTGGTAAAGACGTGCGCAGCCGCCGCCGCGACCTTGCCGCCATCAACAAGGAACACATTGTAAATCCCGACAGCAACTACTGCTTCGGCGAGGGCGGGGCAGGCACATACAGCGATGGCAAACTCTACACCCGGTCCAAGAAAAGGGGCAGTGTAGAGGAGGTGCTACGCACCTTGGTGGCCTTTGGTGCCCCGACCGACATCCTTGTGGATGCACATCCACACATAGGCACCAACAAGTTGCCCAAACTCATCGAAGCCATGCGCCACTACCTTGAAGCATGTGGAGCAGAAGTTCGCTTTGGCAGCAAACTCACGGGCATCGAACACAAGGCAGGCACATTCAAAGCCGCGCTGATTAATGGAAGTGAACGCCTGGAGGCCAAAGCCATGATTCTTGCCACAGGCCACTCGGCCCGCGATATTTTTGAACTGCTGCACCGGCAAGGCATACGCATCGAAGCCAAGCCTTTTGCTCTGGGGGTTCGGGTTGAGCATCCGCAAAATTTGATCGACCGCATACAGTACCATTGTGCCACGGACAGGGGCGAATACCTGCCTGCTGCCTCTTACAGCCTCGTACATCAGGCAGATGGCCGGGGGGTGTACTCCTTTTGCATGTGCCCTGGTGGCATCATCGCCCCTTGTGCTACTGCTCCGGGTGAAATTGTAACCAATGGATGGTCGCCCTCCAAACGCAACAACCCCTACGCCAACAGCGGCATGGTGGTAAGTATCCTCCCCGAAGATTATGATCCCAAAGGCAGTGGCCATCCGCTGGCAGCACTGCACTACCAGCAAAAAGTAGAGCAGGCAGCCTTTGCGCTGGGCGGCGGAGGGCAGGTAGCCCCTGCGCAGCGCCTCGTCGATTTTGCCGAAAGGCGTACCAGCAATACCCTGCCGCATTGCAGCTACCAACCGGGATTGCAAAGCGCTGAATTGCGCAATTGTTTGCCCAAAGAGGTACACACAAGGCTCAGCCAAGCCCTGCAGCAGTTCGGGAAAAATTTGCGTGGCTACTACACCAACGAGGCGGTACTTGTGGCCACCGAATCACGCACTTCGAGTCCTGTGCGCATCCCAAGGGGTATTGACTTTCAACATCCCGAACTGTGCGGCCTATACCCCGCCGGCGAAGGTGCAGGATACGCAGGCGGCATTGTATCGGCCGCTATTGATGGTATGAAGGTAGCCGAGGCCATCGCCGAAAGCAGGCTTGTAAGTATCCATTAGCAGCCCAAGCTTTGTGGATATCAATTGGGCACAGTTGATTTCATCAGCTACGCGGAAGAAACTCCGAATCTCCTATACCTCTTGCCACGCCAGTGGCTCTAAATAAAGCACATAACCCGTAGCTCTTGCCTCTGTTCCTGGAGCAATGGCATCAAGGTAACGATGTAACTGCAACAAGTGCTCCGGGCGCGGTTCGCCGGTTTTGAAATCGATGACTACCCGCTCAGGCGCATCTTTGCGGTACAAAATCAAGTCGGGACGCAGCACTTCTCCCCCATGACTGAGCTCACGTTCAGGGTAGCGCGTAGCACCTTGCAGCAGCATGTTGTATTGTTCATCAGCAAAAAGGGCCGAGGCCATGGCTTGCAAAGCTTTCGATTCCTCCTGGGCAATGGCAGCTGCTCCCAGGGCTTGGGCAATCCAAAGCTCCGCCTCAGCGGCATTGGCGCAAGCGGCAGCAAGC
>DAIOTP010000060.1:0-19537 GCA_036751905.1 Cryomorphaceae bacterium
CCTTGTGTAGAAATCTCATGGTAGCAATAGATCGAGGCCGAAATTACAACAATTCTTATGAAGTTAGCAAATGCCTGCTCCGGCGAATGACGGGTGGTGAATTATTCGTTTTGGGCGGGTTTGGGAAGAATTTGGTATTCGAATACCACGCGGTCGTCATAGCCCAATGGGTAGGCGTGGTACTTGCGCGCACTTCGGATGGTGATGTTGATTTGGGCCTGTTTTTTGACGTGTTTCTCTGTAACGTCGAGAAAGAGAATGTTGCCATTTTGCCAGCGTTCGCCATGGATGCGGTATTCTATGGGCAGTTCATCAGGATCTTGGGCCTGCACGATGTATTCCAGTTTCATGCCGGGGTAAAGGGTCAGGTTGGTTTTTACCCTGCGCGGTTTGCCGGGCACCCATAGGTTGCCAAGGCTGTCTTTGATGTATTCAATTCGGGGGTATCCTTCTTTGCCTACTTCAAGCAGGCTGCGGTAAGCGGTTATTTTGGCCCTTATTTCGCCGGTAATGCCAAGTATGAGGTGTTTTTGGTGCACGAACAATTCTCTGCGCTGCAAGTCGGGGCTGCGGTATTGCTCAATGAGGCGGAGGTACACGATGAGTTTTTCCTTGTCGGAAAATGTAGCCTGCAGATCGCCCATCCAGTTTATGTCCACCAGGGGGTACAAATCTTCAAACGGTACGTGGTACAGGAGGCGTTCCTCGCCAGAGTTAGGTGTAAGGTCAGCCTCGGCCTGGGCTTTGCGTTCTCGCCACAGCTCCACCCTGCTGCTGCCTACACCGCATTGTGCAGGCCAGTCTTCGCCCAATTGGCGCTCCATCACAAACTCGAGAAAATCTCTAAAGGCGTTTTCTGCGTCTTTTAATGAACGGGCTATCTCCATAGGCCTGCAAGTTCCGAAATAAAATACCATATCACCAACAGCTACCTCGCAAATAGGTGTGTATCTTTGTGCCAATGAGGACAATGCTTTGCTTTATAATCGTTTTAGTAGCTGCGGCATGTGAACCGAGTGCCCCCAATGACGCAGCGCCTGAAGGATTACAACATTACCGCGACTTCTGGCAGGAGAAGGACACCTATTTTCGGTCTGATAAATCGCCCATGGACTCAGTTCAGCGCGCTGCATTCGACAGCCTGGCGCGCTTTCCATTCAGGGCACAGTTCAGGGTAGCGGCAAAGTGGATACCCGCAGAAAAAGAACTCCCTACCAAAGTTTCCACAACCACCCCAGAAATAAGGCCCATGCATATAGTTGGCTATGTGGCTTTCGAAATGGAAGGAAAACTGCACAACTTACCGGTATATCGGGATTTGGGCCTCCGCAACAAAATCGCAAAAGTAAAAGCGCCGCTGCTGCTTCCCTTTACTGACTTGAGCAATGGCGTGAGCAGCTACGCAGGCGGCCGGTATATAGACCTGAAGGAAGAGGAATTGGCTGCCGAAAGCTTCTTTATCGATTTCAATTTGGCGTACAATCCGTATTGCGTGTACAATGTGCGCTACAGCTGCCCTATACCTCCTGAGGCCAACCATATAGCGGTAGCCATCGAGGCAGGAGCGCGTTATTGAATGCGCGCATGCGGCTTTTACTTTTCCGTTTCGGCTTTCCAAACCCTGTCCGTAACGGCCTCTCCGTTCTTGAAGTAGAATACTCCACCCCAGTTGTGCTCTACCCGTCGGTATTCGTCGCCTTTGCCTTCGCGCACCACAATGCGGCGTATTACAGTTTTGTTGCCTTCTGTCAATTGCTCCTCCGTGATGCCACTTGGATATTTTTCGGCCAGTTCTTTTTGATAATCTTCCAGACTGAGCTTCACCACATCACCACCTTGCTGGCTCACCTGCTCTGGGGCTTTTTCGGCTTTTTCGCGCTCCTTTTCCCTGCGCGAGCGCTCATTCTGTTCCCATTCATTGAGGCGCTGCATGCGCTCTTCCTTGCTTTCATCGACCATATCGGTTTTTGGCGGAGCTTGGGCTTCTTCTTTTTGACGCATGTTGGGCTGTTGCTCAGCTTCCGCTTTGCGCAGCACAGCGAGGGTATCTTTCATAGACATCTCAATGTCTGATAATTTCACCTTGGGATACACATTGTAAGGTCGTTTTGACTGCGCCGACTCATATGCCCGTATGGCTTTCAGGTAATGCTTTTCGCGAAATAGGTCATGCCCCAGCTGCATATGGTTTTGAAAAGTCGCATCCGTGGCCGCTTCTACTTGTTCTTTGTCGGCAATAGCAATGCGCTGCTTGGCCGACATCTTTGAAAATTCCAACTGCCCGTAGGATGGCATGACTGTTAAAAACGTGAAAAGGATGCTGGCAATTTTTAGGAAATGATGCATGGTATTGAAAATATTGGATACAGAACTCAAAGATAGTGCCATCAAAGGTAGAACGCTTATGCAAGCAACGGATGCAGGGCAGTGAAATTGCCTTCAAATATCAGAGCGTACTCTGGAGAGCCCTGTTTTCGACGATGAAAATAAAGCATTGAACCCGGCTTTTATTTGCGTTTTGATTGCTGTAACTTCGCTACATATTAAAAAACGATGTACAAACCCCTCATACTTTTTGTGATTCTCCTCGGGGCGAGAATCGGCTTGGCCCAGCTGCCAACAAGCAATGACGACTTTCCGGTATACCATCCCAACCAAGACATTGCCGATGTGCCGGCCAACGCTATGCCATACTACTATGCCGATCCGGCCTATGCCTACACCTACTGCAGCAGCCCGGATATATGCTGGCGCGAAACGCATCAATATGCCTTCGGTGAAGGACGGCAGTCGGAGGATGGCAATTCCGACATAGACATTTTTTACTCCGACCATTGGGATCAGGAATTGGCACCCAATGGCAAGCCGCTGATATTGCTGCTGCACGGGGGCAATGGTACCCGAAATACACTGCGCCTGGCCATGCGGGCCATATCTTTCGCCCAGCGGGGCTATGTAGCCATCATTGCCGACTACCGCACCCCAAGAGATGAAATTTTTGAGGAATGTTTGGACCAGCGTGAGGCATACTTCAGCATACAGGCATCGGTCTTGGATGCCCGTGCTGCACTGAGGCGCACTTTGTATTTGTCGTCATTGCCCAACGCCAATTTTAAAGTTGATCCCACCAAGATCTTCCTCGATGGCATTACCTGGGGCTCCCTCACCTCATACCACATGGCTGTGATGGATGCTGCCGATTTTCCTTCAGGTACCGTGGAAATCAATGGAGTAACATACAATTTTGAGCAAAGTCTCGATGCACTCCTGATATGTGATGACCCACAGGCGCCATGCAATACCTATCAACCCTTTCCCGGTTACGATATAGCCGACCACATCATGGGACTTACTGCGCGCAATATATATGTACTCGATCTGGACTACATCGACAGCAGTGACCAAGCCCCCACATTGTTTCTTCATGGCTCCTGCGATACCTTTTCTCCCTTTTTCAGCCGTACGGCCAAGGAAGCCAATTACGCCAACCACATTGCCAATGGCTTCCCGCCCGAGTCTGCTCCATGCCAGGATGAGGAACAGTATGGATACGAAGTGTTTGGTGGAGAGCTGATGTATGAGCGGGTGCGCACGCTGGGAGGGGGCAATCCGTCCTTCCCAACCCGTTATTTCCGCATGTGTGGCGAGGATCACACCCTCGACTCCTACACCATATTTCGCGTGTGCCAGAACAGCGTGGATTGTATACGCCTCAACATGTTGGAGTATGAAACCATCCGTTTCTTCGCTGAAATTCTCAATGGCACAGCTGCAGGCAATGACATTTTTCACATTGACCACACCTTGCTTTCGGTACCCGATGTGAATGCGGTAAGCCATTGCGCTGCATTGCCCTCGGCGACTTCCCAGCCGGGGCATCCCAGTGGGCAATATTTTCCTCAACTTGCGGAAATTTGCCCGACCTGTACAGGGGGCAGTGAAGTGTACAACGGCTTATTGCGGCTGCCGTACTTCAGTGCAGTGGCTGGCGATGACAACCGCTATCCACTGATTGACGATTGCGTTACGCTTTCCTCAGATGATTTTGTAAACCGCAGGCCTTCCAAGGTGCGTGTATTCGACTTTATGGGCTATGTGAGGTACGAAGCTGAAATGCAGGGAGGCACTGACCTGACATCATTTTTGCGGTCAGCACACGGATTGCCTCCCGGACTGTATGCTGTTCATTTGGAAGGGCAACGGTATACCATATGCATTCGCTGAGCTGTAGTCAGGTAGCTTTATTGCCGGATGGGGTGTCCCAATATGCCGGGCTTGTACTTCCGTAAATAAATACAATACAACGTAGCGCCTGCTGCATAGGCCACTACATCAAGCCAGTCACCAAAGTATTGGTCAGCATACCGAGGCAAAAGCCACTCAAACACAATGCTCATGTATATTGCTGCCAGCAGTACTTGGCCATACTTCAATGCCACTGGCTTACCCAATAGCTGTGCAGTGATGCCAACAGCCTCAAGCAAAAGGGGCACGGCAAGGAAATCTTTGCCATAAAATCGGAGCACTTCGGGTCCGAGCCCATGGTGTTGCATGAAGTGCAAACCGAGGTACACACCAACCATGGTCAGTACTCCGAAATTTGGCATCCAAGTGGTTATCCTGAGATCAAAGCGATCAACCATATGAAAAACGAAAGAATTGCCAGGTATACCGTAAAAATAGCATTGAGTATGGCATACAGTATTTTGTGGTGGGCTGCATCTGATTCTTCGAGTTCACGCAAATAACGTGCAAACCGCGACTCGTTTTGCAAGCGTTTTTCTTTGGCAGCCTCATCTCGTTTTTTGCGTTGCTGGTCAGCGATCAGCACCGGGTCAATGGGGGCGCCGCAAAATGCACAGTGCTTGTTGTTGCCCTGATTCCACTTTCCGCAAGCCGCACATTTCTTTTCGTTAAGCACGGCTAAGGGTTTGATTGGACAGTGGGCTTACGGTAAGCTGCTCGGGGTTCTCAAGGATTTTTTTCGGGAGCCGCTTCTTGATTTCAGAGTGCAGCAATTCAATGATGCCCAGCTTCAGTTGTGCCCTGTTGTATACAAGACTTATTTCCCTTGTTGGCTGTGGGTGTTCAAGTGGCTTAAGGAAGCGTTTTTGGTCCTCAGGAAGGTCAAGGGCAGTGAGGTAAGGCAGCAATGTCATACCAAAACCCTGAAGTGAAAGCCTGATGAGCGTTTCGAAATTGCCACTTTCAAATTCGAATGAATCGCCCTTTGCCTTTGCGACGCGTGTTGCTCCGCAGAGGTTGATCACATGCTCACGGAAGCAATGCCCATTTCGGAGCAGCAGCATGTCGTCAAGTTGTAACTCACTGTGCAGTACAAAGGTGCCCTCCGCAAGTCGGTGCCCTTCGGGTATGAAGGCCATAAAAGGCTCTCGATAGATGGACATTTCCAAAAGTCGGGCATCGTCAAGGGGAGTTGCCATAAGCCCTGCGTCGAGCTCGTCCCGATCCAATTTATTAATAATCTGCGCAGTAGGAAGTTCCTCTACCTTGAGCTTTATTTGTGGGTACTTGTCGGTAAATGCCCTAAGGAATCTGGGAAGCAGGTTGGTGCTTACCGTCGGGATAATTCCCAACCTGAAGTCGCCTTCAAGCACTGCCTTGCCGCCACGCACCATTTCCTCAATGCGGCTCGCCTCCTGCAATACTGTGCGCGCCTGGGCGATGATGCGCTTTCCAATTTCGGTGGGTTCAACCGGATGTTTGCTTCGGTCGAAAATGAGCACGTCCAGCACTTTTTCCATTTTGCTGATTTGCATACTCAGTGTGGGCTGCGTCACAAAGCAATGATCGGCAGCAATGGCGAAATGTCGGTATGTATCGACTGCAACAATATACTTGAGTTGGGTAAGGGTCATAGGCTATGGAGGATGCGCTATGCGGTTATTTGCATATTCCCGCTTTATCGCAAAATTAGCATTATCCGTCGGGTTATCGTAACCTCCCGACCCATTATATGGTAAGAGTGGTTGAATATGGTACCAAAAATTTCCCCTATGAAGTATCAAGTATGTGCTTGGCTCGGAATGGCCATGCTCTTGTCAACTGCCTGCGATAAAGATTGGGATCAAAGCGGATGCACTGATCCTATTGCGATCAACTACGAACCCAGGGCTTTGCACGATGATGGAACCTGCGCCTACAACAAGGCTGAGCAGGTAATTTGGACCAATGGCCAACGCGGCGGGTGGAATGGCGACGCCTTTCAGGGCGCCTTTCGCCATGAAGTGTGCGATGGAATAGCCCTGGATTTGACCCACACCATCGACAGCACAAGTACCTACCAGTCATTGCTGTTGAGCACGGCCGGAGGCAACCGCCACATGAGTTTCTTTAGCATTATCAATGAACGCGATGCGCGCGACTTTGCAGAGGGCACTTTGCGCTTCGATGCCCGAATTGTTGAATCTGGGGCTCCTGCATATATTGATCTGTTCATTTCTGGAAAAAATATCGTGTCCAATGAATGCGCCCCTTTTCGGCGGAGTGGCACTGTAGAAATTTCGACCCATTCATTGAACGATTCTGTTTTTGTACCGGTTACCATTCCATTGCGTCATTTTGATAAAATAATGATGGCGCGCGTAGAAGTGGTATGCGGATTTGTTTTTGAAGGAGAGCGCAATACGGGTATTGAGATCGACAACCTGCGGTGGTCTGCCAACCGTGACCCTGACCCCCTGCCCATACCCGATCAAGATCCTGTGGATGAGGCTCCCCCAACGGAAATTGCGCCCCCTGATACCACCACAGGAGGTTGAGAACAAGCAGATCTAAAGAAAGATTGTGGAGTTGTAAAAAGTAACAGGCCCTGCGAAGGGCCTTTTTTGCGCCGTATTTGGACTTTGATGAAGTGAACGAAACCTGTATGTAGCGCCTGGAATAAGGGCAAAAATGAAGGGGCGCGCCATCGGCGCGCCCCTTCAATATGTATTTCCAGTGTTCGGAACCGAGCCCTGGAAACGGGTTGCATACTTTAGAAGCATCCTCTGTGGGAGGGCTTCAAAGCGCAAGTTCCGATTACTGGATTACAATGATCAGACATTACACACCTCCTTCTTATTAATTGTACAAAACGCAGGACTGTATTCAAATATCTTATGAACCTCGATCCATTGCTACCAACGCCCTGTTGGATTTTCGTTACACCAAGTAACGGACTAAAAAACGAATTATTCCCTGGAAGGTTTAGATTTTTTCACAATGCATGGCTGAAAACCGCGAAAAAGTTGCCTTGATGTTGCTACACCAAATTTACAGCGGCAACAAGTGAATCAAAAATGAGACGCCCGTCGGTATTGTTCAATTCGGGATCGGCGGCGCGCTCGGGGTGGGGCATCATGCCAAATACATTGCGCCCTTCGTTCATGACTCCCGCTATATTTTCAAGCGAACCATTGGGGTTGCTCTCTTTGTTGAACCTTCCATCGGAACTGCAGTAGCGGAAAAGGACCTGCTCATTCTCATTGAGCTGCTTGAGCACTTGGGAGCTGGCGTAGTAACGGCCTTCACCATGCGCGATTGGTATTTTCAATGTGTTGTCTGAACCCAATCCGGCAGTGAGGGCTGAATTGCTTGTGGCGGCCTTGATGTACACGTTTTTGCTGATGAAGCGTTGGCTGTCATTGTGCAAAAGTGTGCCAGGCAACAGGCCTGCTTCGCACAGAATCTGAAAACCATTGCAAATACCCATTGCATAGCCCCCATTTTTGCAGTGGGCCACAACGCTTTCCATGATTGGCGAAAACCGTGCAATGGCTCCACTGCGCAGGTAGTCACCATAAGAGAATCCACCGGGCAACATCACAAAATCAACACCATGGAGGTCTGAATCTTTGTGCCACAACCGCACCACCTCGTGGCCCATAAGCTGTTGCAGCACATAGATGAGGTCTTCATCGCAATTGGAACCTGGAAAAATAACTACACCGAATTTCATTGTGGATCGTGGATATGACAGCCCCAAAGGTATCCATTTTCCGAAAAAGGATGCTCAGGACTTGCAAAACATCAGCAGGTGAACGAGCACCAACAAGCACCACAAGTAAAATGGCAGGCTTATGAGAATTTTACGCCGCTCGCCGCTGTACCATTTGGCGGAAAGCACAGAAATGGGCAACAACAAGATACCTGCAAAGCCCCCTTCTGTGTCGGACAAAAAGCCAACGTATATATAGACCAAAGCCAGAAAAAAGGAGAGCCAAAGGAAGCTTTTTCTCGTATTTTTTCGATGTACTGTACTGCTGCCTAAGCTTGTAATGAAACTTACAATGCCCAAAGCACCAATCAAAACCGACATGAGTAGCAGGATATTAAACACCGTAGTTGAGGTGCTTTGGTGTTGGTGCCGCAGGCCGAAATGCTCTTCAAAGGTGGTGAATTCAATTATATTGGGCATGAAATCAAAATACCAATAGGCCGCAGCGGTATACACTACTGGAACCAACAGGCCCGCCATGGGCAACAACCATTCACGGAAAGAACTGGAGCGCAATTGGGTCATGCCTACCCAAAGAAACGGCAACACCAAAGCCATAGGTGGATACACCAATACTGCAAGGCCCATGAACACCCCTGCGTCAAACAGCATGGATGTGGCATTTGCAATTCTATATATGCGAAGCAACCTTCTGATGGACAGTAAAATGAGCACATTGGCCAGCAGTACGGGGTTAAAATATAGCCATGTAGGATTGCTCAATCCGAAAAGCACATATACCAATGCCGGGAGGTAATTGATGCGCTCCGCAAATTCGTGCTCATTGTAAATGCTGTTGCAAAGCAGGCCACCCAAGAGCAAAGTGAGCGCGCCCAATGAAACTGACAGCCATGGGTGTTGAAGTACATGGACATGAAGCAGGTCGAAGGCCGGCCCGGCGAGGTGTATAGGCTCCGCCTCGGCACAGCGCAGCGCCAGTACCATGGCGGCAAGCGCAGGAACAAGCAAGCCCAAAAGTACGATAGGGCGGTTAGAGGCAAAAACAATCCGCAACATGGGGGCGAAGTTATACTTTTCGAAAATGGATAGAATGGCTATTTTTGCACAGAAATATTAAGCCATGCAATACATCGTAGAACCGATCGCCGCACTTATCCTCTGGACTTTTCACACTTTGCTGGAGCCACTTGGGCGTCTGCCGACCTTTTTCAACCCCAATACAATTTTCATTGTAATGATAGCTGCCGGCTTGCTGTATTGGCTTATGCTTCAACAGAAGTACAACAAAAAGGCCGAGCAAGAAGGCGGGCTTAAGTAGCAAACCGCTCGCGGCTACTCTTGTAAATCATAGCCTATATCGCGGCGCACATACTTCCCTTCGTACCGAATGCTCCTCATGCGGGAGTACGCTATTTTGAGTGATTCATCGAGGTCTTTGCCGTACGCAGTTACTGCCAGGACACGCCCTCCATTGGTCAGCAAGTGACCATCTTTGCTTGTGGTGCCAGCATGAAACAAAATGCTTTCACCATCCACTCCCAATCCTTGGATTTTCTTTCCTTTCTCGTACGCGCCGGGGTAGCCCCCTGCTACGGCCATGATGGTGGCGGTACTTCTGGGATCAAAGTCAACTTCATATCCCTCCAGCTTGCCAAGTGCAGCGGCGCGCAGCAGTTCAACCAAATCCGCAGCTACCCGTGGCAGTACTGCTTCTGTTTCGGGATCACCAAGGCGGCAGTTGTATTCAATCACAAAGGGGTTGCCATCTACATTGATCAAGCCAAAAAACACGAAACCTACATAATGTAGCCCCTCTTTGTGCAGGCCTTGAATTGTGGGCTTCACGATGCGCTCTTCCACTTTTTTCATGAAAGGATCGTTCACAAACAGTACAGGACTTACCGCGCCCATGCCGCCCGTGTTAAGGCCTTTATCACCTTCGCCAATGCGTTTGTAATCTTTGGCTTCAGGGAGCAGTACATAGTTTTTGCCATCGCAAAGGGCGAAAACAGAGAGCTCGATCCCCTTGAGGAATTCTTCAATCACCACAGTGGCTGAGGCAGCGCCAAATTTGGCTTCACCAAGCATCTCATCGAGCTCGCGTTCAGCTTCTTCAAGGGTGTTTGGGATGACCACGCCTTTGCCCGCGGCCAGGCCATCGGCTTTCAAAACATAGGGCGGTGTGAAGGTGCGCAGATAAGCCTTGGCTTGGGCAAGTTGTGATTTGTTAAAGCTCTTGTATCGGGCAGTGGGTATGCCGTGTCTTGCCATAAAGGCCTTCGCAAAATCCTTGCTGCCTTCGAGTTGGGCGGCCTCGCGGCCAGGACCGACAATCAGCAGCTTTGCGAATTCAGTACGCGCTTCAAAGAAATCGCGTATGCCCGCAACAAGCGGCGCTTCAGGGCCCACCACCACCATGTCGATGCGCTGTTTTCGCACAGCTTCCGCAACCGCTTCGAAATCGAGTGGGTCGATGTCAACGTTTTCTCCACACGTTGCAGTGCCCGGGTTTCCGGGTGCTGTGTACAGCTTTTTGCACAAATTGCTTTTCGACATTTTCCATGCCAGCGCATGTTCACGTCCGCCCGATCCGAGCAATAGAATATTCATGGCGCAAAATTAGAAAGCCCTGTAGAATGAAGATCAAAAAATTTATCAAACGTAACATCGATGTAAAGCACATCCGTAGCGATCTATAAAAAAAGCCCCCTTCTCAGGAGGCTCTTGCTTTGCGGTATTGGGGGTGTATCAGGCTTTCACACGCTTAATGCTGCATCCGAGCTGTCGGGTGCTGTTGGGATCAATGGCTTGGCCTGCAACAACAGCATCGATGGCGTTCATGAGGTAAGGTTGTTTTACCTCGGCAGCGCGGTCTACATTGTCGTCAATGGCACCTTTGTAAATCAGCTTCATGTCGCCGTTAAAAAGGAAAACATGGGGCGTGGTAAGGGCTCCAAAGGCATCGGCCACTTTGTGGTTTTCATCGAGCAGGTAGCGGCCTTTGAGTCCCTGTTCGGCATAGCGCTGCTTCATGTCCTCCATGCTGTCGCCGGCACCGCGCTTGGCTTCATTTGGATTCACAAGGGCCATGCCTATGTCATTCTTGTTTGCATAGTCGTAAAGTGCAGGATAGCGTCCTTCCCAGCCTTCAGTTTTATCGCCATTGCCGACCACGAATGGGCAGGTGTTGCAGCTGAAAATGACCAGCAATCCGTTTGTTCCGGCTGCTTCTTTCAGGCTTATGCGCTCACCACCCACATCGGCCATTTGCACATCGGCAGTAGGCAGTTCAGCTCCAATATCAAGGATGCCGTCTTTTTCTTCATTCACTGCCATCAGTTCGGGAGAAGCGCTTTCAGAAGTTTTATTGTCAGCGCTTTCTGGGTTTCCGCAGGCCACAAAGAGCACGCTGCTCACAGCTGCGAGGTAATATAGATTTTTCATGATTATAAAGTTTTGGGTTTGTCAACAATATTCTTCAAAAGCCATTTTCAAATTTTCGGCAATCATCTGTGCCGGCCGGCCTTCAATATGGTGACGCTCAATGAAGTGCACAAGCTTGCCATCTTTGAAAAGGGCAATGCTCGGTGAGGAGGGAGGGTAAGGCAGGAAGTATTGACGGGCCCGATTCACGGCCTCCGTATCTACCCCGGCAAAAACCGTGGTGAGGTGGTCGGGCTTTTTGCCGCCCATCAATGATTGACGAACGCCCGGACGTGCAGCACCCGCGGCGCATCCGCATACAGAATTTACCACCACAAGGGTAGTACCTTCTTTTGCGGCAAGCACTTGGTCAACTTGTTCAGGAGTATGGAGTTCGGTAAAGCCTGCCATGATGAGTTCTTCTTTCATCGGGGCTACCAATTCTGCTGGATACATAATTTTCGTATTTTTTGAATGTGCGAATATAAAGATACAACTCAAGCGGGTGCTTGTTCATTTCTTGACATTTGTTTGGAATAATTGCCTGTTTCACTTGCGCCTTTCGGCAAAAAAAGCCCGCAGCAGCACTGTACTTTCCTCGCCGAGTAAGCCCCCCTGCCATTTGGTTTTTGGATGGAGCAAGTTGCGGTCCCATAGGCTGAAGCCCTTCTTTTCATCGTAGGCGCCGAAAACCAACTTGCCCAATTGGGCCCAGTGCAGGGCCCCGGCACACATCATGCAGGGCTCCAGGCTTACGTACAGCGTGCATTGGTTGAGGTATTTGCCACCAATAAAATTTGCGGCAGCAGTAATGGCCTGCATTTCGGCATGGGCGGTTACATCATTAAGCCGCTCTGTGTAATTGTGGGCCCGGGCTATGATGCGGCCTTGTGCCACCACCACGGCCCCTACAGGCACCTCCTCCGCATCGAAGGCCAACTGCGCCTCGCGCAAGGCCTGCTTCATAAAGTATTCGTCGCTTTGGAGGTCGAGGGGCATGTAGTATTTTTCGGAAGCAAAGATGCACAAGATGTAACAAACCGAAGACTGAAATTTACAAAGAATGAGATGTATTGGCTTTTGATCAACTTGTTCGTACAACAGTTTTTTGCTTTTAACACAAGGCGTACATTTGCGCCCTGAAATAGATACATATGCACCGTACACATACCTGCGGAGAACTCCGCATCGATCATGCCAAAACCACCGTCACCCTCTCAGGTTGGGTACAGCGCTCACGCGACCTTGGCGGCATGACCTTCGTGGACCTGCGCGACCGCTACGGCATCACACAGCTGGTATTCAACATGGAGGATGATGCCACCCTGTGCGAGCAAGCCCGCCGCCTGGGCCGCGAATATGTGGTAAAAGCCACTGGCACTGTGCGCGAGCGCAGCGCGAAAAACGCAAAAATGCCAACCGGCGATATCGAGATCAAAGTCGAAAAACTCGAAGTGCTAAACGTCAGTAAAACGCCACCATTCACCATCGAAGACGATACCGATGGTGGCGACGAGCTCCGCATGCAGTACCGCTACCTCGACCTGCGGCGCAACACGGTGCAGCAAAAGCTCATACTTCGGCACAAACTGGCCATCGCCACACGCGCATATATGGATGGCATGGGCTTCCTCGAAATAGAGACACCATACCTCATCAAGTCCACCCCTGAAGGCGCGCGCGACTTTGTGGTGCCCAGCCGCATGAACCCAGGCCAGTTTTACGCGCTTCCGCAAAGTCCGCAAACGTTCAAGCAGTTGCTTATGGTGAGCGGCTTCGACCGCTACTTCCAGATCGTGCGTTGCTTTCGCGATGAAGACCTCCGCGCCGACAGGCAACCCGAGTTTACACAAATTGACTGCGAAATGGCCTTCGTGGAGCAGGAGGATATCCTCAACACCTTCGAAGGCTTAACGCGCCACCTCTTCGCCGAAACGCTTGGTGTAAAGTTGGGGGCATTCCCGCGTATGGACTATGCTACGGCCATGGAAAAGTATGGCATCGACAAGCCCGATATCCGCTTTGGCATGGAGTTTCAAGATTGTGCAGCTTTCGCCAAAGGACATGGTTTCCCAATTTTCGATGCTGCCGAGGCGGTACTTGGCATTGTGGTGCCGGGCCAGGCCGAGCATACGCGCAAGCAACTTGATGCCCTTACCGAGTGGGTAAAGCGCCCGCAAATTGGCGCCAAGGGCTTGGTGTACATCAAATACCAGGGCGAGCACATTGTGAAGTCATCGGTCGATAAATTTTACAGCCCCGAAGCACTCGAGGCTTGGTGCAAGGGCATAGGCGCCAAGCCAGGTGACCTGGTGCTGGTGCTGAGCGGTGCACTCGATGCCACCCGCAAGCAGCTCGGAGAGTTGCGCTTGCACATGGGCCGCGAGCTCGGGCTGCGCAATCCGGAAGTGTTCGCACCCCTGTGGGTCGTAGACTTTCCATTGCTCGAGTGGGATGAAGACGCTGGCCGCCACTTCGCCATGCACCACCCCTTTACCTCACCCAAACCCGAGGACATTCACCTCCTCGACTCCGATCCAGGAAAGGCCCGCGCCAATGCTTACGACTTGGTGATCAATGGTGTGGAAATCGGTGGTGGCTCCATCCGTATCCATGATCGCGCATTGCAGTCGCGCATGTTCGACATCCTGGGCTTCAGCAAGGAGGAGGCGCAGGCGCAATTCGGATTTTTGATGAACGCCTTTGAATACGGCGCACCACCCCACGGTGGCATCGCTTTTGGCTTTGACCGCTTGTCGTCACTTTTCGGAGGTTCCGAGAGCATCCGCGACTACATCGCTTTCCCGAAAAACAACTCGGGCCGCGATGTGATGATCGATGCCCCGGCTCCTGTTGATGGGCACCAGCTGAAAGAATTGTCGCTCAAGCTGGATGTGAAGGCATAATTGAGGCCGCGTATGCGCTGCTCCATTTGCCGTAAAGGCATGCATAAACAATGCACGCAAAGGTTTAGGTAATTCTGTTGAGGAAGAAGATGGTGAAGTAAATCACCAGAATGCCGATAACAATGAGCCAAACACGGCGGTAGTGCCTGCCTACTATTTTCAGGTCTTTGCGGTATGCATAGATGATGCCGCCAAGAAATACCACCACAAAGATGGCTGCAAAGATGAAATGTCCCGTCCCAACGCCGCTCATGTAAATTTTTGCTGCAAAGTTAGTTTAACGCGGTTGTATCTACATACCTATGCGTAATTTCGGGCCATGGAAAGCCTTTGGGAAAATCTGGAAGTACCTATTGACCAACTACCGAAGGTGGAAGAGATTGAATACCAACGGCACCCGCTACGGTATAAGCGCTACCGCTATATATCTTCGGCCATTTGGCTCGTACCTCTGTTGGTTGCCGGCATTGTGCTGAGCATTGTTTTTGTGGAGCCTTTGCTCTATGCCGCTACTTTCGGGAGTTTGGTTTTGTATGCAATGAGCATATTATCCATTGAAAAAGGCTACCCCAAAAGAAGTTACGCCCTCAGAGAAAAAGACCTGACCTATCGAAAAGGCTGGATTTTTCACTCCGTGACCACCGTGCCCTTCAACCGCATACAGCATACCGAGGTATCGCAAGGGCCGCTGGAACGCAAATTTCAACTGTGTACCCTGCACCTTTACACCGCCGGTGGCAGCACCTCCGACCTTTCGGTGCCGGGTCTCGAACAGGAAGAGGCCGCCCAAATGCGGGACTTCGTAGCGCGCAAATCGGCCAGTCATGCTTAAGTGGGATCTTTCACAGCCCACCCGGCAGAGTGTTATGGGCGTGGTGGTGTACATATTGCGCAATTTTCGCGCGATGCTTTCGCTGTTATTTACCTTTATCGTTATTGGTGCTGCCAATCCCAAAGTGTGGCTTTTCATTGGCATCGCCATCATTCCACTCAGCGTGGTCGTGGCCATATTTGCCTACTGGCAATACCGAAATTTCACATTCCACCTCGAGGGCGAGGAACTCATCATTCACAAAGGCGTCATTTTCAAAGAGCGCGTCGTAATTCCCGCCGACCGCATACAAAGCATCAAGATTGCCGAAAATGTGGTGCAGCGTATTTTGGGCCTTGTGGCCCTCAAAGTGGACACGGCAGGCTCGGCCAAAGCAGAGTTGGAAATACCTGCACTTGAGCGCAAACAAGCGCTCCAGCTCAAGGAACTGCTTTACCGCAAAAAAGAGGAGGCCATAGCGGAGCAGCGCAGCCCTGAGGCAGCAGCTGTTGCTGAGCTGGAAGCAGAAGTAGCTGAAGAAAAGCGTGTGCTCGTGCACTTGCGCATCCTCGACCTCATCACTGTGGGCCTCACCGAGAATCATTTGCGTTCAGGATTTTTGGCTTTGGCAGTGGTGTTCGGTTATCTGAGTCAATACCAACAATACCTCGAAGACTATATTGAAGAATATGTCGATGAGTATGCTTCAGAAATCGCCAATGCAGGCATCACTTTTGCCCTCTCGGCATTGGTGATGTTCATTGTCATTTCCATGGCCCTTTCTATGGGCCGAACGGTGCTGCGGTTTTTTGGCTTAAAGGCCCAGCTCAGCAGGGCAGCCCTCGAAATTGAGACGGGGCTCCTCAAGCGGCAGTATGACCGTGTGCCCGTGCGCAAAGTGCAGTTTATGGAATGGGGCACCAACCCGCTACGCCGTCTTGTAGGCTTTGAGTCGGCCAAGGTATTCCCGAGCAACCCCCAAGGCGCGGTGAACCAAAACCAGCGCATTGAAATTCCGGCCCTGAGGGCAGTGCAGAGCCATCAACTGGCCCAAGGCATTTTCTCAAACTACGAAACGCCCGTTTGGGGTTACGCCGCCGATGCCAAGGCCTATGTGCGTATTGGCTTGATTGTGTGGAGCCTGTTGCTTGCTCCAGCTGTGCTTGGCTTGTACTGGCTGCTGGGCTGGCAAGCGCTTGGCCTGCTGGCGGTACTTCCAGTAGTGGCATTTTTTGCCTGGCAAAACGGCAGGCGGGTGAAGTTGCGCTTTGACCGGGATTACTTGATGCTCACCCGGGGTTGGGTATTTCCAAGGCGCATTGTGATGCCCTTGCACAAAATGCAATCGGTGAGCTACTCCGACAATATTTTTCTGCGCCGGAGGGGCTTGTGCCACTTACACTTGTATACAGCGGCGGGTGCCCGTCAAGTGCGCTACATGCGTGTGGCCGATGTGAAGCCACTATACAACTACCTCGTGTGGTGCGTGGAGAAGAGTGAAGAGGATTGGATGTAGCTCAATTCAAGGCCACATGCCTGCCCTCAGCTTCAAAACACTGCCATGGCAGTCCGCAAATATTTTTCCTCCTTCTGGCTGAAGGATGGCTATTTTGCTACCTTCGCTTTAACCATTTTTTATCTGACGACCATGAGGGTAATTTTTCTAAGTCTGCTTTTGGTGTTACCATTTGCCGTAAAGGCACAACTCGAGCGCGCCGCTTTTACCGACATAGGCCGTGGTGCGATCAACGCGTTTGTAACCGATTACCATGCACTGGGCGTCAACCCTGCCAACCTGGCCCTGGGCAATGCGTACAACAAAAAATTCACCCTGGGCCTCGCACAAATTACCGCCACCAATTATGGAGAGGGATTCACCCGCAGTGAAATGATGGACGCCATCCGCAACCCCAATGATGAGCTGAGTTTCGATGAAAAATTTGATGCAGCCAACCGCTTCGCCAATACCGCTGTGGCTGCTGATGTGACCATTCTCGGACTGGGATTTGCTGTAAATACGGAAAAGGCAGGGAGCTTTGCTCTCTCGGTGGGAACGCGATTTACCCATTTTTCACGCTTTAATCAGACCGCCAGTAACCATTTGTGGAGAGGGTTCACTGATCCTTACTTCGATCAGTGGATCATCAACACCCAATCAGGCCAGCAAGTGGTTCCCAATGGAGGCCCCGATTCACCCTTGCTCGAAGACGTGGTACTGGGTTTTTCAAGCGATCCTCAAGCGGCCTCGGCGCTGTATGATGGCTCGCTGGTGCGAAGCATGGGCTACCTTGAATACAACCTGGGATGGGGGATGCAGCTATTTGGAAATGACAACCTAAAACTGCATGGTGGGCTTGGGCTGAAATACCTTCAGGGACTTTTCTTGCTCGATGTTGATATCAGGGAAGGGGCATCGACTGCCTATCTGGCTCATACGCCAGCACTGCCTATTGACTTTGGTGAAGCCAGCACGATGAACCCAAGCGCCCTCATGGGCGACGGCCTTAAGGCAGCTGGTGCAGGATTCGGCGTAGACCTTGGCTTTACCATGGAAGTAGGTGATCAACTGCGTTTTTCGGCGGCTGTGACCGATATTGGCTCCATCACTTTCGATGGCAATGTGTTCAGTGCACGCGATACAGTGGTTTTCGATATCGAAACCACCGGTGTGAACAGTTTTAACCTGGGCAGCCAGTTCGATGTATTTACTGGTGATGAAGGCCTGTTTGAATGGGAGGGCGAACGCGAGCGAAGACTGAGCCTGCCTGCCATGTTGAGACTTGGCATGGCGTATCAATACAATGAAAAGTTTCAATTCGGACTTGATGTGGCGCTGCCCTTCAATGAGGCGCCAGGCAGTATTGACCGCCTTGGTATTGCAGCAGGTATTGACTACTTGCCTACCTCCGTTTTACGCTTCTCAACTGGCTTTGCAGCCGGCGACAATTACGGATTTCGGGTGCCTTTTGGCATCAACTTTCATTTAGGCAATGGGGCATGGGACGTCGGGGTGGCCACGCGTGATTTGCTTTTCTTTGTAAGCAATGACCGTCCAAACATTTCTTCGGCCTTGGGCTTTTTGCGTTTCCGCTTTGGTACCATGGATTCTGGCGCCTTGCCGCGGTTTTTCTGATTGCACATTTACGAGGAGTAGAATTCACTACCGTCCATCAAATTTTTGCGGCCCATTGGACGTACCTTTGCCACCTTTGGATACGCAATATGGAGTGGGCTTTTGGAAAAATTAAGGATCGTGGCAGCAGGAGTATGGTTTCCTATCGCCCCCACCTTATGTCCGTATATCGCGCTGCACTCATCATGATGTGCACCCTGTTGGGCAGCGCCAATCTGCATGCGCAGATATGGCCCGTGCGCTATCTGAACAGCCTGCTTAATGATACCAGTGATATTCGTCAACCGCAATTTCTGGTTTACCCCACCATCGCCTTCACTCCGGAAACCAGCTGGGAATTTGGCTTTTCGAGCCTCTTCGTTTACTACGCCAAAAGCGATACCACGAACCGCCTGAGCGAGGTGAATGGGTTCACTTTTATTACCCTGGAAAGCCAGTATGGAATTTGGTTTGATCATGCCCTTTATACAGATCAAAACAAATGGTTCCTGTTGGGGCGTATTCGCATTCAAAGTTTCCCCTTGAGGTATTACGGCATTGGCATGGGTACCCCACCCGAGCACCAGGCATTGGTGGATGCAAACCAAATCATGATCAAGGAGCGGGTGTTGAGAAAACTCGGCAAGAACTGGTTTTTCGGACCGGAATTCGACTTTCAAAGGCTTGCTTCAGTGGATTTTAAACCCGGACCGGCCAATGATATCCTTGAGCTTCCACGGGGTTATGAGGGAAGCACCAACATCGGTGCGGGCTTTGGGATGCTTTATGATGACCGCCACAATGTGCTCAACGTGCGCAATGGAACTTTTGCAGAGCTGGCCGCGCTTCGCTATTTTGAAGGAATTGGTTCTTTTGGTTTCACGACAGTAATTTCCGACAACCGAATATTCAGAACCGTAGCCCGCAACACGGTACTGGCAGGTCAGCTTTTTGGGCAGTTCAATTTTGGGGAAGTGCCCTTCAACCAGCTCGCTTTGATGGGTGGAGAAAACCTTATGCGGGGTTACTACCTCGGCCGCTTCCGCGACAAACACCAAATTGCATCGCAGGTGGAGCTGCGCTTCCTGCCATTGCCACTTGGATTTTCAAAGCGCATCGGGGCCGCCGTTTTTGCTGGAGCGGGGCAGGCCTTCAATGACATTGACCAATGGAACCGACAGCAGTTGGTGTGGAGCGCTGGCGGCGGCTTGCGTTTTTTGATTTTTCCGAAAAAGGACATTTACACCCGGTTCGATGTGGCCTTTACCCCGGAAGGACAGGGATTCTACCTGTACATTGGAGAGGCATTCTAGCCTGAAAGGCCG
>DAIOTP010000061.1:0-5429 GCA_036751905.1 Cryomorphaceae bacterium
GTAGCAGCCCGGAAAGCATAGCTGTTGTTGGCTACCAAATAATCAGATCCTGCAAGAAACTGAAGGTTGGTCGCCATGCGCCCATTGTCGGCATTGAAGGCAAAAATTGGTGCTGCTGAGCCGTTTCGGAATTCAAAACGCGTACTTACGGCGTTGAAATAAAGACCGTAATTCGGATTCACCGTGAGCCTGAAGGCGTATTGGTTGGGACCAATATCGATGGTTTGGGCCTCTGCTTTTGGTGAAAGCAAGAACAACAATCCACAAAGCGTGAATGATAGAAAAACTTTAGTTTTCATAGGGTTTAGTTTGATTGGTGATTTGATGGTTCACTTCAACTGAAGTGAGCGTAAGCTAAATACAAAGCTATCTTTTTAAAAATAATTTTATATCAGGGTAAACCCTGATTTTTTTACTTTTTATCAATAAACTTTAAATTATTGATCTTCATCGAAAAAAAAATCAGTTCAAACGATTGTGATGGATTTGGGATTTTCTTGATTTATGTGAATTACTTGCTGTACAGTCAATTTGTTTATATAGAAAAATGGACGGTCTTTAAAAAATAATACGTGTAGTCAAAATACCTATCTTTAGGCGCATGCTTCCTTAACCCGTTACTGGGTTGTGGATTTAGCGGATCGAACTTCAAGTGAGTTGCTCCCTCAGTATAGCGTTAAAGTGGACTACCGCAATTGGCATATCAGTTTTTTGGATTTTGCATCCATGCACCATCGGGGCTCTTTCTTTTTGTGGCTCATCTTGCTTGTGCATTTTTCCGTAGGTTGTGCACCGCTAGACGAGAATGATAGGACGGCGGACGCATCATCAGCATTGAATCCCGACAGTATACACATTACTCAGGTGTATGGCCGCTCGAGCCTGCGCGCACTAACTACCTACGGAGCAACGAGCTACTTTCTTTACCGCGGCGAAGCAATGGGTTTTGAATATGATTTGCTTACAAACTTTGCCGGCTATATGGGCGTCAATTTGGAACTGCACGTTGCCAATGACTTCGACAGCGTGTTTCATATGCTCGACAATGGCACAGTCGATTTGGTAGCGCTCGGACTTGCCATCACCAAAGACCGCTTGCCCCTGGCTGCATTCAGCGAACCGATTTACAGCACGAGGCAAGTACTTGTGCAGCGAAAGATGCCCGGATGGCGCAAGCTGCCGGAGCAGCAGTGGCGCACAAGCCTGGTCAGCGAAGCCTTTGAACTTATTGGCGATACGGTGTCGGTGAGACGCAACAGCTCTTACTTTCAACGCTTGCAACATCTTTCTTTTGAGGTGGGGGGCGATATCTACATCGATACCTTGACTGGTCGATGGTCTACCGAAGAGATTATTCACAAAGTGCTCCAAGGTGTGGTGCGATACACCGTGGCTGATGACAACCTCGCCGCCATCAACGCAAGCTACCATGAAGATCTGGATGCATCATTGCCCTTGAGTTTGACACAACGGGTGGCATGGGCAGTAGGGAAAGGCCACCATTCCCTGCGTGACAGCATCAATGCTTGGCTAGAGGCGCCCGGCACGCGCACGTATATCAATGAGCGGTACCACCATTATTTCCGCAACCAGAGTGGTTTTCGCCGGAGGATGGACAGTGATTACCACAGCACGAGTCAGATGCATATCAGCCCCTATGATGCAATTATCCGTGCACATTGCGCAAAGGCAGGCTGGGACTGGCGCCTTGTGGCTTCGCTTATGTATCAGGAATCACGCTTTGTGCCTGATGCCCAGGCTTGGACAAGCGCTCTAGGCTTAATGCAACTCATGCCTGCCACGGCCGAGGCACTCGGAATAGACGACCTACTTGACCCTGAGCAAAACATCAGAGGGGGTGTACAGTACCTGCAGGAGCTTTGGAAGCAATTTGAACATATTCCCGATTCGATGGAAAAAATCAAATTCACACTCGCTGCATACAACTGTGGTTATGGCCACGTAAAGGATGCCCAACGCCTGGCAGAAAAGAGGGGAGGAGATCCCTTGATGTGGAGTGATGGGGTGCAAAATGCCATGGGCGACCTTCAGTTTCCAAAAGCTTACAATGATCCCGTGGTATATTACGGCTATGTAAGAGGCGCTGAAACGGTGGCTTTCGTGCAGGAAATTATAGACCGCTACAACCACTACTGCGTATTTTACGCTGATCAGCAATGATTTTGCAGCTATTCATTTAATTCACGGGAATCTTTATTGAAAAGGTGGCACCTGTATTGGGGCCTTTGCTTGTGGCCTCAATGGTGCCACCGTGCAATTCTACCGTTTTCTTAACACTGTATAGCCCAAATCCCGTACTTTTTTCGCCCGCAGTTCCCGTACGGCCTGTTCCGAATTTTATAAATAGTTGATCAACTCCTTCAGGATCAAAACCGATGCCTTCGTCTTTTACCAAGAGTACCACACAGCCGTGGTCGCTGATGGATTCCAGCTTCACCTTTTTCCCACTGTCTGAAAACTTCACCGCATTGGTCAATAAGTTCTGAATAGCATGGATGAGGTGCTCTTTATCAACATGTACCTGTACATCCTGATCTATGGAGTGCTCAACACGCACATTCTTTTGCGCTGCCGTAGCTTGTATGCGTTCAAGGGCTTCCCCGATCAAATTTGACACCATGACCGGACTGCGGTTTATAGTGCTCAGCGCATTGCTATTTGAGCGCAGCACTTCGAGTACCTCTCCAATAAAGTTCAACTGTTTTTGCCCTTCGAGCACGATATGGTCGCAGTAACGGCCTGTTTCTTCGGGACTGTCAGATAATCGTATAAGCTCTATCATTCCCAAAAGCTGCGTAAAGGGAGTGCGCAAGTCATGGGATAGCATTGCTGCAAAATCTTTTTTCTCTTCCAAAGCTTCATCGAGGCTGCCAATACATTGCTGTATGCCCGCCATGAGTTGTCCGGCTTCATCCTCATAATGGGACGGAAGTTTGGGCACAGTTCGTTTTTCATAATAGTCCTTTAAGGCCAGCACTGATTCCTGTATCGGGAGGAGCAATCGGTTCAGCATGAAAAGCGTGATTGCTGTAGCTGTAAGGGTTAAAACTAGTGCCGCTGACACCATATGCCACCAATGAATGTACTCGGAGGCGAAAGCTGCAACAACCACCATGCCGATCAATGGAATATGGGTTCCTACAAAAGCAATAAGCAGAAATTTCCCTGTGTAGCTTTTTCGAATGATTGGCAGTTTGGAAAGTGAATCATAGCATCCCCAATTCTTCATCTCGTTGCGCGTTTACAGAAGTTACGAGAGCCAAGCTGCGGGAGTTGCATACAAAATGAGGTATTTGTCAGAAAACGAAAAAGGAGCGTTAAACGCCCCTTTTTCAACCATCAACTCGAACCTAACGTTAAGGCTCACACGTTTGGCTGCTACCTATTTTGATAATGCTCAACCTAATTCAGAGATGGGTAGCAGGCCAAATATTTACTGTGCCATCGCTATGGCAACTTTATTTTTAAGATGCCTTGGCACTTCGCGTTTGCGGAAAAAAACGTCAATTGGGTAGCTGTATTCTTTCACACGGTTGTCTGACAAACATTTAACTTCGCGCACTTGAGTGCAATCGTCGCTCAAGTATAACTCTATCACGCTGCGTGAATTGTTGATAACTTCTACTAATTTCATCTCAGTTAATTTTTTTCGTGGGCTGTAAAGATATTTCGAGGATCATCCCAGAATCCCATAATTTGCCTGAAATTTGGCATTTATTGCAAACTTTGCTAAATTCGTCGAGTATTTATAAAGATATTTTAGAATATGGCCCTGTCACACAAAATTGATCAAATCGATTGTGAGATCATTCTTCAGCTTATCGACAACGCAAGAAAACCATTTACCGAAATAGCCAAGGAGTTGTTGGTATCCACTGGTACCGTACATCAGCGCGTACGCAAATTGGAGTCAGCGGGCGTAATCAACGGATATTCTGTGTCGTTCAACTACCACAAATTTGGATACACACTTACGGTGTATGTGGGCGTATTTGTACAAACCGGCTACAGCGCCATGAAGGTCATTGAGCTGCTCAATGTGGTGCCTGAAGTGACCGTGGCCGATTTGGCTGCCGGTACCTACAGCATTTTTTGTAAGCTGCGCTGCCGTGACACCCTGCATGCAAAAGATGTGCTCATGAAAATGCAATCTATAGAAGGTGTGAAAGGAACGGAAACGATGATCATGCTTGAGGAAAGGCTCAATGACAACAAACGCTTGTTGCGCTCCATTATCAATGGCATGAAAAATCAGCTTTAAGCGTTCCCTTCAAGCTGGGCTTTCAATTCTTCCACTCGGTTTATTTCCGTTTGAAGATCGCGCTTTAACTTGGTTTCATTGTCGCGGGTGCGCTGCCGGTGCAGGTCAAATTCTTCTTGCACCTTTTTCATTTCGCTTTGTGTTTGAGAGGTGACCTTGTGCGCACCATGGAAACGTGCATAAAACACAATCGCAGCAATGAGCAAACCAAAAATGAGCACCCACGTGAAAGTGATATAAGCAGATTTTGTCAAAGGAATGCCCAAAAACGACATGTGCTCAATTTGGTATTCCTGTTCTTCCAAGGTATTGTCGCGTTCATTCACTTGCGCCTGCAGGGAATTGACCTCCGCCTTGAGCGCGTTTATTTCGGAGCGCATTTGGATGATTTCTTTGCGCTCTGATTTTAAGGTGTCTTTGGCACTGCTCCAGAAGCTGTCGAGATCAGTTACTTTTACTACTTTGTAAATCTGATAGTTATTCGAACGCGTTTTCATGTCGTCGAATTGCTTCTGTAGCGTGTTGTCATCCGCTGTGTCTTGTGCTTTGGCAGCAGTGAAAAAGAACAGCAAAGCACTTAAAATGATGAATCTCATGATCTTGGTTTTTGGGGAAATTCGTATCGTCATCAGGGCAAATTTAATCGGATATTGTGAGGCTTCACACAGCCCATTACGTGAATTGTTCACAATTGTTATGTGCCAATCCATACAGGGCATATTTATATGATTGTTGTACCGCTCCCCGCCATTGATAAGGCTGAAGGGCGGTTCAGTATTTTCTATATGTTTATATTGTGCAATAAATGTACCTACATTAATTTTGTCATCACAAAAGCATACAATTTACATCAACACCCTACAATGACATGAAAACGACGATACACAAAGCCAGCACCCGAGGCACCGCCAACCATGGCTGGCTGGAATCCGCACACAGCTTTAGTTTTGGACAATACCACAACCCCGATCGGGTACATTTTGGTATGCTACGCGTTTTGAATGATGACCATGTGGCAGCTGGACAGGGCTTTGGCACCCACCCGCATGACAATATGGAAATAATCAGTATACCACTCTCGGGTACATTGGAGCACAAAGACAGCATGGGGACCAGCGGGTTGATAGGCGCAGGCGATGTTCAAGTC
>DAIOTP010000061.1:5466-19502 GCA_036751905.1 Cryomorphaceae bacterium
AACAAGCCACTTTTGCCGAAAAGGATAGAATAAACCAGTGGCAGCGCCTTGTATCGCCGATCGCCGACAGCAGTTTTAGCTTGAAGATGAACCAGGACGCATACATTTCGCGCACGGCGCTCCAGGAAGGCCAAGCGCTTCCATATGAAGTAAACAAAGCAGGCAACGGACTGTACCTGTTCATAATAGCCGGTGAGGTGACCGTCGGTGGCGTCCAACTACCGGCAAGAGATGGCCTTGCCATCGAGAATGTGCACGCCATTGAGCTCAAAGCACTTAATGCATCCGATATTCTCCTTATTGAAATCCCCCTAAAAACTACCTTGTCATGATGCAAACCAGAAAAAATCCTGTGAAGCTTACGATACCCGCATTCGATGTGGACATGGGAGGCCTGGCAGTAAAACAAGCCCTACCCACCCAACGCGTGGAGCAAATCGATCCATTTTTGCTTTTGCACCACACCAAAGTGCCGGTAGCAGCTGGCACGGCGCCATTGGGGGCGGGAGTACCTCCGCACCCACACCGCGGTTTTTCGGCTGTCACCATTGTTATAGATGGAGAGGTGCATCACCGTGACTCATTGGGCAACAGCAGTATAATAGGTGCAGGTGGAGTGCAGTGGGTCAATGCGGGTAGGGGAATTGTGCACAGTGAACGTCCTTCGGCAGCCTTGGCGGCAAAAGGTGGCGCAATGGATGTGATACAGCTTTGGGTGAACAGCCCCGCTTCCGCAAAAATGGATGCAGCAGGTTATAAAGCACTTAATGCCAGCGAAATGCCTGTGATTAAACTTGCTGAGTATGTTGAAATGCATCTGATTTCCGGTGTGTACCAACACACGCCAGGTTCCATCAAAAGCCCGGGCAATGTGCGTATTGGCCGCATTTACGGCAAAGCCGGCAGCTCTTTTGAGTTGGAACTTTTTGAAGGGGAGCATACTGCTATCTTCATCATTTCTGGAAAGGGAAACATAGCAGGACATGGAACAGCAGAAGAGGAGCATCTATATGCTTTCGAAAGTTCGGTCAACCTCATAAAAATGGAGGTGCGGGAGGATATGGATGTGCTCTACATGGCTGGTGCACCATTGAATGAACCACTCGTTTCCTATGGACCTTTCGTCATGAACTCACAAACCGAAATAATGCAAGCCATGCGCGATTATCAGGTTGGCAAAATGGGCGTACTCATCGAAGAGTAAGTCTATAAATATTAAACTAAGAACATGAAAAACAATAATTCAATATCAATCGAGGAACAAATTATCGAATCGATTGAATGGCGCTATGCCACCAAAAAGTTCGATCCATCCCGCAATATTCCCGAAAGCGACATGAACGTGTTGCTCAAGGCCCTGCAGTTGGCTCCATCGTCGATGGGTTTGCAACCTTACCGCTTTCTGAGAATCACCGATGCGGATACGAGAAAAGCCTTGAAAGAAGCATCGATGAATCAGTCGCAGATTACCGATGCGGCTGAGCTCATTGTTTTTACCGCAATGGAACAATATACCGAGGGGGATATTGACGCCTTTTTGCGCGTTGGTCAGGAGCGCAGGCAATATTCGGACGAAGCCATTGCCAAGCGCAAAGCATCCATTTCCAAATACGTAAACGGGTTCAGTCCTGAAAAAGCGCTGGAATGGCACGCAAGGCAATTGTACATTGCCATGGGCCAACTCCTCACAGTAGCGGCCATGCTGGGAATTGATGCCTGCCCCATGGAAGGCATCAAGGCCGATGCTTACGCTGAAATACTGGACTTACAAAACAAAGGACTGAGGGCCTTTGCAGTGGTAACGCTCGGTTACAGAAGCACGGACGACTCGCTTGCCCAGGAGCCCAAAATACGAATGCCACTGAGCACATTGCTTAAAGAGGTATAAATCTTCCTGATTTTAAGCAGCCACGATTTGGGAAGAAGCTAGATGTTCTAAATCAAAAACATGGCCCGTAAGCTCTTCGGATACTTGCCACAGCCGTGCTGCGGTGGCTTGGTTTGTCGCTGTGCCATTGGGATTTACCAATACCGGGCTCCCAGTGTATTCTCCATATCCATTGGGCCCTACATAGGAACCACCTGAAAGCGTTGGGTCGGTTGCTGCGCGGAGTATGGATAAAGCCCCATCACGGGCTGATTGGACAAAAAATACGGTAAATAAAGGGCTTATTGCTCTCAACCAGCTTTGAAAATGCCGGGGCAGCTCCGTATTGGCTATACCGGGATGTGCAACAACTGAGCGCACAGGGCTTCCGACTTTATCAAGACGCCGCTGCAGCTCTAAGCCAAACATAAGGCAAGCCAATTTGCTTTGACCATAACTTTTGGTCTTGCTGTAACCATTTTCCCAGTTGAGGTCATCAAAGTTGATGCGTCCCCATTTGTAGGCGAGGCTGCTTAGGTGTACAAGTTTGCCCTCTTCAGCTGCATGTAAGCAGGGCATAAGCAGGGAAGTGAGCATAAAGTGGCCCAAATGATTTACACCCCATTGCAATTCGTGGCCTTCGGCCGTTTTGCCATAAGCGGGCATCATCAGGCCTGCATTGTTGATCAGCAGATGCAGCCTCCTGTATTGCTCTCTGTACCATTGCACGAATTGTTTAATGCTATCCTGTGAAGCAAGATCGAGCTGCCCGATGGTGACGCGTGCCCTTGGCACCACCGCTTCAATGGCTGTTTTGGCTCGAGCGGCTTTTTCAAGGTTCCGACAAGCAAGTATCACATGCGCCCCTTTTCTGGCAAGAACTTTGGCGGTTTCAAATCCCAAACCGGAATTGGCTCCGGTTATTATCACTCTTTTTCCTGCAAGAAGGGGCATATCGGCAGTGGTCCATGGCTTGTTCATTGGCGCTTCTTTCTTTATAAGTGTAAACTTAACACAAATAGCCCTAATCGCTTCAATAGGACTTCTATAATTAATTAACATAGTTTTTGCCATGCTTGTTAAAAACTTTGTAGCATCTGGTATGTGCTTGCTATTTACTTTCTGTAACTGCATATGCAGCAATATTTTAATGCATGTGTGGTGCAGTGAGAAGTGCAAGTATACCATCGGGTGAATCACGGCGATAGGGATCAAAAAAAGCCACCCCTTATGGGATGGCTTTGAACTGTGTAGTGTGTGTTGATTCAATTTCGGCTGTTGCTGAAATTGTTCATCTCTTGTTCAAAGGTTTTTTTGAACTGCTCGTAGTCGTAATCGATGCGGAGGCGCTCATCTTTCGAAAGTCGTTGGTTCATGGCGCCAAGGATGTCCTGACCGCTGAGCTCAATGGCCACATAATATTTGAAGTTGTTGTTGGAAGTTACCCTCACTGCCTTTTGGCAAATGGTTTTCACGCCGTTGAGTTCTTGGTTTACTACCTCACGGGTCAAGCTTTCAAAACGTTCCTGCACTTCTTCTTTGTTGTTGAATTCGCGGCTGTTCACATAGTTGTCGGTGGTGGCCTTGATGGTGGTGCTAATAGCGCTCGCCAATGCACCGCGGGCGTCGTTCATGGCTTTTCGGCGGGCAGTTTGCTGATCCATGCTTTCGCCCAATCCACTTGAACGAAATACTTCGTTGTTGCTGAAATACTCAGGGCCGGCGCAGTACTCAGTGATCAGTACTTCACCATCAGGAGCGGCTTGTACAACGTCTTTTTTCTTTTTGCATCCCGTCATGACAAAGGCAGCCATGAGGAGCATGAGTCCGGTTCGGGTCAGAAAATTTGTTCTGTTTGTTGTTTTCATGATTTTGTTTGTTGGTATGTATTCGTTTAGGTGATTCCAGAAATTGTGCCAAAGTTGAAAATCTTTTCAGAATAAATCGCTTATCATTTTACGCATGAGTTCTGATTCGATGTTTCGGGTGAGGTTTTGGTAGGCTTTCATGCCGGCGCGTTCGTAATCCAGGTCTACACCGCGCAAATCGGCTCGGCTTACATTGTACACGCGTTGCCTTGTTTGGGTATTGATTACAGCGATGTTCAAATCCAAAGTACTGGTAAAAAATCCTTGCTCTGATCCGGCTTGTCGTGTATTGGCTGAGATGTCCATTCTCAGGTCGGCTTCCGTTGCAAGTTCAGTAAAGCGCACGCCCCTGCGCGAGAGCGATGTTTTTATGGCTGCCGTTAAGGGCTTGGTGTTCATTGGCGCACCGAGGTTTTTCTCGGATGCCTCCAGGTACACCGTAGGTGCTTGGTATACAATGGCACTTTGTTGCGAACTGCTGCGCATGCTCTCTGTAAGCCTTCTCATAAAGCGATCGCTTTGAAATGGTTCGAAGAGAAAATCGGTATCAACGGATGCTACAAACATGTTGTTATTGCGCTCCCGGTCGGCTTCATTGATGGCAACCTCGAGGCGCCCATCGGCATTGGTCATGCCTTTGCCCCTGAACCTGCCATAGGTGCCGAAGTATTCATACGTGAGGGGCACGGCTTCGAAAGGAATGTTGCTCCGGCTGTCGCTCACCCTGATTTGGGCACTGGTTCTAAAGCCATTCTGGTATGTAAGCCTCAATTCATTTTCGCAGGCAATGCGCACATTGCTGAGCAAGTCACGTACGGAGGTGTAAAGTGCGTTGTCGAGCTGGACATCACTGCCTTGGAAATTCACAACATTCGATTCTCCCCAAAAATTCTCCAGCGCCTGCAAACCCCGGAGATAGGAGTCAACGGCCGTACGAAATTGGTGACCTGCCTGTGCACTGAGCCCTTTTGCGTAAAAGTCGAGTGCAAGGTTCTGAGCAGCTTCTCTTTTTCGGCGCTCCTTATCCGCGTACGTTTGTTTGTCGAGACGGTAATAGGCCCAAAAGCTGTTGGTATCCTCCCAGGTATCGATGAGTTCGAAGTCCTCGAGGTCAAGATTGGATGTTACTTTGATCGTTTCACGAAATTCCTGCTCAAAGCGGTATTCGCGCTCCAGCGTGTACAGCAGCGAGTTGGTATTGACATTGACTTTGATTTCACTGGCCAGGTCGCTCAAAGCACTTTCGCGGGCTGAGCGCTGAAAGTTGGGGTTGCCCGCTTTTTGCGCTACACCGATGCCTATGTAATACATTCCCGACATGGGCCTGCTCTGTACCCAGGTGGGAGCAGCAGGAACCTGTGAAGCTGGCACTGTACCTTTCGGACTGCAGGCGCCGAGCAGGAGTGCTAGCAATGCAGCAGCACAAAACGCATGAATTCCCGTTGTTTTCATTCTCGGCTTAAAAATTTCTGCAGGTCTTCACGCAAACCTGATGCCGCGTTGTTCAAGGCCTGATTGGTGAGTTCATCAACCGAGCGTACCGTACGGGGCGCCCTGATAAGGCTTTGTATCCGCTGCCGGTCACGGCTGCTCGTAAGCACAGTACCGTTGGGTCCTGCTGCGAAGAGGTTTGACACCTCTCCGTCGTAAGCGGCATAATACATTTGGTCTTCCTCCACACCCTCAAGGATGCGCGAAAACAACACCTCGCCCGATTCAAGTGATATGGCTTTGTACTGCACAGTAAGTCTTACTTCATTTTGCTGATAGTACTCGCTGTACTTTACAGGTTTGTACCGTGTTTCAAAATATTTTTGTTGCGTTTCAGCATTGGTGAGCTGCACCTGGTACGATTCGAAACCGTCTTTATCCGTTCGGCGTACCCTGCCGGCATTGCTGCTGTAGGTGAGCACCGTACCCGTGATGAGGGCTTTTGCGCCGAGCAAATTGCCCACCTGACTTGCGGTATTCTGATCTACGATTCCACTGAGGCTCAAGCGCTGCTCACTCAAAATGGTTTCCATATTTTGCCGCTCTACAATACGCAAAAAGGGATCGTTGATTTGTGTAAGTGCAGTGACAAAATAGGCATAAACCCTCTGGTCCATATTGGCTACAGCCGTAGCATTGACCATAGGCGAGATGGCCACAGGAAAGCGGCCCAGGTTGAGCGCTTCCTGCATCAGCACAGCCACATCGCGGTAGTTGGCGTCATTGCGGAATATTTGTTCAAAGCTTCGGTAAGCAGCCCGATATCGCCCCGCATCAAAATGATCGGTGCCTTCCAGGTAGAGCGGTTCATTCTTGGCAATTCCCTTGAGCTGTCCCACATCTTCGTAGGCTGGGTCGATGCGCAGTATTTCGGCAAAAACCAATTTGGCATCGGCAAATTTGCGCTCGGCCATCAAGTCACTTCCACGCTCATACATGCCGCGCAACACAATGTTTTTCGAAACTTCGTAATCGTCGACAAAGTGCTGTGGTATTTCATGTGCAATTCCGAACCTCCTGATGCGCTCGCGGTACTGTACAGCATCCCGGTAGGCATCGAAAGCGCTGCGGTGCTCTTCCATAGCGCGGTGTCGAGAAAAATTATCGAGCTTATCATTCAATACTTTCCGTGATGTGTTGCTCAGGCCCACGCGGGCATCGATGTTGTTGGAATTGCGCACCAAGGCATTGAAATAGAAATTAGCGGCCTCAGTATACATACCCGCTGACTCCAGTTGCATGCCCCTTTTCGAAAGGCTCTTGCTGCCCGAGCATCCCCCCAGCAGCAGGACTATCGGCATAGCCAACAAGCACCAGCCAAGGGCTGTGCTGCGCAATAAGTCCCTCAGAGAGAGAGCGCTGCTATTTGTTTTGCAAAAACTCATCGAGTTGCTCGATTGAATCGCTAAAGGTGAAGGCGTCATTTATTTTCCAGTAGTTCTGAGGATCGCTGCAGCGGTCGTATGCCGTTTTGGCAAATTCCAGTTTATCATCCTCAAAGCTGAACAGGGCCATCACTTCTTTGATTTGCGCAGTGCTCATACAGTTGCTGCGCAGGATTTGTCTTGCGGTTGTCTTTTTGTCGTCCGCAAACGACTTTGAATTGATGCTCCGTTTGGCATTGGAGAAAGCACCTGCTTCCATTGCTGCACAGGTGTTTGCCGCTGGAGCCGCTTCGGGGCTGCGCGCCGGAGGGGGCACATCACGGTGTACGGTTTCTGTACTATTGACCGTTGTGGTGGTCGTCATGGTAGCCCGTTCCAATAAAGGATCATTGATTTCAATGCTTACTCCCATGCGTTGCTCACCTACGCCCACGTCCATACGCACACTCTCCCGGCTGCTGCCGCCTGTGGTGGTGGTGGTAGTCGTTGTGGTTGACGTGGTGGTGGTAGTCGTAGTTGTGGTGGTAACACTTCCCGCGGGCATGGCAGTCTCGACATGGATTACATCTTCATTACGATGTCTTGCTGGAGCAGGCGTGTGCACTTCAGCCGCCGAAGGTGCGGGGTCAATCATGCTGTTTTTCGATTGGCCAATCGCAGTAGGTTCTCCAAAAGGCCTGATGGCATAGCTGCCATTTTTACGCATCACAATGCTCGCACGCTGCTCCATGCCTGGCTCCAGGGCGATATTCTGCGAAGCACTGCCCAGCGTGTTGTCTTCAAACGTTATTGAAACCCGGTGAAATTCGCCGCGCAAGTCGGTTGCCCTTACATTGGCAGCGGCTTGTTCATTTTGTTGCACGCCATTGACGGTGAGAAAAAAAGCTTGTCCATTTTCTGAAAAAATTTCCAGTGTCGAGCTTTGTGCATTCATAAACAAAGTCAACATGCTGAATGAGAGAACACCAAGTATTTTTGTCTTCATGAGGTTAAAATTTTAGTTGTTTTTAATAACCATTTTACAAGCGCTGTGCCAAAGTAATGTATTCCTCTTCCATTCCTTACTGTTGAAAATAAAAATGGTTGCACATTCCCTTGTCGAAAAGAGGATTGATACCTTCGCCAACTGAAAGAACCCCATAGCGCACTGCCATGTACCGCATATTGATCTTAGGAGCGGGCCGATCAGCCGTATACCTGATAGACTATTTGTTTAAGAACGCCCTTGCCTATGGTTGGCACATCACCATTGCCGATGCCCAACCCGAGCAGGCCAAGCGTATGGTGCCTGCTGAATTTGCAGAGAATGTACATGCCCTCGACGCCAATCACGCGGATAGCAGGCGGGCTTTGATTCAGAATTGTGACATGGTAATCAGTATGTTGCCTGCATTTATGCACGTGGAAGTGGCCAAAGATTGCCTTCATTATCGCAAGCATTTGGTTACACCGAGCTACATCTCCAATGAAATGAAGGCCATGGCAGCCGAAGTGGAGAAAGCAGGTCTGGTTTTCATGAATGAGCTGGGTGTCGATCCGGGTATTGACCACATGAGCGTAATGCGCATGCTTCACGAGATGCGCAACAGGGGAGCGGAGATCCGTTGGTTCGAAAGCTTTACCGGAGGCCTCATTGCACCGGAAAGCGATGACAATCCATGGCACTACAAATTTACCTGGAACCCGCGTAACGTAGTACTTGCCGGACAGGGCGGCGCCGTAAAGTTCAAGCACAACGGCCGTTTCAAGTACATCCCGTACCAAAAGCTTTTCAGGCGTACGGAAGTAATTCACATACCTGGATATGGCCGTTTTGAGGGTTATGCAAATCGCGACTCACTCAATTACAGGGATATATATAGTCTTCAGGAGGTGCCTACCATTTATAGAGGTACCCTAAGGCGCGTAGGATTTTGCAGGGCATGGGACATTTTCGTGCAGCTGGGGATGACCGATGACAGCTACATCATGGAAGATTGGGCCAACATGACCCACCGGCAGTTCACCAATTGCTTTCTCGCATACAGCCCCGATGACAGCGTGGAGCTGAAGTTGATGCACTACATGAAACTCGATCAGGACAGTGACCTCTTAGAGAAATTGTCTTGGATTGGAATATTCGACGATGAGCCCATAGGGGTGTCGAAGCCGAGCACACCTGCCCAAATTTTACAGCATATTCTTGAAAAAAAATGGACCTTAAAGCCCGATGACAGGGATATGATCGTGATGTGGCACAAGGTGCTCAGCCTTGAGCCCGGTGAAGAGCAGGAGCGCGAATGGCATGCCTATATGGTGGTAAAAGGCGATAGGGCTCCATATACGGCCATGGCCAAAACGGTAGGCTTGCCCGTGGCGATGGCTGCGAAGCTCATAGCATGTGGAACGTTTACAAAACCAGGTGTGCATATGCCTGTCGATCCCGCATTGTACAACCCAATATTGGATGAGCTGGAGGATTACGGCATTACATTCACCGAAAGTGAGATAAAAAGCGCACGCTAAGCCGCTTCGTACATACCACTTTCTGAATTGAGGAGACCACTAAGCGCACTTAGGGAAGCACCACCGAAAGCACATCGCTGGGTACTGTGCTGAGGTTTGGAAAATTGACTTTGCCGGTTTGGTCGGTGTAACTTTCGTCAAAATTGGCATCACCGTACACCCGCACAAAAAGCACAGAGCCGGGACTGCCCGGAACCTGACTGAACAATTCCTGGCCAATGGTATTTTCAAAACCCGCGGTTGTTGAGCTGTAATGCTTTTGAAAAACGAAGCTGTCGCGGCTCACGTCGCTGGCAGTACCCACAAAAACGCGGTAACCCTTGGCCTGACCGGTGGGTGGCGGAGGTGGCACCAAATTGCCCGATACCTTTAAGGCAAATGGACTTTGCTGCCCTTCAAGCGAAGCACTGAGGTTGCTGAAAGTCGTGGTAGGCAGCTTGGTAATGGTAACAGATGGAAATTGTTGAAATCCGGCAATCACTTCCAGCACAGGTGAATTGGCGTTCACCCTGATGCCTCTGCGCTCAATGGTTCCAAAACCAGGCTTGCTGTAGCGCGCTGTATAGGTGCCTATTGGCGCTTCTTCGAGTCGGTAACGGCCTACCTGATCACCCGCCAAATTGAAATTGCGAAATCCCGTTTGCAGAAACACGGTTATTCCGGAGCGTTCTTCATACAGTGGCTGGCCAAATTCGTTTTGGGTCCAAACCCGACCCTCAATGTTGGCATTATCAGCAGCGTCGCCAAAATCATCATCACTACAAGCAGTCAGCACGAGGGCAGAAAAAGCCGCCGCAACGATCATTTTTAATCCAAGATTCATTTTCATACTGTCGTTCAAAAACACCTGCAAGATAAGTGAAAATATAATTACCTTGTTGTACCGACTTTGCATTTATGTGCAGCCTGCTGTGCATAACCATTCTCTGTGAACTGATTCATTTCGAACCAATTCACAATTATCACAAATTCAAGTAGAAATCCTTTACCAACGCGGTGAAGCCATCGGTGTACTTGTGGCGCACTTTCTCCTCAATAACAAGGACTCCGGTATTGAAGAAAGTAGGATCCACACCGCAATTCGGTTCATTTTTGCGAAAAGCAAACAGCACCCTATGCGCTGGTTTTTCGGACAAAGGATGCACATAACACTTGCTTATTAAGCGAAGGTCACCACCCCCTGCCTTCTCCATAAGCTGCTTGAATGCAGGAAGTGGGTATATTCCACAGAGTACTCCAGCGGGTTTGAGCAAGCGCAGGGCGGATTCGGTCAAGTCACTGGGGTCGAGTGAAAGGGCATGTCGGGCCATGTGTCGTCCAGCATCGGCAGGAGGCAAATGCTGTGTGTAAAAAGGAGGGTTGCTGACCACCATATCAAAGCACTTTTCGCTCGTAAAGTCCTGTACCGTGGTACAGCAGATCTGAATTCGGCTTTTGAATGGCGATCTTTCAAAATTTGATACTGCATCATTGTAAGCACCTTCATGGGGCTCAATGGCTGTGATGGAGGCTTGTGGATAGCGTTGCGCAAGCATCAATGCAATAAGCCCTGTGCCAGATCCTACATCGAGTATGTGCTTTGGGCCGGGGTGTGAGGCCCATGCGCCGAGCAGCACACCGTCGGTACCGACTTTCATGGGGCTGTTTTCCTGAAAAATGCTGAATTGCTTGAAGTGGAAAGGCCGGCTCACATCTTGTTCATTTCCAGCAGGGCCTCCGGAATACGCACCATGATGTGTTTGCTTGCCTTATCGACTTTAAGTACAAAGCTGTCTTGAAGTGGTATGAGGACTTCAAATCCGTTTCGAAAAATTTGAAGTAGGGGATTTAGGCTGTAGTCGAGTACGGACTCTACGGTTCCCAGTTCTCCGAAGGCTTCGTCGCTTACCAGCATGCCGGGCAGCTCATGCAAATAGTACTCATGGTCGGGCAGCTCGGGCAGCTTGTCCAAAGGCAGGAAGAGCGCCTTGCCCGAAAGCTCAATGGCGGCAGCCCTAGTTTCCACACCTTCCATTTGTACAATGGCATATCCCTGTGCGTCAATATGAATGCGCTGAATGAAATAGGGATGCAGCCCATCGGCAAGCTCCACCAATACACTTTTCAATTTGCTGTATGCGTGTGGATTGTCCACATCGAGGAAGAGCATCAGCTCGCCTTTGTAGCCGCGTGCTTTAGAAACTGCGCCAAGATAAAAACAGGACTCTTTGTTCAACATGGCTTATTCATTTTAGCCAAAAAGACCCCTGAATATGCGCATTCAGGGGTCTGGAATCATTTGGACTGCTTCTCTTTATGAGTAACAGTGATCAATCTTTCTTTTCTTCTTCTGTTGGTTGGGCTTCCTCGGCAGTGGGCGCTTCTTCAGCAACTTCTGCCTTTGGGGCTTCCTCTGCAGGAGCAGCTTCTTCAGCAACTTCTGCCTTCGGGGCTTCCTCTACCGGAGCAGCTTCTTCAGCGACTTCAGCTTTGGGGGCTTCTTCTGTCGGAGCAACTTCTTCAGCAACTTCTGCCTTTGGAGCTTCCTCTACCTGAGTGACCTCTTCGGCTGCTTCAGCTTCCGCTGCAGGCGCTTCCTCGGCTACCTCTTCGGCAACAGGCTCAGGTGCATTGGCGGCAGCGATTGCTGCTGCGCGGGCTTTGTTGATTTCGACTTCAGCGGCGAATCGTTCCTGCTCAGCCTTGGCCGCAGCATCACTCAATCCCCTTTTCTTGGCGTCGATTTTGCCTTCTTTTTCCTGAAGCCATGCCTGGAATTTCTCCATTGCTTGTTCCTCGGTGAGGGCACCTTTCGCTACGCCTTTGTGGAGGTGGTTTTTGTAAAGCACACCTTTATAAGAGAGAATGGCGCGGGCAGTATCGGTGGGTTGGGCACCGTTGCCAAGCCATTTTACCGCTCCGTCTACATCAAGCTCGATGGTTGCGGGGTTGGTATTTGGGTTGTAAAACCCTAGACGCTCAATGTATTTACCATCACGTGGTGAGCGAACGTCAGCCACTACGATGTGGAAATAAGGTTTTCCTTTTCGTCCGTGGCGTTGCAATCTGATTTTTACTGGCATTGTGTTGCGTTAATTAACGGTTTTGGGGTGCGAAACCCCGGTTATTAATTTTGGGCTGCAAAGATCTGATTTTTATTTGGATTGGAGAAGAGAAAAAGCTTGAGCCTGCCATAAATTTTTTCTTGAAAGATTAATGATGGTATTGTATTGTAAATGAATATTCAGCAAAATGTAAAGCACCACAAAGGCAGCTTTTGAACGCTGCATTCGTGGTGCTTATCGTCAGTTATAGCCCTAGAATACGCCTTAGCTCATCTCCCCCTTCTTCTTCACTGGATAGTATATTTCAGTGATCCATTTGTTGGGGTCTGATTCCTGTCCGGGTCCTACCACGTAGCTCTCCCAAGGGTTTCCGGCGTAATCAAAGCCATTTTCCGTAAGGTGCTCATGCAAAAATTCATGCACCTGTCCCGATGCTTCGTAAGGCCCTTCGTAGCGTACCATGAATGCCATGCCAGCATAAGTTTTACCCTTCATAAAGTCCTTGTTTGCTGGATTTTTGCTTTTGGCAGCCAGTGCAATCTCGAAAGTTGTTTGGTTGGCTTCTTCATTCCACTCATGGAATACGGCGAATGGTGGAGCGCTGACACTTGCTGCATCAGGACCTAAAAAACTAAATAGCTTGCTGAAGTTTTCCGCATATACTTCGCTGCCCATGTCTGAAATGGCCATGGTGTGCTTGGTGTAATAATAATCTGCGCTCTCTACTTCCACCAATTCAGCTTTAAATGAGGCTGTAGCATTGGCTTTGGCCTCAGCCACTTCCTTTAATTTCGCAAGTCCGTTTTCAAAATCGGGGCCCATCATCTCCTCCATGCTCTCTTGTCCCATCCAAAAGAGGTAGCCTGGTAGCTCACCAACTACAGTCCATGTGGCTTTGGTGCCTCCATCGGCCTCCTCGAAGTGCCAGTTCACAACCGATTCTGATTCCCATGGAGATGTAAATACAAGCTTTTGCTTGATATATGTGTGTGGGGTGGCTTCAATAATTTCGAGATAGCCGGTGCCCACATCCTCGTTGCCTACCCAGGCATATTTGGCACCCACGCCTTCTTCGGGGCCTTCGTAGGTTTTTTCCATGTCGGGATCCATAGCGTCCCATGGTGACCATGCGTGGCTCTGTTTGTGGTTGATGACTTGGGCATATACATGCGCGGGCTGGGCTTTGATGACCAAGTCGCGTTTCACTTCATACGTTTTCGGTTTGCAGCTACCGAACAGCAGCAGTACCGCTGCAAGCAAGGGGAGGGCATAAGCTTTCATAATTGATTGGTAAGTTAGGTTTGAAATTCTCACAAACGTAGCATTTTTATGCCTTTCGGCAAAGAAAGCATGTATGCGCGCGAACAAATTGCTTAAGCAGCCACTCTGCACACGAACTGGCAGTAATTCATCTGTTTTTGAAAAACGCAGCCAGTTATTTTTGCTCGCTTATCCACTGCGTCGGACTCACACCCTCGTACTGTTTAAATATACGTGAAAAATAATTCAGGCTGCTGAAACCAACATCGTAGCATACCTGGGAGGGGCTTCTTTTTTGTTTGAGCAATTGCTTGGCCCGGCGCAGGCGCTCGTGGTTGATAAATTGCACCGGCGTTTCACCCAACTCCCGCTGAAAGGCACGGAAGAATTGTGCCCTTGAGAGGCAGGCCTGATTGGCCAGTTCATCAACCGTGAGGGGTTCAGCAATCTTGCCGCGAATGTATTGCACCACATGCGCGAGGCGGCTGCGGGTGCTGAGTTTGTCCAGATTTTCAAGAAGAAAATGCCGGGCATGGGTCTGCATCAGGCTGGCGATGAGTTCGCGCGTGGTATTGGAGGCGCGCATCTGCCGGCTGTACTCATTTTCCACCATCAC
>DAIOTP010000062.1:0-10614 GCA_036751905.1 Cryomorphaceae bacterium
GGCGAGGCGGTCGGTATCACCGAGAGGAAGGTCCATCACGCGGCCCGCATCGCGTACCGAACTTTTGGCAGCCATGCTGCCGTAAGTAATGATCTGTGCTACTTGGTTGGCGCCGTACTTGTCGATCACGTAGTCGATTACCTTTTGGCGCCCGTCGTCGTCGAAGTCGATGTCAATATCAGGCAGCGATACCCGGTCGGGATTGAGGAAACGCTCAAAAAGCAAGTCGTACTTGATGGGGTCAACGTTGGTAATTTTTGTGCAGTAAGCCACCGCACTGCCTGCTGCCGAGCCCCTGCCCGGCCCCACCGATACACCGCGCCTGCGCGCTTCAGCGCAAAAATCCTGCACGATGAGGAAGTAGCCCGGATAGCCGGTGCGCTCGATGGTGGCGAGCTCAAAATCAAGGCGTTCGCGTATTTCATCGGTGATTTCGCCATAGCGCTCCTTGGCACCCTCATAGGTGAGGTGGCGCAGGTAAGCGTTCTCACCGCGCTTGCCTCCATCCGCAGCATCTTGCAGGTCAATAAATTGTTCGGGGATGTCGAACTTCGGAAGGAGCACCGGCCGCTGCAATTCAAAGCGTTCGATCTTCCCTACAATCTCCCCCACCGTCGCGATAGCCTCGGGCAGGTCGGCGAAAAGTTTTTTCATCTCATCGGGCGACTTGAGGTAGAACTCGCTGTTGCCCTCCGGAAAACCAAAGCGGTATTCTCTACCCCGACGGCCTATGTACTTGCGCGGCTTGTGCACCGACTCTCCATCGCGCACGCACAGCAATATGTCATGCGTGGTGGCATCGACGCGTTCGGTATAGTAGGTATTGTTGGCAGCGAAGTATTTCACGTCGTGCCTTTCGGCAAATTTGAGCAACGTTTCGTTCACAATGTCCTCCTCGGGAATACCGTGGCGGTTGAGCTCTACATAAAAGTCGTTGCCGAATTGTTCCTTCCACCACAAGAAGGCTTCCTCGGCCTGTGTTTCACCCACATTGAGGATGAGGAAGGGCACCTCCCCCCACATGCCACCCGTGGTGGCGATGAGGTCGCTCTTGTACCTCAGCAGCACCTCTTTATCAATGCGCGGCACGTAGTAAAAACCTTCAGTATACGCCACGGAAGCCAGCTTGGCCAGGTTGTGGTACCCGTTTTTGTTTTTGGCGAGCAGCACCGTTTGCGCACCATTGTCTTGCTTGGACTTGTCGAGCCTGTTCACGCAGAGGTTGAATTCACATCCCAGAATGGGGGTGATATCGGCTTTAAGGGCGTCGCGCACAAAGTGGAATGCGCCCATCATATTGCCGTGATCGGTCATGGCGAGGGCAGGCATGCCCAGCGCTTTGGCCTTGGCCACCAATTGGGTTACAGAGGATGTACTTTGCAGAATCGAAAATTGCGTATGCGTGTGTAAATGCGCAAAAGGCATATCCTCAAGGGCGCTGATATCGGCCTTGCGGGCATCCTTGAGGTCGGTGGCATTTTCGGGTGCGGGGGTATCAGCTTTCGCAAAATTGGCTGCAGCCAATACCGGAGCCTCGTAGGCAATGGCAGCAGGATTGACCACCTCGGCCACCTGAGTTACGCGCCGTTCGAGCAGCGCAAAGAAGCAGCGCGCCGTGGCATCCACATCGTAAGCCGCATCGTGTGCATCTCCGAATCCCGCGCCAAAGAGCTTGGTATGCAATTCGGTAAGAGTAGGCCACTTGAAGCCGCCTCCTTTTCCTCCGGGTATTGCGCAATAGTTGGTGCTCAAGTCTTTGGTGTCGAGTTTGGCCATATCGGCCACAGCCGGATGTTGCCCAAGGCGGCAATTCTCGGCACCTACGATGTTGATATCGAACTCGACGTTGTGGCCTACGGCATATTTGGCTTTGGCGCGGTCGGCCTCAAACCTGGCGATGACATCCTCCAGGGCAAAGCCATCGGCGAGTGCACGTTCCGTACTTATTCCGTGTATTTTGGCTGCATTGTAAGGAATGGTGAAGCCATCAGGCCTCACAATGTAGCTTTGTGCTGAGAGGAGCTTTCCATTGGCATCATGCAGTTGCCATGCGAGCTGCACCAGTCTGGGCCAGTTATCGGCATCGGTTAACGGTGCCTTGTAATCACGGGGTATACCAGTGGTCTCAGTATCAAATATCAGAAACATAAGCGGGGTTGTACTAGTGGAAAATCAAATTTACCAATTATCGCAGGAGCGGGCCTGCCGTGTTGATAACAATTGAAAAGTAAACCTTCGTACACATGAACCTGCCTTCTGCGAAACTTTCTCAAAAATCAGGGTAAACCCTTAGATATTTTTGGCGGCACTTTATCTATTTTTGTCGAAACTTCTGGACGATTCGTCGCTCCAGCGTGTTTTGCAAAAAAGATACTTCCTCGGAAGGGTCTAGAACAACCGAATGCCACCTGATCTTCAGGTGGCTTTTTCATTAGTATAAAACGGAAAAAAGCGCCTCCGTCAATTCGGCGGTATTTTGGCCAAAAAGATCCGTCAAAGTACCACTTATCCTGATGCTTATCCAGCGTGACCCGATATCATGTTCCAGTATTTCCACAGTGCAATCTTCATTGCAGTACCATGCCAGCTGTGCGGTGGTGATTTCGAAACCGAGTGTAAATCCGGATTGATGGGCTCCAAGGGCAGGTATGGGTGCCATACTGAGCCCTGCTGCGCTTCCATCTGGAAAATCAGCTAAAATATCAAGCACCTGCGGTACACTGTTGAATTGAACCGAAATGAAATTGGCTTCCTGCTCAATCCCTTCAAAATATATGGAGGCCTCCTCGATGCGTCCTTGAGGAGCGGGTATACCTCCTCCTTGCCCATCATCGCTGTTGCATGCGCAAAGCACCAACATACACGTGCTTAAGCCCAATCCAACAAACTTGCCATAGATGCTTGAGGAAGTGGAAGTTTTCATCGGTGAGCAGAATAGGGTCTCAATTTAGAATATAAGGCGTGCTGCAAAAAAATCAGGAGCCCCGGGTCTGAGTAAAATACTCATGCCTTCCACAATTTCAATTTTGCGGTGCAGCAGCACCATAGTGATATCGAATGCAAAAAGGAAGGCGCCTTGAAGGATGATGCTCTGTCCATACCCCTTCCAACGGTCAGGATTGTTTTCTGTGTTTTTTGATCTTTCTATGGCCCAAAAGCCACCAGCTATGTAAGCGAGGTCGAGGCCCGCGTTGAAAAGGAGGGCTTTATCGAGCCCCACTTGTTCTTTGTACAAATCAAAGGCATCCGTGGGCGCAGCCATTCGGGCAGCTGAGAAATAGCCAAAGGCGGCTATTCCGAGATTGACCGTATTCCAGATGGCATTCATTTCATGAAAATAACGTGTGCTACCTGTGGTATTCGCTTTGAGGCTGAGTCCTCCAGCTATGTTCACTACAGCCCATGTACCGAGCACTGTCATTCCCGTTTTGCGAAAGCGCTGCTCGTAGGCAAATTCATCGCTGAGCGATTGCGAAAAGAGCCCGCCTGATGCAAGTACAAACAAGATTAGTAAGGGATATAATTTCATGTAAGTATAACGTTTGGAGGTGAAACTGGTTTTTCAACTTACAAAACCCCTCAATATGGCTTCGCGCACCAGCCCGGCGATGTTGCGCACACCGAGTTTTTGAAGGAGGTGGGCCCTGTGGGATTCTACTGTTTTTTCAGAAACACAAAGTTTTTCGGCGATCTCGCGGGTGGTGAGCTCTTGGGAAATAAGTTTGAGAATGTCTTCCTCACGCCGTGTAAGCCGCATACTGCGGCTTTCTTCATCCATTTTTGCAAATCGGGCTGCAATATTGGGCGTGAGGTATTTGCCCCCTTCCAACACCACCTGTACCGCTGCTTCAATATCGGCCAGGCCTGCATCCTTGGTGAGGTATCCCTGTGCGCCTGCATCAATCAGGTCCTTCACCACCACGCTTTGATCAAATGTTGAAAGACCAATTATTTTAAGCTTGGTGTGCTCTGTGACCAAGCGCTTGCACAGCTCATCGCCTTGCAAATCGGGCAGGTTGATATCGAGTAGCAGCACCTCGACGGGAACCTTGCGCAGTCCTTCCAAAGTTTCGTAGGCGTTGCACCACACACCCTTTACTTCAAGGGTGGTACTCAATGCCAGCATGTCGGCTATGCCTCTCCGCACTACTTCATGGTCGTCTGTAATGCCTACGCGAATCATTCTTGGGCCATTTGAATGGTGAGTGGCACGACAATGCTGGCTGTGGTTCCGCGGCCGGCTGCGGAGTCAATGCGGAGATGCCCGCCTATGGCCTTCAAGCGCTCCTCAACGCTGCCCAAACCTATGCCATTGGTATCGACTTCGGACATACCCTTGCCATCATCTTCCACCGTAAGCTCAATAGACTCCTCATCGGCAATAAGTTGAATAAAGATGCTGCATGGGCCAGCATGCTTAGCGGCGTTCTTAACCAGCTCCTGTGCGATGCGGTAACAAGCCAAACCCGTAGCCGTGGGCAAGTGTTGAGGAACATCACCCAACAGCTCAAAATGAACAGGACAGGGATGGTTGTCCATTTCGTCCGCAAAAGTCTGCAGTGCTTTGCCCAGCCCGTGTTTCAACAGAATTTCGGGCATGAGGTTGTGGGCTATTCGGCGTACTTCAGCATCAGTGGAGCTCAATTTGCCGGAAACGGCTTCCACAGTTTCTCCACTTTTCATCTGGGCCCTGATGAGTGCCAACTGCCCGCCAATGCCGTCGTGGAGTTCACGCGCAAGGCGTCGGCGCTCGCGCTCCTCCCCTTCGAGCATGGCCTTGAGTTGGGTCATGGCTTTGTCTTGTTCGATGCGTTGCATGCGCTCCTCTTGCAGCCGCAATTTGTGGCGGCTGTTGCGGTAGAAAGCATATGCCAGTATGAGGAGTACGAGCATGCCCGCCAAGGTGATCGCTGTATAAAACTGTGATCTTGCCGCACGGGTTTCGGCCTCGGCCATTTGCAATTCCTGCATGGCCAAAGCCGCATCCTTCTCGGCGGTTTGGTATTTCGTTTCCAACTCGTTGATGAGCTGTTCCTGTCGTTCGGGTCTCAAGGCATCGAGCAATGCAATGTACTTTGTAAGCCAAGTATAGGCCTCATCATATTGTCCGGTTTTCGCGCGTTGCTCAGCGAGGTATAGCGATGCATCCGCCTGCAACTTCTTTTGGCCCAGCTCCCCGGCCAGTTGCACCGTTTGCCCGAGGTAATGTGCCGCACTGTCGGGCATGTCGAGCCAGGCGTAGCGCAGGCCCAGGTTGTTGCCTGTATGGACGGTGTAAAAGGGATTGTCGGTTCTGTTGGCATAGTCATGCGCCGCAATGCTGTGAAAAAGGGCAGCCTCTTTGTCTTCGAGCAGGTAGTAGAGATCGCCGAGGTTGTTGTGTGCAAGGTACTGTGCAGGGTGGTTCTGCATGGCATTGGCTATGGAGAGGCTTTCTTTGTAGTGTTGCTTGGCTTCAGCATACTGCTCCTTGCTTTTGCTCAGGTAACCCATATTGTTCAGTGCATCGGCCATGCGGATAGAATCTCCAAATTGCTTTGCCACTTGCAGCCCTTTTCGGAAATATGGTTCTGCTTTACCATACTGCTTCATTTCCATGAAAATGCCTCCTACATTGCCATATCCTATGAGCATGGTGTTGGTATCAGCCATGGCCTCGAAATGCTGCAAGGCGAGCATGTAGTGGGTGGCAGCGCTATCGAGCTCTCCTGTAAAATTATAGGTCACACCCATATTGTTGTGGGCTGAAGCAACGCCCTTAATAAAATTCGCTTCCGCAAAATAAGGCAGTGATGCCTCGTAATGCTCCATGGCTTCGCGGTACCTTCCGAGGTTGTTCAGCACTATTCCTTTAAAGAGCTTGGAACGACCTGCTCCCACCGTGTAGTTCTTTTGTATACTCACGGCATACAAGCTGTCATACCGGGCAATAGCCCGTTCAACGTCGATACGTTCAATAGGATACGTAGCGCTAAGTGCCTCCTGAATGGCAGCACTGTCGCTGGCTGAATAGCCCTGCGCAAATGCTCCATGGGAGCATGTAAGCAGTGCCAATAGCAGCCATACCCGCATTAGCACTTTGAGTGATTGGTTCACGGGGTTGAAGTTACGAAAAAGGCCTAACCAACCAAATTCCTGGCTGCCCATCTAAAAAAGTGCAAGATTTATTGCCATCGACAAAAAAGGGGAGGCCGATCATTAATTTCTATCTTTTTCGTAAATGCATTTTTAGATTAGTCTAAAATATTACTTTTGTGCTACTAATTAAAGATTCATTGATATGAAAAAAATCTCTGCACTCTTTTTTACCACATGGATTTCGGTGGCTATGCATGCACAACCCTATACAGGAGGTGTTGAGGGAAAGGTGCGTGCCGGCACTGAACCGCTCCCTTACGCAACAGTAGCCATCGTGAATAGCCCATATGGTACCATCACTGCCAGTGAAGGCATTTACGAAATACATGGTGTGCCCCCCGGCCTTTACACCCTCGAGGCGCGCATGGCAGGTTACCATGCCCAAAGGGTAAAAATCGAAATTGTTGATGGCCAAAGTACTCCCATAAATTTCGATCTGCGCGAGGACATACTCCAATTGAGTCAGGTGGTAGTGACCGGCACCCGCAGCGCCATACCCGCATACCGATCGCCTGTAATCGTCAATACCATATCCAACCGAACTTTCGAGGCCACACAATCGCTTACCTTGTCCGAAGGCCTGCGGTTCACCCCGGGCTTGCGCCTTGAAAACAACTGCCAAAACTGTGGCTTCACACAGTTGCGCATGAATGGTCTTGAGGGACCTTATTCTCAGATTCTTATCAACAGTCGTCCTGTATTTTCAGCCCTTGCTGGGGTGTATGGACTTGAGATGCTGCCTGCAAATATGGTGGAGCGCGTTGAGGTGGTGCGCGGCGGAGGTTCAGCCCTTTACGGCGGAAATGCCATAGCTGGAACTGTAAACATCATCACCAAAGAGCCGATTGAAAATAGTTTTGAAGTGGGGATGAATCAATCGTTCATCGACATGTCGGTACCCGACCGCACAATAACTTTCAATGGCCAAGTAGTAAGCGATGATCTCAGCAAAGGCATGACCCTGTACGGATACAACCGCACGCGCGAGCCATGGGATGCCAATGGCGATGACTTTTCTGAAGTGACCCAACTGCGCAACACCACCATCGGTTTCGATGGGTTCTGGAACACCAGTGAGCGCAGCAAATTGAAATTTGGGAGCTACCACATCCAGGAATTCCGCCGCGGCGGCAATGCATTCGAGCTGCCTCCACACCAATCGCAGCTCACGGAGCAATTGGAGCACAACATAGCAGGCGCAAACCTTTCCTTTGAGCAATACTCCAAAAACTACAAACACAAGTTATCCCTCTACGGATCAGGACAATTTGTTCAGCGACAAAGTTATTACGGTGCAGGTGGCCGCATACTTGGCCCTTTAGATACCTTGATCACCGAAGCGGATATTTTGGCCATCAACGCCTACGGGCGCTCGCGCGATCACTCCCTTGTGGGGGGCTTGCAGTACGTATACGACATCAACCCCCAGTGGATGCTCACCGTGGGGGTGGAATACACCTACAACGATGTGCGCGACGAAATGCCAGGCTACGGGCGCTTCATTGATCAGCAGGTGGGTATCACGGGCAATTATGCCCAAATGCAATACAAACCTGCTGAACGATGGACCATATTGGGTGGTGGCCGTTTTGACCTGCTCAATATCAGGGGTGTGTACGACCTCGCCGAGGAGCGCTTTGACAACAAGGAGCAATTCGCAGTTTTCGTACCCCGGCTTAGTGCTATGTACGACCTTACGCCCAAATTAAAAGCCCGGGCCTCCTACGCACAGGGCTACCGCGGTCCGCAGGCATTCGATGAGGACCTCCACATTGAAACCGTGGGTGGAAGTGCCCTCTTCATCCGCCTTGACCCTGACCTTGAAATCGAGCGCTCTGAAAGCTACACCGCCTCGCTGAACTACACCGAATTTGCCGGAAAGGCACAAATGAACTTCGTCTTGGAAGGATTCCTGACCCGACTCCAAAATCCATACATTCTGAGCGACCAGATCGGGCTCGACAATGGCATATCCACAATCACCAAACGCAACAGTGATGGTGCCAGAGTACGGGGGCTGAACCTTGAGGCCAATATCGCATTGAATAACACTTGGGTGATACAGGCGGGCCTCACCCTGCAGCAAGCCCTCTTCGATGTGGAAGAAGAAATTTGGGCCCCAGAAGTTGGGGAAGAGCTCGGGCTACCCGTGGCCAGTACAGAACGCATATTGCGCACCCCGAACGCTTACGGCTTTTACACTGTAACTTACAAACCGAACGGCCGACTACAGCTCTCACTATCCGGAATTTATACGGGACGCATGGATGTACCACATGTTATTGACCCCGACAATGAGCAAACGGTAATTAAAAGCACTCCGCGCTTTTTTGAGCAAAATTTTAAAACATCTTATAGAATTTACCAAAGTGGTACCTACCGCATTGAAGTTTTCGGTGGTATGGCCAACGTTTTCAATAGCTACCAAGACGACTTCGACATCGGCCCCGAGCGGGATGCGGGGTATGTATACGGCCCTATGCTGCCACGCACCATTTTTGGAGGCATCAAGCTCAATTTGAACTAGGCGTTCCGCCAATACACGTGATGATGGCATGGTGATACTGACCACGAAATTTCCAAAGACAATGTAAAACCAAGACCCGGCATAACTTAAGTGCATATGGATAAGCCATGTCAAAAATCTGCATATATTGTACACCGGTAGTTCAAATGGTGTATGTGTTATCAATAAGTCCCGGGTGGTGTATAAAATCCCATAAACCCCCGGAATATGATTCAATTTTCTATCTTTCGCGCATTCAATAAATCACCCAAAGTGAGGCTATGGTATGATCAAACGCGATTCTCTCTCCCGCCCGCAATGGCTTTTGCTTCTGATAGCCTTCCTCTCAGCGGGTGCATTGATCACGCTGAATTACTACAGTGGCCGGGTAATTTCAAGCATCAGGGCCTACATTGCCGCGGAATCCTTTTACAGCAAAGGACAAAAAGATGCATCCCGCCAGCTCGCCTTTTTTCTGGTCAATCAGGATGAACAGTACTTTGAGCTATTTAAGGAGCTCATCAAAACGCCCCTTGGTGACAGCATAGCAAGGGTCAATCTACTTAAGGGTGGTTCCATTGATACCATAAGGGCCGGATTTATTCAGGCCCAAAATCACCCGGACGACATTGAATTGCTCATTTGGGTGTTTCAGACCTTCGAAAAGGTACCATTCATGGCGAGGGCTATTCAAATATGGGGAGAGGGTGATGGACTTGTGAGCCAATTAAATGAACTTGCTGATCGGATCCAGGATGACTATCAATACGCGTTACTTACAGAAACTCCTGCAAGCAATGGCCTGCGCAAAGAGCAGCAACTTATCTGGCTCAGCGAAATTGAAACCCTCACCAATGCACTTACAGCAAAAGAACGCGAGTTTACCACACACATGGGCATTACCGCCCGAGGGATTGGATCCCTCTTGTTTCTCATCAATATTTTAATGGTATTCTTGATCATTGGCAGTGCTTCGGCAATGTGGGCCACACTGCTCTTCAAAGTCCAAAAAAGCAAGCTCGATCTCACCCAAAAAAATCTCGAACTACAAACCACCAACAGCAGGCTCGACCATTTTATTTATGCTTCATCGCATGATCTTAAAGCACCCATTTCAAATCTGGAAGGTTTGCTCCGTCACTTGGACAAAAATTTGATTGGCAGCACCAACACAATGCTCTTAGAAAAGATGGATATGTCGATTGGCGCACTCAAAGGCACCATCACCGCCATTGAAGAGTTAATCAAAACCGATAGACTGGGAAGTGGAGACGCAGTAGAAATTCAACTGGAAGAATTGATCCGTGAAGTAATCTCTGAAAATGAAATGGCAATTGCCGATGCCAATGCAAACATTCATTGTGAGCTCCATTGCAAATCGGTCATTTACCCGCGTTTGGCACTCAAAAGCATTTTTCAGAATTTATTGTCAAATGCAGTAAAGTACCGCTCCCCCCAACGGGATTGTGAGATACGCATTGAATCAGAGCAAATAGGTTCCCGCACTATACTGCGTATTGTTGACAACGGCTTGGGTATTGATCTTGACAAAAATGGCAACCAAATTTTTGGCATGTTTAAGCGGTTCCATTCGCATGTTCAGGGCTCAGGATTAGGCCTGTATGCAGTAAAACAGGTTGTGCAACGCAACGGCGGAAGCATCCACGTGCGCAGCCAGCCAAACGCAGGTACTACATTTGAAGTAGAATTGTAATTTAATTGACTACCTTTCCCTTATGTATGGCAGCCATTTTGAACAAAAAACCAACATGCATTTAACTTACTATTATGGCACTTCACAAATACGCATGCGCACTACTCGTGGATGATGATCCCATCAGCATCTGGATTCAAAAGCAGGTGATGATGGATTATCAAGATCAAATTACCCATACCCATGAGGCCTCAAATGGGGAAGAAGCCCTGGAATTCATCATGCAATATTGCGAGAGCGGTGTGGTTAACATCTC
>DAIOTP010000062.1:10624-19421 GCA_036751905.1 Cryomorphaceae bacterium
CCTGCTGGACATCAACATGCCTGTGATGGATGGCTTCCAATTTCTCGAAGCGCTGAAAAACCTTGAGCTTAAGCGAAAAAATGAAATCCGGATTGTGGTGGTCACTTCTTCCAACAATCCAAAGGACATTGAACGTCTAAAAGACTACAACATCTTTAAATTCCTGAACAAGCCTTTGACACCAGAAAAGGTGCACGAAATTCTTGCTGCCTAATCATCGGCAGCGGCATTTGATCTCCTCTAAGCACTGAGAAACATTTTTTATCAAGTCCTACTTGCGACATCGGTATCCTGGGGATAACCGCTCGATGCCAGTTACCGTAGTTCTGCCAACAAGTCACCCGATTAGATTTTCGTTGTAAGGCTTACCCTGACTTTCTCCAACACATCGCTTGGCTGACGGACAGCTATACTCTAGCGTTCCCTCGTTTCACACTCCGCATTTCCCTCTCCGCACACCAGGATTTTGGCCATTCGCGCTTATCGAGGGCTTTCAATTCCAAGCAGTATGATTAAAATTCAGGGTTTACCCTGACGGCCGCCATACCATTTCACAATACATTGCTCATGCAAACACCAGAGCGTGAGCTACCTTTCAGAAATATCTAAAAAGTCGTAGAGGCCCATTTATAGATACCATTTCCCCCGTTGCAAGCAACTGCATTGACAAATCCACATATGTTTAGGTTTCCAGATATTTCACTAAAGTGTAAAATTTCAGGCTCAAGTGGCAGTTGGGAATGGAATTCGAACCATATACGATTGTTATTGGCGAAAAGCACATCATCCTTCCCTGCATTACAAGCCAGACACCCCTGCTGTGCAAGGGTGTCTGGTTCGAAGGAAGATTACCAAATCGCAAGAAAAGCAAATCCAGTCGCCTGAAACTATCTTACAATCTGAAGTTTGGAATGAAATACCCTGTTGTCAATGCGCGCCCTTACCAGGTATATTCCTGACGGCAACGCCGACGTCTCGCTCACAATATGGATGTGTCCCGACATTCCATCCACCCTTTCGTTCTTTGTGCTCAACAACTTACCGTTGAGATCGAATACTTCAAGTTCAATGAAGGTTTCATCCGAAGACACTTCAAGTGAAATGGTGTACTGCGAATGCGCCGGGTTAGGAAACAATTGCATGCTGCCGTGTTGGTTGGCAGAAGTTCCCAAAGGGTTGAACTGTAAAGCGCTCGGTCCTGCCATTCCTATTATGCAGTAATCACCAAAATCGCCCCAGGTAGGGCCCTGGTACATGCGTGGCCTGGTCCATACTTTGTATGTGCGTCCGGGCTCAGCTTGTGGAAACCATGATATCCTGAACTGCGGATTGGCTCCGTTGGGGCTAATGATGTTGTAAGTATTGAAGGGAGCTTCCTGCTCCTGAAATCTGAATTCCCAGTTGGTCAGCATAAATGTATTGGCCGGCCAGTCAGAGCGGATGATGGATGCATTGGTCAGATTCATCAAGCCACAGTCGGCCTGTCTGAGCTGAGTACCTGGCACCCTTGCCAATGCTGCTGAATATGCGCTCGAGTTAGGTGCAACAGCACCATTGTGGTACATGCGTACCAGATAAGTCTGACCAATCGTGGTGGGTAGAATCAGTACTTCATTGTTTCCTGGCGTGTCTTGACATACAATGAGTGCAGCATCGCAACTCTCATACACCTCTATGGCCATGTCCACATTGCTGTTGCCGCTGCGCAAACCCTGCAGGAAGTGATGCGTATGCGTGGCGGTAAAGGTGAACCATCGGCCACCTTGTCCCAAATCGTTCACAGCACAAGTCAAGTTTCCAGTATCCATGGCATCTTCAAAACTGTCGTGAACCCTTGATTCATTGAATGTAGGCGCAGGCTCAAGCTGGATGGGAATTGAGCAGAGGTCACCAGGCTGTGGCACTACGGGGAGCAAAGATGTCATCGTTACATGAAATTTTATGCCATTGCATGGCATACTGGTAATTTCATCTTGGTAGAATGCTTGGAAAAATACCATGTATTTTCCAGGCAAAAAAACACGCTCTGCTATGCCAATATAGTCTATACCTGGCGATTGCGGAACATTCTTAGCCATTAAAAAAGATGTGCCAGGGAGGGTCATTGAGCTCGCGCCAGGAATGCAATTAAATGCGTCGCTGCCTATCATGCCGAATCCCATGAAGCAAGGAATATCATGAGAAATATCCAGCTCCAAGCGCATAATGGTGGTATCCTGAATTTCAAAAATGAGAGTGTTGTTCATGTACAACGCACCAAATTGACCTGATCCTAAATAGTTGTTGCCCAACTCAGATAAAATACTGGTTCCCTTGATCTGAGGTGCAGGTATTTCCACGGGACATTGTGTTCCGCATATCGTATTAACAGGAACGGAATTAAAGCACCACCTCGACTGCTCTTCACATAAATATGGCACTACAAAATCAGGTGTGGCATTGGTCCAATCAGGATTGACCGGTGGGGGCGGGAATTGCTGGGCACATAACAATGTCGGGGCAGTCAAAAAAAGAGATAAAACACAGACATACAAGTGCCTGGATAAATTAAAAAAATAAGTTTTCATCTGAATCGGTTTAATTGGATTTGAACGAAAAGTACTGCGCCACCGCAAGCTGACAAGTTAAATCCATGCCCTCCTGACCTCATTTTTTCAACATAAATTGAAAAGTATAAAATGCTTCATATGAGTGATTCACGTCCAAAAAACCACAATTTAACTTCCGCAATATGGATAACTTAAAGCACAAGTCAAGAGCAAAAAATGCCGTATTTCTCATTCTGCCCTTCGCTTTCGGTAGCATTGCTCAGTCCGCATGAGCAAAGTACAAGCTGCACACCGCGCGTGACCGTTGAAATGAACAAAATTGGCTTAGATTCAACCAATACTCTTATTTACAAAAGATAAAAGGAATTCTATTGCCCCTACTCCTCCTCTTTGTAACCCAGGTAACAAAGCAAACGGGTGCACTGCCATATTTTTGCAGTGTTCAATTGAACAAACCCTACCACATACATTCCAAAAAGAAAAACCCGAATCCCATGAAAGTAGAACAGATTTATACCGGATGTATCGCTCACGCAGCGTACTACCTTGTGAGCAATGGCGAAGCCGCCATTTTTGACCCGCTGCGAGAAGTGCAGCCCTACATGGACCGTGCTGAGGCCGATGGTGCCAAAATCAAGTATGTTTTTGAAACACACTTTCACGCTGATTTTGTGAGCGGCCACCTCGACCTGGCCAAGAAAACGGGAGCCAAAATCGTCTATGGCCCAACTGCCAAGCCTGGCTTTGACGCCCTTGTTGCCGAAGATGACCAAATATTTGAAGTGGGTGCTTATAAAGTAAAGGTGATCCACACTCCGGGTCACACCATGGAAAGTACCACCTTCCTGCTCATTGATGCCGATGGCAAAGAACATGGCATCGTGACCGGCGACACCCTTTTTATAGGAGATGTAGGCCGTCCCGACCTTGCACAACACGTTATTGCCGACCTTACCGAGGACAAACTGGCTGGCTACCTCTATGAATCTCTGCGCAACAAAATCATGCCACTTCCCGACCACCTCATTGTGTATCCCAACCACGGTGCAGGAAGCGCTTGCGGCAAAAAAATGAGCAAGGAAACGACCGACACCCTGGGCAACCAAAAAAAGGTAAACTACGCCCTCAACCCTGAATTGAGCAAAGAGGAATTCAAAAAGCAATTGCTCGAGGGCCTCACAGCACCTCCGGCCTACTTTCCCAAAAATGTGCTCATGAACATCCAGGGATATGACAGCCTCGATGATGTCATGGAGCGTGCACAAAAACCACTTTCGCCCGCAGCTTTTGAGGCTGCCGCCAATGAAACCCATGCCTTGATGCTCGATACCCGCGATGCTGGCGAATTTGCCAAAGGCTTTGTGCCAAACAGCATCAACATAGGACTCGACGGCAATTTTGCCATGTGGGTAGGCGAAATGATCACCGACATCAAGCAACCTATCCTGCTCATCACCACCCCCGGTCACGAAGAGGAAGCCATGGTGCGCCTCTCACGTGTGGGCTATGATGGAACCATAGGCTACCTCGAAGGTGGCATCGAAGCATGGAAGAAAGCAGGGATGGAGACCGACGCCGTACAGCGCATGACGCCTGCGGAATTTGCTGAAAAGTACCCACAACTGCCCACCATCATCGATGTGCGCAAAAAAAGCGAATTCGACTCACAACATGTGGAAGGCGCCATCAACATCCCTTTAAATGAAATCAACAAGCACCTTGCCGAAATACCTAAGAATGAACCCTTCATTCTGCATTGTGCCGGAGGCTACCGCAGCATGATTGCTGCATCCATCCTCAGGGCACGTGGCTGGGACAATTTCAAGGATGTGGAGGGTGGTTTCACCGAAATTCTAAACACCGGAGTAAAAACAACAGAGTACGTGTGCCCTTCAACATTGCTGTGAAAAACACAAATAAAGCATGAAAACCAACAAAAAAAGACTCCTCTTCCTTGTGTTGGGAGTTCTTTTGGGTGCCTCAGGCGGATTCCTTTATTGGAACCACATAGGCTGCACCAGTGAAGGCTGCTTAATAGCGAGCAATCCGGTGGTGGCTACCGCCTACGGAGCGCTACTGCTGGGGCTTATCACCGACCAAATTTTTCAATCCAGTCACAAAAAAAACAAACAGGAAATATGAACATCACCGAAATAATCAAATCCGGTCAAGGCACCATCGTTGATGTGCGCTCTGCGGAAGAGTTTGAAATGGGCCACAACCAGGGGGCCATCAACATTCCACTGCCCATGATAAGCCAAAGGGTCGAGGAATTCAAAGCCCTGAGCCAGCCCATACTGCTGGTTTGCGCCAGCGGCAACCGCAGCGGCATAGCCACCATGATGCTGCAGCGCGACGGAGTAGAATGCTTCAACGCCGGCGGCTGGACTGATTTTGACTACCAGCTGAGCATGCTCCAAGCAGGCTGAGCATTGCGCACGGCTTTTACATCAAAAAACGCCGAAAGGCTCACATGCAAAAGGGCCCCATCGCTGGGGCCCTTTGCTATGTTTGCATTTCCCGATCGGGAAATTGAAATTGTAACGATTTAAACGGTTACGCCCAGCACTTCTGCCATCTTTTTGCCGATCTCCGCTGGCGAATCCACCACGTGGATGCCGCACTCGCGCATGATGGCCTTCTTCGCCTCGGCGGTGTCGTCGGCACCTCCTACTATGGCACCTGCATGGCCCATGGTGCGGCCTTTGGGTGCAGTTTCACCAGCGATGAAGCCCACCACCGGCTTGGTGCCGTGGGCCTTGATCCAACGGGCCGCATCGGCCTCGAGGTTGCCTCCAATCTCGCCAATCATTACAATGCCTTCCGTTTCGGGATCGGCCATGAGCATTTGCACCGCTTGCAGCGTGGTGGTACCGATGATGGGGTCACCGCCAATGCCAATGGCTGTGGTTTGGCCCATGCCCGCTTTGGTGATCTGGTCCACTGCCTCATAGGTCAATGTACCTGACTTGCTCACGATGCCTACGTTTCCTTTCTGGAAAATGAAACCGGGCATAATACCGACTTTGGCTTCACCTGCGGTCATCACACCAGGGCAATTGGGGCCTATAAGTACGCAATCGCGGTTATCGACATAATTTTTTACCCGCACCATATCGTTTACAGGAATGCCCTCTGTGATGGTCACAATGACCTTGATGCCCGCTTCGGCAGCTTCAAGAATGGCATCGGCTGCAAATGCGGGCGGCACAAAGATGATGCTTACATCGGCAGCAGTGTCCTTCACGGCATCGGCCACTGTATTGAACACGGGCCTGTCAAGGTGTTGTTGGCCTCCTTTACCCGGAGTAACGCCACCTACCACATTGGTGCCGTATTCAATCATTTGGGAGGCGTGGAAGGTACCTTCACTGCCGGTAAAACCCTGAACGATAACGCGTGAATTTTTATTGACAAGTACTGACATGGTGATGTTTTAAGATATAATGCGTTTTGGTGGGCAAAAATAGGGCATCGCATGGCTCCCACCAAGTTTTACGAGAAGTACAACGCAGTCTTTTCACAATTCATGTAAATTAAGTGCCACCCGTGTATTTGTACCTTCCACTTTCGCCAAATATTCGATCTTCGCATCACAACCAAGCACATTACACCATGACATTAGCACGCATCCTCAGTACCACAGCCCTTATTTTGGGTCTGAGCATCATTTGCCGAAAAGGCCACACCCAGGACTTTAACGCCCTCGATACCTACATGGAACGCATGGCCTCTATGCGCAAGTACACGGGCACCCTCATGCTGGCCTCCGATGACAAAATACTGTATGAGCGCGCCTTTGGTCCTGCCAACGCCCAAGGAAGCAGCATGAACAGCACCAAATCAGCCTATGCGATAGGCTCTGTGACCAAAACGTTCACCGCGGTACTGCTGCTGCAAATGGTGGAGGAGGGCAAGCTCCAGCTCGGCGATACGCTTGCGGCCTGGCACCCTGAAATACCTTATGCAAAGGACATTACCATAAGGCAGCTGCTCAACCACACTTCGGGCATAGCCAGCTATACCGATATGCCCAACCTCAACGAATGGCAGTACACCTCCCAAAGCCGTGCGGACATGCTCAAAAAAATCAGCAGCCTCGAGCCCCGATTTGTGCCCGGCGAGTCCCAAGCCTACAGCAACTCCAATTATTACCTGCTTGGTGCAATTCTTGAAAGGACAAGTGGAAAAAACTATGAAAGTCTTTTACAGGAACGCATACTCCGGCCCCTATCAATGAACAACTCTGGCAGCCAGACCCCTTCCAAAAAAAGCTCCCTTTCCGAGGGCCTGAATCCCACCAACAAGACATGGGAAAGCGCAGCGCCCATGGAGCCCAGCATCCCCTTTGCTGCAGGAGCCATGCACAGTACCGTGCTCGACATGCATAGCTTTTCGGTGGCCCTGTTCACAGGCAAACTCTTCAAAGAGGCTGCCACCCTCGACACCATGCGCAGCCCTACCACCGGCACCTACGCCATGGGCCTTTTCGAAAGTGAAGTGGCTGGCGAGCGCGGAGTCGGACACACCGGGGGCATAGATGGCTACTCCGCCATGTGGATGTACTTCCCAGGCAAAAAACTGCATTTCATAAGCTTGAGCAACAGCATGCTGAGCGATCACCAGGCTGTAGCGGAGCAAACAATGCGGGTGTACCGCGGCGAGCCTATCGAGATGCCCGAACAGCGACAGTCCGTAATTTTGCCGACAGAGCTCCTGCAGCTCTATGCAGGTGCCTACGCTTTGGATGCCGGGTTTTTGCTCAATGTGGCAGTGGCAGCCGAGGGCTTGAGCATTGAAGTGCCGGGGCAGCCCGCAGTTACCGTGGCAGCTGCCGATGAGCGCCTCTTTTACTCCGAGGTACTCAACCTTGAGCTGGGTTTCGAGCTCGAAGAGGATGGCTCCAAAGTGAAGAGCATCACGCTGCGCCAAGCAGGCATGGACTTCAAAGGCAGTCCATTCAACATGCCTGACCAACTCATCACCATTCCAGCCGACAAGCTTAAGCGCCTCGAGGGGACCTATGAATTGGCCAAAGGCTTCGACATAAAAATATTTGTCCAGGGCGAAATTCTCATGGCTCAAGCCACCGGTCAGGGCGCTTTCGAGCTTATGGCCGAGGATGAAACACATTTCTTTGCTACCGTCGCCCCCATCGACATACAGTTTGAATTCGATGATGAGGGCGCCACCAAGGCCTTGCTGCTGAAGCAGGGTGGTACGATAACATATGCTGAAAAAAAGGAATAAACCGCTGTGACGACCTTTGCCGTTATACTCGGTATCAGTTGAAGGTCACTGTAAAGGTGTACACTATATTGTCTTCCACCGTCACCTGCTCCACAATCAACTGGTCGCTATTCAAAGTCTTGACAATATATTCGTATGAGCCCTGGCCTTGGGCCTGGTTGTGGATGATCACTGACTTATCCGAGTTCCAGGTATAGGTACCATTTTCTACGGTGTTGGGATCATTGGGATCACATTTGCTCGCCCCTTCCTCTACAATGTAGGTTCCATTGGACATATAATTGGTAAAGTCATCGCGCTTGCACAGCGGAAACAAGGGGAATAAATCCGACATTTCAGTTTGCGTTTGCGGATTGAATAGAGCCGGATTTACGGTGATGGCTGTAAGCACCCAATTTTTGGCTACCAAAAGCTGTTCGCGGCTTGGCGCAGGTGCATCGTCATCATCGCTGCAACCTGTGAAGGCCAGGGAGGAAAGCATTAAAAATAGGGCAAGAAGCTTAAGTTGGGTTTTCATGGGCAAATGGTTATTGGATTGAATTATGAGAACAAAAATGGCAATTTAAATCAATTATTCATCACCGAGTTTTAATTTTTCGGGCGGCCCTGTGTTGACCTTGTCACAAAAAGTTTCCTCGGTACAATGGGCTATCGCAGGTCCGGGTAAATGTGAACGGTCCAATTTGCCTGATTCTATCATTACTTTTGCACGATGAATCTCCGGTCGACCACCGATACCATATGCGCATTGAGCACCCCGCCCGGAGTGGGAGCACTCGCCCTGATACGCGTATCGGGTCCGGAGGCCATCTCCATTTGCTCGACTTATTTTAGCAAAAACCTGAGTACAGCGCCCTCCCACAAGGCCATTTTTGGTGTGTTTCAGGTTGGCGATGAGGCCATCGATGAAATTGTGCTCACCCTTTTCAGGGCACCCCACAGCTTCACCGGCCAAGACGTGGTGGAACTGAGCTGCCACGGATCCACCTACATACAAG
>DAIOTP010000063.1:0-2580 GCA_036751905.1 Cryomorphaceae bacterium
ACGATTTCGAAAGCGAACTGAGCGACAGCGAACGCGCTAAGCGGCTCCCATTGTTCAGCAAGCTGTCACCTGCTGTTGATCAATCTGGACGCACCTTTCAGGGGCCGGTAGTTGGTTTCGCATTGCTCACCGATACGGCTGCAGTAAATGCAATGCTTCGGGAGCCCGAGGTAAAAGCCGCTTTCCCAAGGGAATTGCGTTTGCTTTGGTCAAGTGAGCCTGATGTGCGCAACAACAATGTGATGCGTCTTTATGCAATCAATATGGACACGCGCGATGGCCGTGCTCCCCTCGATGGAAGCGTAATCACCGACGCCTCACAAACGTATGACATGAACAACCAGGTGCAGGTGGCCATGTCAATGAACAGCGAAGGAGCGCGCAAATGGAAAGACATTACTGCCGCGGCAGCAGCGCAAACTCCCAAACGGGTTGTAGCCATTGTACTCGATGAGTATGTGTACTCAGCACCTGTGGTGCAGGTCGAAATATCTACCGGCCAATCGGTGATTTCTATGGGACAGGGCAACCGAAACGAACAAATTCAGGAGGCCCTTGATTTGTCTAACCTGCTTAAAGCGGGTGCTTTGCCTGCTCCTGCCAATATTGTTGACGAATCAATCGTCGGCCCTTCACTGGGGCAACAAAACATCAGCGATGGTTTGATGTCGTTTATCATCGCCCTAATCGTGGTGCTCTTTTACATGATATTTTATTACAAAGGAGCTGGTTTGGTCAGTGACATAGCCTTGGTGGCCAACCTCTTTTTCCTCATTGGCGCACTGGCTTCTTTGCAGGCCGCATTGACTTTACCAGGTATTGCAGGCATTGTACTTACCATAGGTATGGCAGTCGATGCCAACGTACTTATCTTCGAAAGGGTGCGTGAAGAACTCCGGCTTGGCAAAGGCATCAAGGCAGCCCTCAAGGAGGGATACAGCAAGGCATATTCCGCTATTATCGATGCCAACCTCACCACTTTGCTTACGGCCATCGTTTTGGTGAGCTTTGGTTCAGGACCAATCAAAGGCTTCGCTACTACTTTGATCATTGGTATTTTCACCTCTCTCTTTTCTGCTATTTTCATCACACGCCTCGTTTTCGAAGCGCGTCTTGACAAAGGCAAAGCGCTTAGCTTTTGGATGGAGTGGTCAAAGAACATTTTTGTGAACAGTTCAGTGAAGTTTATTTCGCGGAGGAAAACGTTTTATGGCGTTTCAACAGTAGTAATCCTAGTCGGAATTTCGGCGCTGTTTTTACGCGGATTGAATTACGGAGTTGACTTTACCGGAGGTCGCACCTACACTGTAAAGTTTGAGCAGCCCGCTAGCCTTGATGAAGTAAGGGGTGTACTTGCGGGCTCTTTTATAACCGCTGATGGCACTTCAGTTGCTCCTGAGGTGAAAACTTTTGGCGCCAGCAATCAGGTGAAAATCACCACAAAATTTCTTGTGGACGACGAAAGTCAGGATGCCGACAACCGGGTAGAGCAAGCACTGGAAACTGGTCTAGACAAGCTCAATGATCCATATGAAATTATGGAGAGCCGCAAAGTAGACCCTTCCATCAGCGATGATTTTAGGACTTCTTCTGCTTCAGCGGTGATTTTTTCCTTGTTGATTATTTTCGCATACATCGTATTCCGCTTTAAAAAATGGCAATACGGGGTAGGAGCCATAGCGGCCATGTTCCACGACGTCATTGTGGTGCTGGGTGTTTATGCCTTGCTCCACGGCTTTTTACCTTTCTCTTTAGAAATTGACCAGGCCTTCATTGCAGCGATCCTCACCGTAGTGGGTTACTCTATCAATGATACAGTGGTAGTATTTGACCGCATACGCGAGTATGTTTCAGACCACCGCAAAGAAGGGTTAAAAAGCGTGATCAATAAGGCCTTGAACAGTACATTGTCACGTACGGTCAATACATCGATGACCACTTTTGTGGTGCTGTTGATCATCTTCATTTTTGGCGGCGAGAGCATTCGTGGATTCATTTTCGCACTGATGCTGGGTGTTATTGTAGGAACATACTCTTCACTTTTTATAGCTGCTCCAATCGTGGCGGATCTTACCGACCGCACAGGCAGCTCCCTTGAAGAATCGCCTGAGGAGTAAACAGAATTTAAATCAAGCATATGAAAAGCCTTCCCTGAAAAATCGGGAAGGCTTTTTAACTTTGTAGCAAATTGAACGCAGTGACCATCCTTTTTTTCAGTATCAGTGGAGGCGAGATTTTTGTAGTTGTGCTGTTTATACTGATCTTCTTCGGTGCGGACAAAATTCCGGGTATTGCCCGTACTATGGGACGCACCATGCGTCAGGTTAAGGATGCCACCAGCGAAATACAGCGCGATATCGAAGGATCGGTGAAGCAAGTAAAAGATCAGATTGAAAAAGGTGCTGGAACCGCTGAGGGTCCAAAAAAGCCAGAGTAGTTCTTCATGGAGGTGCTCTACATTTTCGGTGGTCTTTTTCTCTTGTTGATAGGGGGTGACTATCTCGTAAAAGGTGCGAGTGGCCTGGCCTTAAAGCTCAATATATCTCCCATGCTGGTTGGCCTTACTGTCGTGTCATTGGG
>DAIOTP010000063.1:2590-19407 GCA_036751905.1 Cryomorphaceae bacterium
CAGCCCCTGAACTTTTGGTGAGCTTGAATGCGGCTTTGAAGGGAAAGCCCGACATCGCTATGGGCAATGTGGTGGGCAGCAACATAGCCAATATTGGTTTGATTTTGGGAGCCACAGCACTCATTTTTCCCATCGCTATTCAAAAGCGTACCCTTCAATTTGACTGGGTGGTGATGGTCATCGCCAGCCTGCTTGTTTTTTTACTGGGGATGGATGGAATTCTTGGATTGCTTGAGGGTATAGCGCTTCTTGCGGTGCTCGTAGCTTATATTGTATACAGCTACCTGAAAGAAAGTAGAGGCAGGGAAATTCCAAAACCGCTGGATGATACCACAATCAGCGACAAGGAGAAACCCTTGATTGTACTCCTGTTGTTGCTCGTTGGGGGTTCGGCTGCGCTGGTGTTTGGAGCCGATTGGTTGGTAGAAGGCGCCGAAACCCTTGCACGACAATTTGGTGTGTCTGACCGTGTCATTGCCATAACGTTGGTGGCTTTCGGTACAAGTTTGCCCGAGCTTGCGGCTTCAGTCATTGCAGCATTCAAGGGCCAGCGCGATATGTCACTTGGCAATATCATTGGCTCCAACATCTATAATCTGCTGGCCATTATAGGAATAACTTCATGCATACTGCCATTGGAAGTATCCCTCAAAATAATGCATGTAGATATTTGGTGGATGTTGGCAACCTCATTTGTCATTTTGCCATTGGGCGTCATGCGGATGCGCATAGGACGCATCAGCGGTATTATTCTGCTGACAACGTATATTGTTTACATTCTCATGGTCGTTTCCGCTGGGTAATCCCCTAAGCAATGAGAGGAGTTTTTGAAAAAAACGTTCTTCTGGCAATGTCCCCCCTCTTTTTTTAGCCATAGTTTATAAAATGTGGATAGTTTTTTTGCTTGAACCCCTTCGTGAAGTATACCTTTACGGCAAAATTTGATAATTCATAACAATCAGCCCTCAACCTATGGCCACTTTCCGATTCAGAGCGCTCGAAGATGTGCTCAGCCGTCAACCCCTCCATGTAGAAGCCCCTTCGTCCCGGGTGTCAGATTATTTTTCAAGCCGTGTTTTTGACATGGGTAAAATGCGCGAATACCTCAGCGACGAGGCACTGAAAAGTGTAGTCGATGCGATGAGCAACGGTACGCGTATATCGCGCAATGTTGCGGATCAGGTGGCGGCCTCCATGAAAGATTGGGCCACCAAATTGGGCGCCACACATTACACCCATTGGTTTCAGCCACTTACCGGATCTACCGCCGAGAAGCATGACAGCTTCTTTAAGCCCATTGGTAACGGACAGGCCATAGAACGGTTCGAGGGAGGTATGCTGGTACAGCAGGAGCCGGATGCTTCATCTTTTCCAAGCGGAGGTTTGCGCAATACATTTGAAGCCCGAGGCTATACCGCCTGGGACCCTTCGTCGCCTGCTTTTGTGATTGGCAAAACGCTCTGTATACCCACCATTTTTATAGCCTACACCGGTGAGGCGCTCGACAACAAAATGCCATTGTTGAAAGCACTCAATGTGGTCGACAAAGCTGCTACGCGCGTATGCCAGATGTTTGACAAAAACGTAAGTCGGGTGAATTCCACCCTCGGCTGGGAGCAGGAATATTTCCTGATCGATTCTGCCTTGTACAATGCCCGCCCCGATCTGCAATTTACCGGAAGGGTACTTTTCGGACACTACCCCTCCAAGGGTCAGCAGCTCGATGACCACTATTTCGGAAGCATACCCGAGCGGGTACATGCTTTTATGCGCGATTACGAAAGCGAAGCCCATCAATTGGGTATTCCAGTGACCACCCGCCACAATGAGGTAGCTCCCAACCAGTTTGAGGTGGCTCCAATGTTCGAAGAAGCCAACCTCGCCAACGACCACAACTTGCTCTTGATGGACCTCTTGGAAAAAACGGCACGCAAACACAATTTCAGGGTGCTGCTTCATGAAAAACCATTTGCCGGACTCAACGGGAGCGGTAAGCACAACAATTGGTCGCTCAGCACCGACACAGGCGTGAACCTGTTGGCTCCCGGCAAAAATCCAAAGAGCAACCTTCAATTCCTCACATTTTTCATCAACACGATAAAAGCCATCAATGACAACGCGGATCTGTTGAGGGCCAGCATTGCATCTGCTGGAAATGATCACCGTCTGGGAGCCAACGAAGCGCCTCCTGCCATCATATCCGTATTTATCGGCACGCAGCTTACATCTATGCTCGATGATCTGGAAAAGAGCATCAAAGCAGGTAAAATGACCCCGGCCGATAAAACCCAGCTCAAGCTCAATATCGGTAAAATTCCAGAAATTCTTCTCGACAATACCGATAGGAACCGCACATCCCCTTTTGCCTTTACAGGCAATAAATTTGAATTCAGGGCTGTAGGCTCATCGGCCAATTGCGCTGTGCCCATGACGGCATTGAATACCATCGTTGCCCATCAGCTCACCCTATTTGCCGATGCCGTCGACGCGCGCATTGCCAAAGGCTTAAAAAAGGATGAGGCCATTTTGAATGAACTTCAGGCGTTGATCACCGCTTCCAAGAAGATTCGTTTCGAAGGAAATGGCTACGGCGATGAGTGGGTGAAAGAAGCTGCCAAACGCGGATTGAGCAATGTAAAAGATACGCCTCGGGCCATAGAATTGCTGAAGGACAAAAAAATCATCGGCATCTATGAAAAGTACGGTGTGCTTACGGAGCGCGAACTTGAGGCACGGGTCGAAATAGAACTGGAGAAATACAAAATGCAAATTCAAATCGAGTCGCGTAAATGCGGTGACTTGGCCATGAATCACATTATTCCTACCGCGCTTAAATACCAAAATATGTTGATTCAAAATGTTCAGGGAATCAATGCTATTTTTCCCAAAGCAGCCGCACAGAAAAACGCTGCAGCACAGTTGGCACTCGTTGAGGAGATCTCAGAACGCGTGGAAACCATGCGCATCAATGTGTACAACATGATTGAAGCGCGCAAAAAAGCGAATCTCATTGAGGATGCCTTCAAGCAAGCGGTGGCGTATTGCGATCAGGTAAAACCGTATATGGATGAAATTCGATACCACGCTGATAAACTTGAGCTCATTGTAGACGATGAGCTATGGCCAATGCCCAAATTGCGCGAATTGCTCTTTACAAGATAGCAATACCAAATCGATCAAATCAAGCCACTCCGTGTCGAGCAGAGTGGCTTGATTATTTGCTGGAAATTATTTTCTCATTGCCACCGCTGCATTGTGTTCCGAAAGTATTGCTTATTTTCGAACCTTATTTGCAAGGCAATTAAACCATATACTATGCAGTTACGCAAACAAATTTTCCTTTTTGCGCTCGCCGTTTTTGGCGTTCAAGTAGTTTTTGCTCAAGCTGATAGGCTTGTCAAGGAAGCGGATAATCTCTTTAAAAATGAAGCCTATTATGGTGCCATTGATGCCTACAAAAAGGCTTACGCCAAGGTGACTTCGGCGGATGAGAAAGCCCGTATCCTCTATCAAATTGCAGAAAGCTACCGATTCGTACTCGATTATGAACAGCAAGTGGTATGGTACAACAAAGCGCTTAAAGCAAATTACGACGGACCGGATGCTTTCTTGTATTTGGCGGAAGCCTACCAGCGACAAGGTGATTTCGGTCAGGCCATTGAATTTTACGAAAAGTATCAGGCACGCGTATCAGGTGATCCGCGCGCTGCAAAGGGCATTCAGCAATGTGAGTTTGCCAAAGAGCTGCGTAAAAAGCCCAGCCGATACCAGGTACAAAATGAGCTTTTGCTCAATTCACCCGAGTACGATTTTGCCACAGGATGGGCTGACCGGGAGTACAATACCATCTATTTTAGCTCGTCGCGCCAGGGTGCTCAAGGAAGTGAAATTGATGAGCGCACCGGCGAGAGCTTCCAAGACATATTCGAGGCAACCCGCGATCAAAAAGGAAAGTGGAGTGAACCAGCCCGACTTACGTACCGTGTAAATACCATCCATAGTGAAGCCACACCTTACGTTACCTCCGACGGCAATATGCTGTTTTTCACAAGGTGTGAGCACACCAAAGAGGAAAACAAAGGATGTGATGTGTTCATGGCACGTAAGGCTGAAAAATCATGGAGCACCGCCCAGTTGGTTCCCTTGAAAAACAAGCAAAGTTCGGAAAATACCACGGTGGGACACCCCGCGTTTTCACCTGCTGAGGACTTTATCATCTTCGCAAGTGACATGCCCGGTGGGCAGGGTGGGCGCGATTTGTGGATAGCACCTTTCGACAAAGCTTCACGCACTGCTGGTCCGCCTGTCAACTTAGGCCCATCCATCAATACCCCTGGCGACGAAATGTTTCCATACGTTCGAAAGGACGGGGTGCTGTTTTTTGCCTCCAACGGACACCTCGGAATGGGTGGACTCGACATCTTCAAAGCCGAAGTTACAGGAACCAACCAATGGGGGAATGTAGAAAATATGGGAGCTCCCATCAATTCAACAGGTCACGATTTTGCGATGATCTGGGAGGGCGATGCAGAAAGGGGTTATTTCACAAGTGACCGTCCCGGTGGTCGTGGAATGGACGACATATATTCGTTCTCTTTGCCTCCATTGATTTTTGCCCTTGAAGGTGTGGTGTATGACAAAGATACCCAAATGCCTATCCCCGAAGCAACAATCAAAGTGCTTGGCAGTGACGGGGCTTCATTTGAGGCATCAAGCGATGGCTCAGGAGCCTTTACTTTCGAGAAAAAAGGAGAAGAACGGTACATCAACCCGGAAACAAATTATTCCATTGAAGTAAGCAAGCCGGAATATCTCGTGGCCAAAGACCAAATCAGCACAGTGGGACTCAATGAGTCGACCACATTCTTGAAAGAGTACTTTATTACCTTCACCCGACCTGATAAGGCTATAGAATTTCCCGAAGTGCGCTATGCGTACAATCGTGCCGAATTGCAGGTCAACAACGAGGTGAACTCTTTGGATTCACTCGATTTCCTGTACCGAACGCTCACTGATAATGCGACAATCATCATCGAGCTTCAGGCACACACCGATACCAGAGGCGCCGATGCTTACAACCTTGATTTGAGTCAGCGCCGTGCCCAAAGCTGTGTGGATTATCTCATTTCAAAGGGAATACCCCGTGACCGCATGGTAGCGAAAGGTTATGGAAAGCGTAAGCCACGGATTTCAGACCAACAAATTGCTGCCATGGGCTCTGAAGAAGAGCGAGAGGCAGCCCACCAAAAAAATCGCCGAACAGAGTTTACCGTACTCAGCTTTGATTACGTGCCCATCGATCCTGCCGACAACTAGATCGTATCGATTTTCTTCAAGGCATCTTCACCCAAAAGGTGAAGATGCTTTTTTTATTTGCACATTTGTGATGATCACCATCCAAAAGTAAAGGTCTAATACATTGAAGCCCATGGCTGAAGAACAACGCTATCAAGCCCGCGGTGTTAGTGCCGGTAAAGAAGACGTACATGCAGCCATCCGTGGCATCGACAAGGGATTGTTTCCTAAGGCGTTTTGCAAAATAATTCCCGATACGCTCACCGGGAGCACGGAGCATTGCTTAGCAATGCATGCTGATGGCGCCGGAACGAAATCGGCCTTGGCTTATGCATGGTGGCGCGAAACTGCTGACCTCAGTGTGTGGAAGGACATTGCCCAGGATGCAGTCGTCATGAACATCGACGACCTGCTTTGTGTAGGCATTACCGATGGTATTTTGCTGAGCTCAACCATTGGACGCAACAAACGGCTCATACCTGGTGAAGTAGTAGCGGCCATCATTCAAGGTACAGAGGAGGTGTTGGCTGATTTGCGCAAACAAGGCGTGGACATACAAAGTACAGGTGGTGAAACCGCCGATGTTGGTGACCTTGTGCGCACCGTCATTGTAGACAGTACAGTAGTGGCAAGGGCCCGCCGGAATGATATTATTGACAATGGCCGAATCGCTGCCGGGCAGGTCATTGTGGCGCTGGCCTCACACGGTCAGGCCACTTATGAGCATACCTTCAATGCAGGGATGGGCAGCAACGGCCTTACCTCCGCGCGCCATGACGTGTTCAACAAATCCGTGGCCCAACGGTATCCTGAGACTTTTGACCCAGGCATGCCCGAGCATCTTGCATACAGCGGACCACACCAACTGGATGATACCATAGAAGGCTTACCGGGCCCATTGGCACGTATGGTGCTCTCACCCACGCGGACATACGCACCGGTAGTGAAAAGGGTGCTCCAAGCCTACCGACCCTTTATTGCTGGCATGGTTCATTGCAGCGGAGGAGGCCAAACCAAGGTGCTCCATTTTGTGGAAAATGTGCGCGTCGTAAAGGATGCTATGATGCCTGTACCTCCTCTTTTTGAGCTGATTCAAAGTGCTTCGGGTACTCCGTGGAAGGAAATGTACAAAGTATTCAACATGGGCCACCGGCTCGAATTCTATACCGATGTAGCCACGGCGCAAGGAATTATTGATATCGCCAAAGACTTTCACATTCAAGCGGCCATTGTGGGGAGGGTAGAGCCCATGACTGAACATGCTCAAAATATGGCCAAAGCCGAGTTGATTATTGACAGCCCCCAGGGCCACTTTACTTATTCTGAATAAATTATGGATCAAAGAGAAATACTTGCTCGACTGAGTGCTGTGAAGGACCATTACCTCGAAGTGGGTAAGCGCTTGGTAGACCCTCAGGTGATCGGAGACATGAAGCGCTACGTGAAGCTTTCAAAAGAGTACAAAGAGCTGGAGCCTTTGGTGAAGGCCTACGAGAATTACCACAGCATTTGCTCCAATTTGGAACAGGCTACGGAGATGATGCGCAATGAGAAGGATGAAGAATTTCGGGAAATGGCGAAATCAGAAGCCGAAGAGTTGCAGATGCAGAAAGTTGCTGCCGAAGAGGAAATCAAATTTTTGCTCATTCCTAAGGATCCCGAAGACTCCAAAAATGCAATCATAGAAATACGCGCCGGAACCGGGGGGGATGAAGCAAGTATTTTTGCTGGTGACCTCTTTCGGATGTACAGCCGGTACATTGAGCGCAAGCGCTGGAACATCGAGCTTCTTGATACGAATTATGGAACATCTGGAGGCTTCAAGGAGATTATTTTCAATGTGATTGGCAACGATGTGTATGGCACCTTGAAGTACGAGGCAGGAGTGCATCGTGTGCAGCGCGTGCCTCAAACCGAAACCCAGGGCAGGGTGCATACCTCAGCCGCCACGGTGATGGTTTTGCCAGAAGCGGAGGAGTTTGATGTCGATATCAAAGAAAGTGACATCCGGGTGGACAGTTACTGCTCTTCAGGTCCTGGGGGCCAATCGGTGAATACCACCTACTCAGCCATCAGGCTTACCCACCTACCCACCGGCATTGTAGCACAGTGCCAAGACCAAAAGTCGAAGCTAAAGAACCACGAAAAGGCATTGGCAGTGCTGCGTACGCGTATATACGAGATGGAGCTTGAGAAAAAACTCGCGGCCGATCAGCAAAAGCGCAAAAGTATGGTATCGAGCGGTGACCGCTCAGCAAAAATACGAACCTACAATTACCCCCAGGGTCGGATCACGGATCACCGGATTAACCTTACATTGTACAACCTGCAAGGGGCCCTTGATGGCGATATCGATGCAGTGGTGGAAGCCCTTCGTATGGCCGACAATGCCGAGAAACTTAAAGAAACCGCTGACCAGGCATGAGACGTGAGCAACTTGTGGCGCAAATTAAAGCAAAAGGCAGCTTTTTGTGCGTCGGCCTTGACCCGGATCTTGATCGGATGCCCGGTCACCTGAAGGAAGATCCGGAAGGCGTTCTTGATTTTTGCAAAGCCATTGTTGATGCTACAAGACCCTACGCAGTAGCCTATAAACCCAATACTGCCTTTTTTGAGGTTTTTGGTCCCACGGGTTGGTTGTGGTTTGATGAGCTCATTCATTATATCGGACATGAGCACTTTATAATTGCTGATGCCAAACGTGGTGATATTGGAAATACCTCAAAGCAGTATGCGCGCACCTTCTTCGAAACATACCCTTGTGATGCGGTTACTGTAGCTCCGTATATGGGCCGCGATTCCGTGGTGCCATTTTTGGAATTTCCTGGAAAATGGGCCATCGTTTTGGCGCTAACGTCCAATGCTGGTGCAGCGGATTTCCAAATGCAAGAATTATCAAGTAACAATGAACCGCTGTATCGTAAATTGTTGGAAGAAGCGGTTTCATGGACTACACAGGATAGGCTTATGTTCGTAGTGGGTGCCACCCGTGCAGAAATGTTGGCCGATGTAAGGAAGATAGCACCTGCACATTTTTTGCTTGTGCCAGGCATAGGCGCGCAAGGAGGAAGCCTTGCCGAGGTGTGTGAATACGGACTGAACAAGGATATAGGCCTGCTCGTCAACGCCTCACGCAGTATTTTGTACGCTTCACGTGGATATGACTTTGCCGTAGCTGCAGGGAACGCTGCAAAAGAAATTGCCGCTGATATGAATGAAATTTTAAAGAAAAAATGTCTACTTTAGTTCAAAGCTTCGGCCATGAACGAGGACTTTCTACAATACATTTGGCGCTTTCAGCGCTTCAGCAACCAAAACCTCCTCACCACAGATGGACAACCCATACAGGTGATCAAGGTTGGTGTGCACAATAAAAATGCAGGCCCCGACTTTCTTGATGCACGGATTCGTATAGGCCAAACGGTTTGGGCAGGCAATGTAGAAGTACACCTGCAGGCATCGGATTGGTACCGCCACAAACACCAGGATGATCCCGCTTATGACAATGTGGTACTGCATGTGGTGTATACCGCTGATGTGGATGTAAAAAACGGCAATGGGTACACCATACCTATGCTGAGCCTCAAAGACATGTTCGACTTCCAAAGCTGGCGCTACTTCAATTCATGGCTCAAGGCCGATAGCTTTATTCCTTGTGAAAAGATGGTTCCAGAGGTGCCTGACATCATCAAAAGTGCCACAATTCAATCGGCGGCTGTGCAGCGAATGCATGAGAAATCGGCCTTGTGTCTCGACCATCTCCAACGCACCCAAGGCGATGCAGAAGAGAGTTTGTACCGCGTGGTGTTGCGCTCTTTCGGGGCCAAGGTGAACGCCATTCCTTTTGAGCAATTGGCATTGGTATGCCCTTACAGCCTGGTGCGCAAAGTGCGGCATGAGTTGGCTGATTTAGAGGCCTTGCTCTTGGGTCAAGCCGGATTTTTGCACCTTGAAGATATAGGGCATCCCTACCTGATGGAAATGCAAAACAGGTACAGCTACCTGCGGCACAAATTTGGACTCAAGCCAATGCCGCACAGTGCATGGAAGCTATTTAGGCTGCGGCCTGCCAATTTCCCCCAAGTGCGCATAGCCCAAGTGGCCAAGCTCTATCATTTGCATGGAGCATTGGCCCAAACGTTGCTTGAAATAAAAGAGCTGGATAAAGTAAGTAAGATCTTCAGCATCGGGTTGGCGGGTAGCTTTTGGCACACCCATTACACACTCGAAAAGGAAAGTCCTCCTTCGCCAAAACGCCTTGGTACTACAGCTATCACCTTGCTCATTGTCAATGCGGTAGTTCCTTTTTTATTTGCTCTCGGCAAATATGGCAAAGACCAAGACATCACACAGCGCGCGTTCGATTTCCTTGAACAACTTCCTCCAGAAAACAATGAGGTTACACGACGTTTTGCAGAGCTGGGATTCGGGCTTCAATCAGCATTAGATTCCCAAGGCGCTGTACAACTTAAAAAATTTGCTTGCGACCAGAAAAAATGCCTATCTTGTAAGACCGGAATTCATCTCTTAGAACGTTATGCGAAAAACACTTAACAATTCATACAGCCTATTTGAAAAACAGGTCTTCGGGGTATGTGCCTGGTGGGGCGAAAAGCTAGGGATATCTTCTTCAAGAATTCGGGTATATTTTATATACATTTCCTTTATCACGTTGGGATCTCCGTTGATTGTCTATCTGTTTACGGCGTTCTGGCTCGAGCACCGCAGTTTTTTCATTTTTAAAACCAAGAGAACTGTCTGGGATTTGTGATGTCTTGCATACTTTTTTGCGGCAGACGCTGATTTTTTCTTTCTTTAACCCCATCATAAACCGAATATTCCACCACTTATGCGTCGTACAGCCCTGTTGTACACCGTGATTTTCGTATTCACGGCTGGATTTTGTGTTCCCTCAAAGGCTCAGATCAATGCTTCGTTGCTGATATCCAATGACAGCAAAGAAATCAACGATGGCCGTGCTGAAGTGCGCATTGTGGAAGGAATCCCCCCTTACACCTACAAATGGAGCAACCGCAATACCTCGCTGAATTCCAGCAGGTCATCTGGATTGACCGAAGGATTGCCATTTACTGTAAAAGTGAGTGATGCCACAGGTGCTGAAATGGAGCTAACTGGTATGGTACCTATCAGCTCTACTGAGGAACGCATCAATTCGGTGTTTTTACCTTTGGTGAATGCGATATCTTCTGTATTGTTTTGGGATCCTTTCGAGGCTATAGGCGTTTATGATCCAGTTGTTTATGCTAATGAGCGTCGCTTGTATACCACCACAGCGCGGCAAACAACGCTGCGGCGTATTTTTTTGATGGAGTGGTACAAGGAGGATGGTGCTGTCGTAACAAAAGGCGAGAAGTTGGCCCTCATCAGGCGAAATGTGAACGACACACTTACCTTGTTCGCGCCTGAAAGCGGCATACTTGAGCGCTGGAATGAGCCCGGTGATCTCGTTTTCAACGCCGATGATGCAGAAATGATAGCAGCACCCAATACGGGGGTGATTGGCAGGTTGGTGTATGATACGCCGAGGCCTGTACTGCACCCCAATGGCGAAAAACAGGAAAAGGGAATACCGTTTATTGTTGTTTGGCTGGTGCTGGGGGCCATATATTTTACGATCCGTATGCGGTTCATCAATTTCAAAGGCCTCAGGCAATCACTGTTGCTGGTAAGTGGCAAGTATGATGATCCTGACAATCCCGGAGAAGTTTCTCATTTTCAAGCACTCACCACAGCTCTTTCCGCCACGGTAGGATTGGGTAACATCGCAGGAGTGGCGGTAGCGATAGTCATTGGAGGTGCTGGTGCTACATTCTGGATGATCGTTGCAGGCCTGCTCGGTATGGCAAGCAAATTTGTAGAATGTACCCTCGGGGTGAAATACAGAATTATCAATGAAAAAGGCGAAGTGTCAGGAGGGCCAATGTACTATTTGAGTAGTGGATTGGAAAAGAGGAATATGAAAGGATTGGGTAAGGTGCTTGCCGTTGTTTTCGCAGTGTTGTGTATTGGGGGAAGTTTTGGTGGAGGCAACATGTTCCAGGCCAATCAGGCATTTGCACAGGTCTCGAGCAAAGTCGAAATTTTCCAAGGCAACGGAGCGCTCTTTGGAGTCATTCTGGCCATTCTTGTTGGACTGGTCATTTTGGGTGGCATCAAGAGCATTGCCAAGGTAACTGATAAAATTGTGCCCATCATGGTAGTGGTGTATGTAGGAACGGCCTTGGTCATTATTTTGCTGAATTTGTCAAGCATTGGTCCGGCATTTAACGCCATTTTTTCCGGTGCCTTTGCACCTTCTGCGCTCAAGGGCGGGGTGATAGGAGTACTTATTGTAGGTTTTCAAAGGGCTGCTTTTAGCAATGAGGCCGGTGTGGGATCAGCGAGTATTGCGCACAGTGCTTCGCGTACTGAACAACCCGTAAGTGAAGGTTTGGTGGCATTGCTCGAGCCGTTTGTAGACACCGTGGTAGTTTGTACGATGACTGCCCTGGTGCTGATATTCACCGGATTTGCTGACGTTACTGGCGGCCTCAACGGATCGGAGCTTACTTCAGCGGCCTTCAGTTCCGTATTTGGGTGGTTTGACTGGGTATTGCTCATTGCAATTGTGTTGTTTGCTTTTTCCACCATGATATCCTGGTCCTATTATGGGCTCAAAGCATGGACTTACTTGTTTGGCAAATCCAAACGCTCCGTTATTGTTTATAAGTCTATTTTCTTAGTGTTTGTGGTAATTGGTTCTTCTGTAGGACTGGGTAGTGTTCTTGATTTCAGTGATTTGATGATTCTTGGAATGGCTTTCCCAAATATTCTTGGCCTTTTAATTCTTTCTGGTGAGGTAAGATCCGATTTAAAAAGTTATTTTCACAAGATCAAAACGGGAGAAATCAAGAGATTCAAATAGCCTTGATTGGCCCGGCTAACCAATGGGCATATGTTTGACAACCTTCGTAGTTACTTCCTACACCACCGCAAGGAGCGCAACGGAACCATAGCCGTTCTCTGTTTATCGCTGCTTTTGATCATTTCAGCAATGATTTTTCCTCGTGTCGTAAAACCCGACGCGCCCGATTCCGAGCTGATGGCATGGTATGAGCAACAGCAGTCTTTCAATGAGACTTCATTTGCCGGAAAGGATCAATACAGCTCAGATTCTTTAAAAGCCCGTCTTTTTAAATTCGATCCAAACACACTCAGCGATTCCGGCTACCGTGCTTTGGGTTTTAGCGAAAAGGAAATTGGCATATTGCGCAAGTACATGAAGGCGGGAGCAACGTTTCGGGAAAAGAATGATTTCGGAAAGCTGTACTTTATGGACCAAGTGCGGTTTGATAGCATTCGGCCATATCTCAGATTGCCAGAGAAAGCAGGGAGCTTGCCCAAATACCAAGCGGACAAATACCAGGCTGCCAAAGAGCAAACTACCAAGTGGAGCGATACAGCACGCGTATCTTCTTTTAAGTACAATCCAATTATCGCTGACCTCAATACCTCTGACACCACAGAACTCAAGAAGCTCCCGGGGATTGGCAGTTTTTACGCAAAGAAAATTGTAGAGTACCGCGAAGCATTGGGGGGCTACTTTGACCTTGCCCAGCTCTTGGAGCTTTGGAAAATGACACCCGAGAACATCGACCGATTTGCCGACAGGGTGAGCATAGACCCCTCTGCTGTCCGCAAAATTGAGATCAACCGTGCCACCACACAGCGCATGTCAGAGCATCCTTACATTTCTTTCTCGTTGGCCAATAAAATTGTAAATTACAGGGAAGAACATGGCCTTTTCAGCGTACCCAAAGACTTGCAAGATGCGGGTTTGCTCAGTGAAGAATTAAGGCTTAAACTTGCACCTTATCTGCAATTTGAATGAAAGACCTGCGCACCGAACTTGAAAACACCGTTCGAACGATACCCGATTTTCCAAAAAAAGGAATTCAGTTTAAGGATATTACGCCTCTGCTTGAGTCACCAACGCTGAGCCGTGCTGTAATTCGTGAATTCATCAAGCTCTTTGAAGGAGTTGAGATAGATGCTGTGGTAGGAATTGAAAGCAGGGGTTTTCTTTATGGCCTACCTTTGGCCATGGAGCTCAATGTGCCCTTTATTGTGATGCGCAAAAAGGGAAAGTTGCCCGCGGAAACAGTTTCATACAGTTACGCGTTAGAATATGGACATGCGGAAATTGAGGTGCATAAAGGTGCTGTGAAGGCTGGAATGAAGGTGCTGGTGCACGATGATTTATTGGCTACGGGGGGTACGGCGGCCGCAGCTTCTGAGCTGATCCTGTTGGAAGGGGGAGAGGTGAGCGGTTTTTCTTTTCTTATTGAATTGCTGGCCCTCGAAGGCCGGGAGCGCTTATTGATTTACGACAAGCCCATACTGAGCCTTCTAAAGTATGATTGATGATTTGACCACCAACTGAACTTTAAATATATGTACACTGAACTTACAGAAAACCAAAGCATGATCGCACAAATGGTGCGTGACTTTGGCGAAAAGCAAATACGTCCACACTTAATGGAATGGGACGAGCAACAGTACTTCCCGATTGATACCATGCGTGCCATGGGTGAACTTGGCCTGCTGGGCGTACTGGTTCCCGAAGCATATGGGGGCAGCGGTTTCGGGTATTACGAGTATTACACAGCCGTATCGGAAGTAGCGCGGATATGCGGCTCAATAGGATTGAGTGTGGCTGCACACAACTCCCTGTGTACTGGCCATATATTGCAATTTGGCAGCGAGGATCAAAAGAAAAAATGGCTGCCAAAACTTGCCACCGGTGAGTGGATAGGCGCATGGGGGCTCACAGAAAGCAATACGGGCAGCGACGCCCTTAGAATGACAACAACCGCCGTAAAAGACGGTGACCACTACGTGCTCAACGGCACCAAGAACTGGATAACGCACGGCATCAGTGGGCATGTGGCCGTGGTGCTGGTCCGTACGGGGGAATTGTTGGACTCAAGGGGAATTACCGCCATTGTCGTAGAGCGGGGCACACCCGGATTCAAGGCAGGAAAAAAGGAAAACAAACTCGGCATGCGTGCAAGTGAAACTGCTGAGTTGATCTTCGAAGATTGCCGTGTACCCGCCGAAAACGTGCTTGGTGAGGTAGGTGAAGGCTTTATACAAGCCATGAAGGTGCTTGATGGCGGTCGGATTTCTATTGCTGCACTCAGCGTGGGAATCGCCAAAGGAGCTTATGATGCAGCGCTCAAGTACAGCCAGGAACGCGAACAATTTGGCAAGCCGATTTCGCGCTTTCAGGCCATCTCATTTAAATTGGCTGATATGGCCACCGAAATTGAGGCGGCCGAATTGCTTACCCTTCAAGCTGCCGATATGAAAAACAGAGGGGTGGAGGTGACAAAGCAGTCAGCCATGGCCAAGTACTATGCAAGCGAGGTATGCGTGAGGGCGGCCACAGAAGCCATTCAAATTTTTGGCGGCTATGGATACACAAAAGATTTTCCCGTAGAGAAATTTTACCGCGACAGCAAGCTTTGCACCATCGGAGAGGGCACGAGTGAAATTCAAAAACTGGTGATTTCAAGAAAAATTCTCAGCGAGTGATTTTTTATTTAGAAGAATATTTCTACTTTTGTGCCCCAAAGAAAAACGGAGAAAACATATTATGCTCATTATTCCTGTTAAAGAGGGCGAAAACATAGAAAGAGCCCTGAAGAAGTACAAGAAGAAGTTTGACCGTACCGGGGTCATCAAAGAATTGCGCTCACGCCAGCAGTTCACCAAGCCTTCTGTGGTATTTCGCCAGCAACGCCTGAAAGCCATTTACGCAACCAAAATGCGTAGCGCAGAGGAATAGTTTGTGTTCAATCACTATATTTAAGGCAGGATAATTATCCTGCCTTTTTTTATGGTCCAAAAATTTTCAGATTACCTCACACACGAAAAACGCTTCAGTCCACATACAGTGAGGGCATATGTAAAGGATGTTGAGCTTTTTGCACAGTGTGTTGAGCAGACGTGCTCTTTGCATGAATTGCAAGATGTGGAGGCTGAACACCTTCGTTCATGGTTGGCCAGTATGTACGACGATGGCCTCTCAGCCACAAGTTTACACAGAAAGTTGAGCAGCATCAAGGCCTACTACAAGTGGCTGATGAAATACCATGGCCTAAAAGCCAACCCAGCACACGGATTGCAGGCCCCGAAAGCTCCAAAGCGCCTGCCAGTATATGTAGGCGAAGCAGAAATGGACGGTCTGCTACCCAGTGCTGTTTTCAGTGATGATTATAACGGCCTGCGCAACCGCGCCATGTTGGAATTGTTGTACCATACTGGCATGCGTTCTTCGGAATTGGTGGGGTTGAAAAAGATAGGTGTTGATTTTCAGGAAGGCAGCATTTCGGTACTCGGCAAGCGAAACAAGGAGAGAGTGATCCCCGTAGGTGCCCGTATCCTTACTTTGCTCGAAGCTTATTTGCGTGTGCGAAATGACTTGGAACGGGTTGACGATGAAGCATATTTTTTTCTCACTGAAAAAGGCAAAAAAATGTATCCGAAACTTGTATACCGCGTAACGAATTACTACATTGGCATCGTCAGTACAATCCAAAAAAAGAGCCCGCACGTGCTGCGACATACATTCGCCACGCACATGCTCAACAAAGGAGCTGACCTCAATGCGATTAAGGAATTGCTCGGGCATGCTTCGCTGGCAGCTACCCAAATATATACCCACAACAGCATTGAGCAGTTAAAGGAAGTTCATCGCAAGGCCCATCCCAAAGGCTAAGCACATTCATTAACCCTCAAAAACGGACTACTATGCAAATTAGTGTTCACTCCATCCAGTTCAAAGCGGATGTGAAACTTATCGATTTTATCAAGTCAAAACTGGAAAAGCTTGAGCATTTTCACGACAAGCTGATTAGTGCAGAAGTCTTTCTCCGCTTGGAAAAGAACCACGAAGAAGGAAACAAAATTACGGAGATTAAATTAAATATTCCAGGCAAAGAGCTGTTTGCCAAGAGACAATCACAAACTTTTGAAGAGGCTACCGATAAAGTTGTAGAAGCATTGAGGCGGCAAGTGAGAAAAGCAAAGGGAAAACAGTCAATTGCTGCCTGAATTCAATGATGTATGAATGCGATCGAACGCCACCCACAAGGTGGCGTTTTTTTATGGTCGTTTTTAGTGGTCCGGGATAGATCTGGTTTTCCGCAAAGGATGGGGCAAGAACTACAGCGGTTGTGCTATCGCTGAGGATTCCTTCTTTATAGGACTTGCTTTGAGAGTGGGATTATCTGCATAGTCATTATAATCAATTATATAGATGTATGCCTGGGAAGAAACAAGCGGGGACTCAAAGTTTTTTTGAGAAACCTACATTTGAAACTAAAATCTTTCATACATTTGCACACCTTTTGCGAAAGGTAGGGCCTTGTGCCCGAAACGTTCTTATTTTTGATTTTAAAAATTGCCGATGTAGCTCAGCTGGCTAGAGCAGCTGATTTGTAATCAGCAGGTCGTGG
>DAIOTP010000064.1:0-19177 GCA_036751905.1 Cryomorphaceae bacterium
ACATCGCCAACCAGGACACGATACTCAACCAGCTTTACGCAAAGCGGGACAGTATCCTTGGTTTGTAGTGTGATGGTCATTGCTGTTCAGCATCATTGAAGGTGTGATCAGAAATTCCCTCTTTGCTGAAGTGTATGATGAGCGGAAGGGTGGGCCTTTAAGTTTGCATTAAAGCGGATATGCTTGTAAGTGAAAGTGCAGACGGATTTACATTTCCAAAGAACTACTTAACATAATATAAATTATAAGGCATTTTCTTTTTTAAACCCTATGAGGCATATTGCGTAAAGCTGTATAAATTAGCCGCAAGTTTGTTGAATCCATCGGTTCAAAAGATTGCCACGAATTATCGCTACTGCTCATGTTATTCAATTCCGTAGAGTTTTTACTGTTACTGCCGACTGTATTTGTTCTGTATTGGTTCATTTTTAAGTCGAATGTAAAGGTTCAGAACGCTTTCCTGTTGGTGGTAAGCTATATTTTTTACGCATGGTGGGATTGGCGATATCTCTTTCTGATCATTTTTTGCGCTGCACTCAATTACTACTGCGGGTTGCAAATACACCGCTCAAGCCAGCGCAACACTCGCAAAGCCTTTCTCATCGTGTCACTTGTGGTGAGTCTGGGCCTTTTGGGTGTATTTAAATACTTCAACTTTTTTGTTGACAATTTTATTTCGCTTTTTCAGCAATTTGGAGTCAATCTCAATGCGCGCACACTTAACATAATACTGCCTGTAGGCATCAGCTTCTTTACCTTCCAAACCCTGAGCTATACCATTGATGTGTACAAGGATCGCATTACGCCTACCCGTGATATGGTCGCTTTTTTCACTTTCGTGGCCTTCTTTCCACAGCTGGTAGCAGGGCCTATTGAGCGCGCCAGCAATCTTTTGCCACAATTCTTCAAAGAGCGCAGATTCAATTACCCACAAGCCGTGGACGGACTGCGTCAAATTCTTTGGGGTTTTTTCAAGAAAATTGTCATAGCTGACAACTGCGCCAACTTCGTTGACAATATTTTTGCGAACAGCGATACAGTTCCTGCAAGTGCCTTGGTGATTGGTGCGGTTTTTTTCGCATTTCAGATATACGGCGACTTTTCGGGATACTCTGACATTGCCATCGGAACAGCCAGGCTGCTCGGATTCAATCTTATGCGCAATTTTGGCTTCCCCTACTTTACCCGTGACATCGCGGAGTTTTGGCGGCACTGGCACATTTCACTCACCACCTGGTTTCGCGATTACCTCTACATACCTCTTGGCGGGAGCCGAGGCACACGTGCATTGGTGATCCGCAATACTTTTATCATCTTTTTGGTCAGTGGGTTTTGGCATGGGGCCAATTGGACTTTTATCGTGTGGGGCGGCATTCATGCAGCGCTGTTTATGCCTGTGCTGCTCAGCGGCAAAAACCGCAAATATCTGAATGTGGTGGCCTACGACCGTATGCTGCCGAGTGCGAATGATGTATTTAAAGTATTGAGCACATTTGTTTTAGTTACACTGGCATGGGTTTTCTTTAGGGCCGACAATGTGCAACACGCCTGGACTTATTTGGCGAATATGGCCTCTCCTTCCCTATTCAAGAATCCCGGGATGGGCGGGAAACTATTTTCACCATTCATTTATATCGGCTTGATGCTTCTCATTGAATGGTTCAACCGACGTGAAAGCCACGGACTGGCCAAAGCGGGCAACAAAAAGTGGTTGCGTTGGGCTCTGTATATCTTTCTGGCCCTTTTGTGCCTTTATCAATATGAAGAAAAGCAAGATTTCATTTACTTCCAGTTTTAATTCGGTAGCATGAAAAAATTCATCCTCAGTTTCCTTCTCTGTCTTTCCCTTTTGGTAGGGATGCTGGTATTGGGAATTTTCCTCATACCCAATCCAATACTTCAGGAGAGCATGTTGGCCGCCATTCCCGACAAGAATGAAAAGCTCGCCGCGATGGAATCACCAAAAATCGTTCTTATTGGTGGCAGCAATGTCAGCTTTGGTTTTGATACCGAGCGCATTGCTTATGAATTGAATATGCCTGCCTACAATATGGGGATGCTCGGCAGCGTAGGCATGGACTACATGATAAAGCAAACCATACCGTACATTGAGGAAAATGACATTGTGGTTTTGATACCTGAATACCAAAATTTCAATAGCCAAATGTATTTCGGAAAGTACTATCTCACTGCGGTGCTTTTCGATATATCACCTGAAAACAAGCACCTCGTAGGTATGAAGCAATGGTGGAGCCTTTTGCCTTCCATCACCAAATATGCCGCGTCGAAATGGTTGGGGCTTCCAGTTTTCATAAAGCACTATATCGGAAAGCCGAAGGAATTGAAATCCATACATTCAAGGTATTGCTTCAACGATTTCGGCGACAATTACCTCCATTGGGAATTGCCTTCTGAAACCATCGTAGCTGAGCCACTTAATTCGAATGCCGCAAATCTGAACAACGAAAGTTTCGAAGGCTTTATGGCGGCCAAAGCGTCCATTGAAGAACGAGGCGGACGCATTATGCTTCTCCCCCCCTCCTATTTTGAAGGCTCATTTCGAAACCAGCAAATTGCCATACGTGCTGTAGATGAGCGCTTGGCCGAAATAGGATTGCCTTTTTTTGTACAACCCGAACGTTACAGCTTTCCGGTGAGCTACTTTTTTGACACCGACTACCATTTAAACAAAAGCGGTATCGACGCTCGTACAGCGTTGGTGATCGAGGACATTCGCGCGTTTAAAGACAAATAAAGCGCATGGAGCAAGGCTCCTCACTGCGTAAAGCCTAACCAAGTAAGCCTACCAAGTGGTTTGCTTGAGCTCGCTCATGGCACAAAGCACGTCTCTTTGCGATATTTGGCCCAAGATCTGTCCATTTTTGACAACAGGAAACCGACGCACTTTTGAGTTAAGAAACTTTTGTGCTGCATCGAATACGGTCATTTCGGGATCTACGGTAATCACTTCTCTGATCATATGCTCCGATACGGTACCCGAGTTGTTGGGAGAATGGTTGTATTGACCCCGCACGATTTGCTTCAAGCAGTCGCCCTCCGAAATGATGCCTACGAGGCTTCCTTTTTCATCAACCACAGGACCCCCTGATATCTTTTTGTCAATGAGTATTTTCACAACCTCGCCTATTGTTTGCGAAGGCAAAAAAGTAGTGAGCTTTGAACTCATATAATCACTTACAGTGACCTGTTGTATTTCTTTGTCCGGTGCTCTGCGCACTCCTGTAAAACTTTTGACCATGGCTTTTGGATATTGGTGATACTATTACAAGGTAGTTTTTTTTTTCTGATATCCAATGTGCGTTTATAGTTTGTTTACAAGAAATGATAGATTCTCTAACAGAAACAGCGCCCTCCAAATGTGTGGAAAGCGCTGCCCTATTTGTAAGCATATTTTGTGGGGAACCCCATCAATGCTTCGATGAAGATGAACTTCTTACGCATAAAAAACCAATTGGTTGCGATCAAAGTTTAAATTTTTTCACGACGGGCAGCCATTTAATGGCGAATGATGACCTTTGCATCCAATGATACGCTTATTCTTCGTTCTCTTCGTCCTGTTGCAACAGGCACCGTATGCACACGCACAAAACGATCCTGATCTGATTTTGGGGCTTTGGCTCACTTCCAATAAGGATTCACATGTTGAAATATTCAAAACGGACGGTACCTACTTCGGTAAAATCGTTTGGATCAAAGATCCTCTTGATGCCAATGGTAAACCCATTACAGACGATAAAGGAGCGGAAATTCTCAACATGACTTTTATGAAGGGCTTTGAATGGAAGGACGGGAAGTTCAAAGATGGGAAAGTGTATGACCCTGAGAGCGGAAAAACCTACTACGGCACCATGGAAATGAAGGGTAAGCATACACTTCTACTCCGAGGAAGCCTTGATGCGTATGGCTGGCTAGGCCGTACAGAGACTTGGACCAGGGTGCAATAGTTGGATTACATTTGCGGCTTCTTCAGGAGTATGCCATGATGCATGCTTTAAGTCAAATGGTTGGGGTACTCATAACGTGTGCTCTATCTCAGCAAAGCAATCCGGATGAACAAAGGCATCAAAGTACCATACCTTTGCAGTAAACCCGTACAATAACTTTGATGATGGAAGTGGCCTATACCCTTATCTCAGTTTTCACAGATCGTGAAGCGAGTTCCTTGGGGAATATTTCGGCGGTGGTGGAGCTCCCCCATTCATTGGACGCTGAACGCATGCAGACCCTTGCCGCCAATTTAAATCAACCCGCAACCACCTTCGTATGGCAACAAGATGGGGATTGGCACCTGCGCTGGTTCGCCCCCGATGCTGAAATAGGACTTTGTGGACACGGTAGTGCGGCTGCATTGGCTTGGGCAGCGCTCAAGCATGGCCTAAGCAAAATGAAATTTACTGCCGGTACCCACACCATCCTAGGCAGTGCTTCAGTGATGCCAACTCAGTTCACACTAAGACTTGAGGCCATCCCTGTAACTGGCGTAGTACTCCACAATGAAGCACTCTCTGCGGCGCTTGGCACCGAAGTTCTGGAGCACCACAGCACAGGCAATAAGAACATTGTAAGAATAAAGGATGAGCGTGCTCTGCGGCAAATGCAGCCCGAGTGGCACTTGCTCCGAAACATGACACCTTTTGGATATGCCGTAACCGCTCCCGGCGATCACTGTGATTTTGTAAGCCGCACGCTTGTGCCAAAGGTGCAACAGCTCGAGGACCATGCCACAGGCTCTTCACATGCAGCATTGGTGCCCTACTGGGCCAAAAGAATTGGCAAATCAAGGTTGAACGCGCGGCAGCTGAGTCCACGTGGTGGACTATTCATGTGTGAATTCCTTGAGGATGTGGTTCAGCTTACAGGTGCTTATGAAGTATTGGCCTCAGGAAATTGCCAAATCTGATACTGCCAATTAGCGTATGATGTGGTAAGTAAGCCCCGCGCCGTACCGCCACCATTGGTACTCCATGTCGAATGCAAAAAATCTGTCGTCTTCACCTGTTTGCGACATTGTATAATCCCATGAAGCTCCCTTCACATTGCGCATTGAAAAGCCACCGAAAACAACAAAACGCATGCGCGAACCGATGTCATAATCAAGACCAAAAGCGAGCTCAGGTATAAATTGCCAATTGGGCACTTCATTGCGCTCACTCACGCTAAAGCTGATATCATCAGGCAGGCCAAGGTCACCGAAGGAATGCTCGGTAGCTGTTGGGTTCATAAAGTGCATTTTAAGGGCTGCATGCACGCTAAATGACTTGCCCAATTCCACGTTGATTCCCACAGGTACTTCAATAGAAATGAAGTTGGTCGCCGAACTAATGCGCTCTCGCGGTATCATTTCTATGGGCTGCGACTGTCTTTGCTTGAAGGGAAAATAGCTCATTCCTACACCGCTAAAAAGCGTTAGTCCACCGAAGTTGTGGCCAGTTTCGAGGTGGAAGCCAAAGCATGATGGGCGCAAGGGCGTAAACCCACTGCTGCCCTCGTTGATGGCATTGAGAATGGCTATATCGGCTCTGAAATCAAGGTACAGAAGCTGCTCGGGCTCGTCAAAACCCCATTGAGCGTGGCCTTGGGGAATCATAGCGAAAATCAGCACCACACCGGACGCCAACCTGGCCAAAAACTGTAAGGACTTGGAATAATTCGAAATCATATAAGGTCGAAAATAATCAATTCTTGGGTTTTTCCTTCAAAAAATCAAAAAACGGCCCTTTGAATGCGCCATATTTGATGAAGAGCCAGAACAGCATGGCTGCCAAAAGACCACCTGCGAAATTGCGGTAATACTTTTGGCCCTCCATAAAGAGTGCATAGATGCCTACAAGGGCAAGTGCCAAAACGAGGATAAAGAGAAATGGACGCATAGGCCGAAATTACAACAATGGATTACACATTGTCGGCAGGAAGTTTGATCAAAAGCGTGGTAGCCCCTACAGCATAGGCGGCCACTTCATATGGGTTGTAGATCAGCAAAAGCCCATCAGGCGTAAGGGCCATATTCTCAGGCAAAGCGAACTCACCATTGGGAAACATAAAGCCCTTGTCATTGAGTGAAGCGGATGCCGGCAATCCATGCTTTTCGCGAAAAGCGGCTTCGGCCTGGGTGCGAAGTTCGGCTTCATCGTAAAGCTCGCGTATGTCGAGCACACCTCCATCGCTGAGACGGTAATTGGAGAGCACCGTGTAGGTGTTGGGGTGTGCTCCTCCCATAAAGTCGCGCACCTGAAGTTGCAGCACGAAGTATTCTTCCATTAACGCACTTTTGTCACCATTGAGCTCGAAGAACCAGGGAGTAGCGGAATCCGGGAATTCCATTTGAAAAAGTTCATAGCCCTCGATAAATGCTTCAGCCAAAGACTGCAGATCAGCTTGTGCCATGGCCTCCGGGAGCCTTGCATTGATGATTTCCCGAACAAGGGCCTCAATGTCAGTATTTATGGCTGCGCGCACATGCTCTTCACCACCTTTAATTTGCGGAAATCGAAACGCTGCGTACGCGCAGTCGTCTGTACTGCATTTACTGTCTTTTGCCTCAGCACTTAGGTGAATTACTTCATGGTATTGAACTGCATCATTGCTAAGCTCATCAGCCTTTGTAGACCGCTGCTGTCCACAGCTGTAAGCCATGCACATTGCGGCGATAAATACCAGGCGGATTGTTGGTGACATATGCATATTTTTTAGAGGTTGGCGTATTGTATTAGTAGCATGCGCATTTGTTGAAGTATTTCAACATTCTCGGCGTCCGGGTTTTCGTCCAAATGCTCTTCAATGTCATACACCGCATCTTGAGCCATTCCGGCATCCGCGTTGTCCTCCATTTGCTCAATGACGGTCAGCGCTTCGAATGCGGTCATGTAGTCGCCTTTGACGGCTACGCGCACGAGCTCTCCAAGCTCCACAGGGATGATGCCCGCATTCCAAAAGATGGAAAGTATAAAGGCTTGTTCATGAGCAAATTCGGGCATGCGGAGCGCTTTGAGCAACTCGGGAATGGCAGCAGCAGTTTTGAGTTCGTAGAGTATGGTGACAATCCGTTGACGAATGTCGGCATCGCCTTCCCATGCCAGGTAAGTTTTGAGAAGTGGTAGTATAAAATCCGCTGAACCTTGTTCAGGCATGGATTCGAGTGCTGCGGTGACCTTTTGGGGTGAAGTGTCAAACAATTCGGCCATAAGTGCCTGCTGCTTTTTGCTTAGGCTGTTTTGGCTTGAGCTCATAGGTTGAAATATAATATACAAAGGTAGGGCAATTTTATGGGTACAAGCCTAACCGTGTATGGTTTCGAGTTTGCCGTATTTTTCCATGAGGCTGCCTTCATAGACAAGGAACTCGTTCCAACGGGAATCTACATCTATTCCTGTACCATATTTGCGTGCAAACTTTAAAAACACTGTATAATGTCGCGCTTCGCTTGCCATGAGGCCGCGGTAAAATTTGCGCAGGTCCTCATCGGCCATTTCTTCGCTCAAAACCCGAAAGCGTTCGCAACTTCGTGCTTCAATCATAGCGCTCATAAGCAGGCTCTCCACAAGTTGAAATGTACGGCTGCCTCCTTTTTTGATAAAGGCGGCAAGGTCTTTCACGTAAGGGTCTTTGCGCTCAAAGCCAAGTGAAAGTTCGCGGTCTTTGATTTTTTGGTGTACAAGCGCAAAATGTTCCATTTCTTCCCGGGCTATTGCAGTCATTTCATCCACAAGGTCGGGGTATTCAGAGAAGCGAACCAAGATGCTGATGGCTGAACTTGCGGCTTTTTGCTCACACCATGCGTGATCCGTGAGTATTTCGGCAATATTTTTCTCAACAATATTGACCCAGCGCGGATCGGTTGGCATGGTAAGGCCTAGCATTTGGGAGCAATTTTGCTGTAAAAGTAGAAAAACTGGAGCGCATGTGGCTGCAAAGGCTGCTGTTCAATCGGCGTTGAATACCGATGAGCCGATGCGCACCATGGTACTCCCCTCCTCTATCGCTATGCGGTAATCAGCGCTCATGCCCATGCTCAGGGTATTCAGCTCAACATTTTCCGGAAGGGAGCTGCTGCGCAATTTATCGTAAAACGATTTGAGGGATTTGAATTCTTCGCTGATCAAATCCTTCCGCTCGGTATTGGTAGCCATACCCATGAGCCCTGTGATGCGGATGTGCTTATAGCTGGTTAATTCAGGCGCATGCAGCAATTCCAAAGCTTCAGGCTCACTGAGTCCAAACTTGGTTTCTTCCTTGGCAATGTGCAGTTGGAGCAAGCAATCTACAACGCGGGGAACTTTGGCTGCTTGTTTGTTGATTTCTTCGAGCAAACGGAGGCTATCAACGCTGTGAATGAGGTGAATGAATGAAGCAATGTACTTCACTTTGTTGCGCTGTAAGTGCCCTATGAAGTGCCAACGTATATCAGCCGGCATGCCTGAGGCCCGGGCGGTCAGGTCCTGGGCTTTGTTTTCACCAAAATCCCGATGTCCTGCGGCATAAGCTTGGCGTACAGCATCATCAGGGCTGTACTTGCTCACTGCTACAAGCGTAACATTTTCTCCCAATTCAGATTGAATTCGCTCAATATTGGCTGCTATGCTCATGGGTGATTCACGGTGCTTGGCTCAAGTATCAGCGCACCATCTTTATAAACCGGAAGCACACGTGTTTGGTTCGGGGTAAGGCAATACTTGATGTCCTCATTGAGGTTGAGGTTGCGCAATCGCCTGCGGTGTGAGGAGGCTTTCAAAAATCCAAAATAACTCGCTTTGGCTCTTTGGTAAAGAAACATAGCGGCAATGGTACTGTCCTCATCGCTCATGTACTTGCCTGATTTGAGCAGGGCATCTGTAATGGCACCGGCGCATATGCTGTCTTCGAGGTTGAACTTGCCCTGCCACCCGCTTGCAAGGAGCAGCACATCTTCCGGTTCCTGGCTAAAGTGGTCAATGATGGCTTGCAGGTTGATCAGCGAACCTACATACACCTTGTGCGATTTGGCGGCGATGTTGATGGCCCGGGTGCCATTGGTTGTGGTGAGCACCACCGTTTTGCCCTTGATTTCAGGGGTCATGTAGGCGTAAGGCGAATTGCCAAATTCGAATCCATCTACCACCTCACCATTGCGCTCGGCGGCAGCCAGATATCCTTCGGCCTGAAAGGCACGGGCTTCCTCCACCGTGCTTACGGGGATGATCTTTTTGACACCATGCTCGAATGCGGCGCATATAGCGGTGGTAGCACGCAGCACATCGATGGCCACAACGGCAGTGTATTCCTGCTTGTACAAGTCAAATTCGTCGGGTGAGAAGCACACTTCCACCCTGTATTGTCCGTTGGCATCAGGCATTACTCTGCGTCTTCATTGGTGAAAAATGGAAATTTTACGACCTTGGCTTTGCGGGCCTTGCCGCGGATGTCTATAAATATTTCTGTACCGGCTTCCATATAGGTGGTGGCCACATAACCCATGCCAATGGCAGCATCGAGCGAGGGGCTTTGTGTACCACTGCTCACGTGACCAATGGTATCGCCCTCGGCATTGAGGATGGGATAAGCCTGTCGGGGTATGCCCCGCTCTTCCATCACAAAGCCCACAAGTCGGCGCTCTGTTCCGTGTGTTTTTTGGTGGTGGAGCCGCTCCTTGTCGATAAATTCTTTATTGAATTTGGTGATCCAGCCCAATCCGGCTTCAATGGGTGAAGTAGTGTCATCGATATCATTGCCATAGAGGCAAAAACCCATTTCGAGGCGGAGGGTGTCGCGTGCGGCCAATCCTATGGCCTTGATGCCTGCCACGGCTCCCGAAGCCATAATGGCTTCCCAAATCCTCGGTGCCTCCGCATTGGGCAGGTATATTTCAAATCCTCCAGCACCGGTATATCCCGTAGCCGAAACAATGACATTTGGCACATTTAAAAAAGTAGTCTGCGCAAATGTGTAGTACTTCATCTCATTGAGGTTAAGGTCGCTAAGTGAGCGCAGGGCAAGTTCGGCCTGAGGGCCTTGTACCGCAAACAGAGAAAGTTCATCACTGCGGTTTTCGAGTTTGGCTCCAAATGAATTGTGTTTTTTAATCCAGTTCCAGTCTTTCTCAATATTCGAAGCATTCACAACAAGCATATACTGATCCTGAGCAAGGCAGTACACCAAGAGGTCGTCTACGATGCCTCCTTCCCCATTGGGAAAGCAGCTGTACTGAACTTTACCAGGACTCAGCTTGGCTACATCATTGCTTGTAATATACTGCAGCAGAGGCAAAGCTCCCTCACCACTGACAAAAAATTCACCCATATGACTTACGTCGAATATCCCTACTTCGCGGCGTACAGTGTGGTGTTCATCAATCACGCCGGTGTAGCTTACGGGCATTTCATAACCTGCAAAGGGAATCATCTTCCCTCCCAGGACATGGTGAATATGGTTCAGTGCGGTTTTTTTCATGGTGACTGTTTGAGGTGGCAAAAGTAACCAAAAGGCGCTGCTTGCAATACTTTCAATTCCGGCTATATGGGCATATCGGCAGTGGGTATGGTCTTGATGTAGGGTGCATAATGCCATTGAAGCCAATTAAAAATGCAGTCCATAGGCCTTGCTTTTGGCAAAAAATCAATGGATCGAAAAAAGAGAATTTTATGATTCATCGACGGAAATTGAAAATTTACCGACGAAACCTTGTGTTTTATCGTCCGTAGGTGTTGACGAATGTATGCCGAGTGCATACAGGTTGCAAAACAGAAATACCCCTAAACGAATCCTTGATGAGACTCCTGCAGTACCTCACCCTTGCCGCTTTGCTGCTGGGCCCGGCGATCCATAACAGTGCAAAAGGCCAAAATGTATCCATCAATCTGGAAGGCCTGCCCGGACATAACTCTTCAATACTCGACGTTGCCAGCAATAACCGTGGGGTTCTCCTCCCCCGAATGACTGAGGCGCAGCGAAATGCCATACCCTCGCCTGCCGAAGGCTTACTGCTTTACCAAAGCAACGGGAGCCCTGGTTTCTATGTGTTTAGCGGTGGCGCATGGCGTGCGGTGTCAAGCGCCACAGCCGAAATTGATATGCCTGAAATGTACACCGTATTCAGCACCGACTTTGTTGCTACGGGGGCCAACTGGACGCTGGTTCCCGGCATGAATGTGAGTGTTACCATACCTTCCGGCAAAACCGCAAAAGCGCACATTATGGCCGATGTAGGATTGGTGACCAATTCCAATAACAACAACCACCATTCCTGCACGGATTTGGCAATACTCTTGAACGGTGGACTGCTGCCCGAAGCTGGATATAAGAGGGTCACTGCAGGTTCCGGATCGACTACCACCCACAACAACCACCACCAAAATCCTGTGGTAACCGGGTATATTGATCTCAGCGCGGGCACCTACAACTTTGGCCTGTATGCTGTTCGTACCTGCAATGGAGGCAATACCCGCAACGCAGTACTTGGCGGTAATGGTGAAAGCCTCCTTCAAGGAACCTTGAGTGTACAACTAATATACGACTGAAAATGAGAATGAAAACACATTTATACTGCGTGTCATCGATTGCATTACTTTGTTCAGGCGCTGTGAATGTTAAGGCACAAAGCGCTCTATACGAACGCATGGCAGTAACCAGTGACGAATTTGAGCACAAGGGAATTGAAAGCAGTGCACTGGAGATTGACCTGAATGAATTGCGTATACATTCAACCCGCGAAGCGAATATTGTGGATAATGCGATTTCATCAAGCAACAGCACTGAAGAAAGCAAAGTGCCTATCACAAATGCCAATCGAGAATTGCTTGAAGTAAATATTGAAGCTTACACCCGTAAGTCGTTTAGCACTAATTTTTAATCTTGATGAAAAACCCTTTGAGTCTGGATAGCATTGAACTTTTGTTATCGCCATTGACCACACATCGGCACACCATGTGCCGCATTTTGATTTTTGGTCTTGCTATGGGCTTTGGTTTGGGCGTCAGAGGACAACAGCTTACGGTTGATATTCCTGTGTACACGTCGGGGGTGGTGATTTCGGCATTCGATGTGGATGTGTCATTGGGGAGCAGTGCAGCGCTTCCAGGTACGGGGATATGGAAATTTTCGGGTACTGATGAAATAGCGCTGAGCAACCTTGCTGGTGAAGGGGCTCAGTTTCCCAATGTACAGATGCTCAATGCCAATGGCATACGATTGGCAAATGGATCCATGTACGTACGTGGACAGTTGCGTTTCGGGCAGGGAATTATTCGCACATCTGCCTATGAGGTGGTCATGGACCAGGCGAGCAGTGCCAGCAATGCGCGCAACAGCAGCCATGTCGAAGGATTTGTCAGCAAAATAGGCAATACCGATTTCGTTTTTCCCCTCGGGGCCAATGGCGTATACCATCCCGTTGAGGTATTTGGCATTTCCGGTGGTATTTCTTCTTTCCGGGCGGCCTATTTCCCGGAAGGGCATCCCGATCCGCTTGGGCCGTGGTATGATGGAAATAATTGGCCAATAAGCACATGCGACTATTGGCAAGTGGAGCGGTCTACAGGTACTGCCGAGGCAAGTATTCGCCTTGACTGGAGCAGCAGTGATTGCAATGAAGTGACCGACAACCAGTACATGCGTGTGGCCCGGTACAATGCAGGAGCATGGCAACTGCTTCCCTCTGAAGTGGAAGATTCAGACGCTGAGTCGGTATTGACCAGCAGCAATCAAGGCCTTTTTGGCGACTTTGCACTGGCGAGTATTGGCGGAGGAATCAACCAGTTGCCCATTGATTTGCTTCATTTTGATGCACGTGTAGAAGGCAGTGGAGCAGTGCAATGCGTGTGGGTTACCGCTTCGGAGGTGAACAATGACTACTTCCGTATAGAGCGCAGCCAAAATGGCATTGCATGGGTGAGCGCCGGTCAGGTAGAAGGAGCAGGTTTCAGCAGTACCGCCCTTCAGTATCAGTACACCGATAAGGCGCCTCATGAGGGGCAGTCATATTACCGTCTGCGGCAGGTGGATTTTGACGGAAGTGAAACCATTTATGAACCTGTTGCAGTGTACATTGCCAATGATGGACAAAGGCTGGCAATTGACCAGGTGTACCGAAGCGAACAGGGTTTACGCTTGCACTATCGTGCGGCGGAGGCGCCTGTACTTGTCGAAATATTTGACCTTTACGGCAAAAAGGTGTTCTCGAAAACCCTTCAGGGTCAGCCCGGTGCCACCACCATGGCCCCATGGATAAGTGATGGCTTTTATATAGTGCGGTTGACCCAATTTGGCATTAGCCAATCTGCAAAATTTAAATGGTAGTGCAATCACGGTTTCTTATGGGTGGGTGATGCAGGTAAGTTACAAGCCTACGGGTCTAAGTACCTATCACGACTTCAAGTTGGGCAAATATTTGTGAATGCCATGGTATCCGCTCTATTGCAGAGCCCGCTTAACCGGGCTCAATTTTAAGGCAGCTTAACAATGAGTAGGCCAATTGACGCAGGCTTTGCGCTAAATTTGTCGGTTCATCGAACTCCATGCCCAATATCCGCAAATCGCACTGGATCAATAATATTTTAATGGTATGCTGGGCCTGCGCACTGGTTGTTGTGGGCGCCGATCATGCCATTGCCCAGCAATCGGTCAATGATACAGGCTGGTGGCTCATGTATTTTGGTGACAACAAGCTCAACCCAAAGATTGGCTTGCACACTGAGATACAATTGCGCAACCACTTTGCACCTGAAAGTGTTGAAACCAGCTTCTTTCGGCTGGGAATCAACTACTATACCAGCAGCAGCACCATCGCCACGGTGGGCTATGGCTACTTCTACAACGAGCCCAATGAGCCGGAAATACCCCTGCCCATTAGCCGCGAACACCGCATTTGGCAGCAGTTTGTAACCCGACACAAAACACCCAAAATATTCATGGAGCACCGCTACCGATTGGAGCAGCGTTTCCTGAGCTTTTCCGATGGCCGTCCTGACCTTACAGACCACCGCATACGCTACCGCTTCCAGGCCATCGTCCCCTTCTACAGCATTTCGCCCTACTTGCGGCACTACTTTTTTGCGACATACAACGAGGTGATGCTCAATTTTCGTGAAGCTTCGGCCGAAGTTTTTGACCGCAATCGCTTGTACTTTGCCCTCGGGTATCAAGTGAGTCCAAAGCTCAACTTTCAGCTGGGCTACATGAATCAGTTGGCCAGGCAGCCTTTTTACCCAAACCACGAGGTGAACCACCTGCTGCAGGTGGCAGTGTCATACAACATGGATGACCTTATGGCCACCTTTTTCAGCAACACCCCTTCCAAACCATGATGGGCCGGCCATGGATCAGTCTGAAATGCGCAAGGGCAATATTGCTGCTTTTGGCATGCGGTGCGGTGATTCCCGTTTTCGGACAGGTACAGGATAAGCTGTACCACGATGCCTTTGGACTTCAGGGCAGCGTGAATTACCGGGGCGTATGGCCGGTTGATTCGGCATTTCCCGAAAAGGGACCCTACACCCTCCGCTGGAGGCACTTGGAGCGCGATACTTTGCGCACTTATTTGACAAAAGGCAACTTGCGTGGCCATATGCCTCATGGCAAATGGAGCTGGCAGCAGGCCGATTGGAATTTCAGTATTGAGCCCGGTAGCGGCATTGAGCCACGATTTGCCACGGAAGGCGAAGAGCAATTCTGGGAGGGTCAGTTTGCTCTTGGTGAGGCTGATGGATCCTGGATATACCGGCTTTCCGAAAAAAAACAAGGCCAAACTGCAGGCCGAGGCGAACACCGCATCGAGATAAAATCGGCATTTCAGAAAGGCCAAATGCGCGGCGCATGGAGCGTACACGACCGAAACCCAGAGGCCGAAGTGCGCATAGCAGGCCGCACCAATGAACGGGGCGAGGCACATGGCAAATGGACGTATCGTTATTCCCGATTCGGTGAAGCCTGCCGGGAAGAGCGCAGCTACGCAGACGGTATGTTGCTTACTGTGAAGCGCTATGTCGGGAAGGATACGGTTGTGGTCAACTTTAAAGAGCGGCTGCGCTTCTTTGAGGCGGGTACACAAAGTGATTCACTTGTTGCGCAATCATATACGGTAGTAGGCGACCTTGAATTTACGAACGAAGAGGTGTCCTGCTACGCCACCCGCTTGCTGCAGCACTACCTGTATGAGCATTTGCTGAAAGGCTGGGAGCTCGATATATTTCCTTTGCAATTTGAGCGGCGTGGCCCTGTGTTCAGACGGCTCAAATACCTCTTGAATCCTGATGAAAGCAATATGCGCGACTCACTTTATATGTTGAACAGCACATTGCAAAAGGGGATTGATGCAGTTTTTGAAGGGCGCAGTCCCGATATAGCAAGGGCGCGGAGCCAAGAGCTCGACCTTGCCGTAGGTGCATTGCAGGCTGCCCTCATCCGGGTATCTTTGATCGATTCACTTTTGAAGCACAGCGAAAGTGATGACTTTCTTTATATTGAAAGAAACCGCGGAGGCCTTGAACGCGGCTTCGGCGCCATCAATACAACGGCGGCTTACATGGGGCAAGCTTACCCCGAAGGAGCGGGCCAACTGCCACTTATCGATTTGCGCAGTGATAGCATTCCTTATTTGGCCGAACTGTACGACGTGATGCAGCGTACCGCCCATTATATCGAAGCGCACCTGCACACGGCCGAAGAAATTTTCGTGCAGATGAAACGGCAAGGGGAGCTCAATGCCCTTGAATCTGAGATGCTCAACAAGTTGGAGCGCCTTGACAGCCTGTACAGCAATAAAGGACGAACCGCCAGCATGGTGTTAGAGCGCTGGATAGAACGTGATTTGCAGCAGCGTATCAGGGCTTATGCCCAAAACGATGATTACAAAACAGGACGTGAGTTGGCTGCCGGAATCATTATGGAAATGGATTCACTCCTAAGTTGGTCGGCAGATTGGGAGCGCCTCGACCGCCTCGATGCAGAGCTGGATGCAGCCTATACCTACAATGCCTACAACCCCTACACAGGTGAAAATGATATACCACTGGGCGTGAAAAATCGATTCCGCAGGCAGGTGATTCAAGTGCTGCTGCCCCATATGCGTGCACAGCTTGAGTTGGCCGAAAGTTGGGAAGAATTCACCGATGCCTACCATAAAATGGTATCTCTTCGTAGGGAACTCATTCGCTATGCCTTTATGGATGATCGCTCTGACCGACGTATAGAACGCCGGGTGAGGCAGGAAAACCGACCAGAAAAGATGCTGCAGATATTTATGCAGCACATGGAAGGGCGCTGAGCATGTAAATGCTGCTCTTGCTGCTGCGCAGCAGTGAACCTACATCAATGAAAGTCTTCAAGTAAAATACTGTTTGAGCTACGGGCCAACATCATGCGCGTCACATCACAAGCGAATAAATAAAATTATATGCGAAGATGGCTGCGAGCCATAACTGACATTTGTCATGCATCGAGCTGAATAATATCACAGTAGACCCAACTAAATAACTGGATATTTGAAGAAACAAAATCAAGCAATATGAAAAAGCGAGAACCCATTAGCAAAATTATGACCACCGCACTTATCACCGTGCAGCGCGGAAAAGATGATTTGCGTAAAGTGAAAGAAATATTCAATAAAGAAAACATTCGCCACGTACCGGTAATGGATGGCGAAGTGCTCGTTGGAATCATCAGTAAAAACGATATCATGCGGCTTAGCTTTGGTAATGTATTTAATGGACAAGGTGACAGTGATGAGGCAGTCTTTGATATGCTGACCATAGACCAAGTAATGAGCCACAATCCAAAAGGTGTAACCGTGGATACACCGATACGTGAGGTAGCTGAGCTATTGGTGAAAGAAAAATTTCATTCACTGCCCGTGATGGATGGAGTAAAGCTGAAGGGCATTGCCACAAGCACCGATGTGATTGCTTATTTGCTCGAGCAGTACTGATACGTTCATTGAACTTACTCCCATTGGTTACAGCGCCGTGTACAGCAATCACGGTGCACATTTCATAGGCTAGGGTGCTTCGCTATTTTGGATCACCGCGAAAACGTTGCTCCATGCATCGCAAACTTGATCTTTGCCATGGGACAAATGCAAGAAATGGCTGAATAGTATGGATGAAAAAAGTCAACCCTCGGAGAAATGGTGGAGAAGTCCGCATGGTGCTTCAAATCGTAAATCCTAATTTCATGATTTTCAATTTCAATCAGCGAGTGATGTTCCATAAATATTATATTTGCAAAGCAAATAGTCTGCTGCCTTAATCCGTTATAACGATTTCTGTTTTGCCTTCGTGTCACCTCAGTTTCAATTGCTCAACCCGTACCTATCTTTTCTCAGGCATTTTGGCTTTGATGCTTCTTCCATGTCACTTGGATGCTCTCGGGCAACAACGCGGCATTATTGACAGCTTGAACGCGGTAATACGTTCAGATACAACCACAGACACCACGAGAGTTCTCGCTCTTACAGATCTTGCATTCCAATACCGGACTTCACAACCCGACACCTGCATTGTCCTGGCCCGCGAAGCCTTGAGGGAGAGCCAATCATTGCCTTACCGAAAAGGCGTAGGCCGCAGTGAAAACGTGATTGGCCTGTGGCACTACAACCTCAATAGATACGACTCAGCTTACACATACTTTAACAGCGCCCTTACCCACCTTGAAGCAGCTGCTGACCTGCATGGCAGGGCCTTGACTTTAAACAACCTCGGACTTGTGCTGGAGCTTCAGGGCAGTTACCCACAAGCGCTCACCACCTATCTGGAAGCCCAGCGTCTGCTCGAAGGCATTGGCGACGAGGCCAATCAGAGCATTACGCTCAACAACATCGCGTTGCTGCTCCTGGAGCTCGATGAGTATGCGCAAGCCATAGAATATCTGGAGCGCAACATTGCCCTTGACAGTTCTCGCGGCGATTGTGAAGGCACTTACTTTGCCTACAACAATCTTGGCATAGCGTATAGCCGTCTTGGGAAGCGCGATGATGCGATGAGGTATTTTGGACGTGGCCTTGCAGAAGCCGAAGCCTGTGAAAGTGCATACGGTCAAACCATGACACACTACAACATAGGAGATATGCATCTGGAGCAAGGTGCACTTCAAGATGCCGAGATGCACTATGTCCAAAGTCTTGGATTTGCAGGTCAACTTCAGGACGTGTTCCCAGAGTTGTACCCGCTTGCCGGCCTCGCCAAGGTTGCTTTTGCAGAAAAAGCGTACAACGCAGCAATACAGTATGCTATAAAGGGCTACAAACGCGCCGAGACACTCAACGCGACAACCCGTTTGGCAGCATTCTCGCAGATACTTTACCAAAGCCACAAGGCACTTGGCAACTATGCATCGGCACTGAACTACCTCGAGCAGTACAAACTGATCAATGACAGCTTATTTAGCATCGAAAAGCACAAAAGCCTTTCGGAAATAAATCTGCGCTACGAAATTGGGCAGCTCCAGCGAAAAGAAGCCCTGGAACGCGCTGAACGAGAGGCCGCAGAGCTCCAAATGGAAGTGATGCGAACCGAGTCTGCACTGCTCAGACGTACTTTGTGGCTGCTGGGACTTGGCTTACTGCTGCTTATCGCAGCAGGCCTTTACGGATATTTGAATTTGCGTGCAACGCGAAGAAAAAATGCAATCATTGAACAGCAAAAATCTGAAATAGAGGAGCTCAACCAAAATCTTGCGCAAAAAATCGAAGAGCGTACCGTCAGACTCGTGGGAAGCAATAAAAAACTTAAAGAATACACCTTTCACAATGCACACATTGTGAGGGCACCACTGGCAAATATTTTGGCACTCGTGAACCTGCTTAACCAAAGTGAGGTCAGGGATGATCTTGAACCGCGGGAGGAACTCACCACAGCACTCCAACAGGCTGCTGAGCAGCTTGATGACGCTGTACACCGCATTCAGGATGTGGTGCGTGAGGGGCAGGAATGAGTGGAGTGGTTCGAGTCCAGAAAGAACATTCAGCAACCGTGCTGAGACGAAAATGCACTTTTCACATATTTTTGTTCGAGACCATATTCTTGGTTTTGGATGGGCTGATTTATAAATATTTGATGGATGCCACGGGTTGGCCATTGCCACCCATCCCCTTTCAGCTACCATCCGTGTAGTATTTTTCCCTCTTTATTCGTCAAGCTGCTATATTGCACCACATTTAACCCAAAAGACCATGGCCGTACTGCGCATCGAAAAC
>DAIOTP010000065.1:0-18775 GCA_036751905.1 Cryomorphaceae bacterium
AACCTACATGGATCCCCAATTTTTCAACCTCGTCTTTGGTGGTACATCCGCAGTCTAAAAAGATGTTTTTGAGGCTTGGTGTCTCCTCCTTACCACCAGCGGCAGTGTTGCGTGTATGTATGGCAGGCCAACCAAATACGGCCCTCACTGGTCCTTTATCGGTGTGAATAATGACGCGCTTGCTCGGTGCTATCATATGGTCCGAGCCTCCATTGCGCCGCAGGTATATAAAGCCTTTGTCGGTGATGTAATTTACAAACCAGCTTATCTCGTCGGCATGGGCCTCTATCACTACTTTGTAATCTTTGCCAGGATTGATTACCGCCGCCACCGAGCCATAGGTATCTACTTCATAACTCGCTATATAAGGCTTAAGGTATTCCAGCCAAACCTGCTGTCCGAGCGTTTCAAAGCCTGTTGGAGATGCGTTGTTGATGTACTTTTCGAGAAATTGAAGAGAGCCCCCATTGAGCAGTGATTTTTTGGCCATAGATAATTTTTGCGCGAAGTTAAGGTTTTCCACGTGTGCGGCTTTATAAGTAATGCGCGCATTGGCACTGCTGCCCTGCATTTGTAACGAACTTCACAAAAACCTTTTCAATGAATACAAGAACCCGTAGCCTTGTACTGAGCCTTTGCTTTTTCTTCATTTCTGTACAAGTTGTTTTCGGTCAGCAGGATACTGTCCGGGTGAGCATTGAGGCGGATGTGCTTGATGCTTCAAAGCAGGAAGGGGGCCTCTCACCCGATGCACTTGCGGCTTACAATGAAGGGCTTCAATTCTACAGAAATCTACAAATCGACGCATCCATTGCTTCGTTTTCGCAGGCACTTGAGCTGGAACCCACTTTTGCGAAAGCGTATTACAACCGCGCCGCCGCCTACATGGAAGCCAAGCGCTACTCACTCGCCACATCCGATTTTGACCGCTACCTTCAGCTGAGCGATTCTCTTCAGGATGTATACTTCCTGCAGGCCCGCGCGCACCACCTTCTTGGCCACCATGAACGGGCCATTGATTGTTATGGCCAAGCCATAGAGCGCGATATCCAGGTAGGCGATGCCTCCTTGTACCGTGCTGAGCTGCACTACCGCAATGGTGATCTTGAGAAAGCAGAAAAAGACTTCAACAAGGCTTTAGAGTACAAAGGAACCTTGGCAGCGGCATACCAGGACCGCGGCAGTGTGCGCATGAGTTTGGGCAAGCTCGAAGAGGCGGTGAAAGATTATGAGCAAGCCATTCGTCTCGATCCGGGCTTGGCACGTGCTTACGCAAATTTGGGTGCCGCTTACCGCAAATTGGGCAAACATGCGGATGCGCTCAACGAGCTCAACGAGGCTGTGCGCCTCGATCCCAAAAATCCTGTGGTTGTGAACGCCCGTGGCTATGCCTATCAAATGGTTGAGGATTATGAAAAAGCAGAACTCGATTTCCGAAAAGCCATTGAACTTGACCCGAAGTATGCATTCGCGCACAACAACCTCGCCAGCGCACTCATCAAGCAGGAGCGGTACGAAGAGGCGGTAAGCAGCGCCGGTAAAGCGCTGCAGCTCAATCCCGATTATGCACTCGCTTATTTGAATAGGGGTATAGCCCGCGAAATGATCCGCGACATGACCGGTGCTTGCGCCGATTGGGAAAAAGCCGCTTCAATGAATATTGGCGCCGCCGAAACTTACCGAAGTATATCCTGCAAATATTGAAATGATGAAGCTGAACACATTTTTTACTGCCTTTTTGATCGGATATGCACTAACGCTAAGCGCACAGGATGTACCATTCGACAAAGCGTATTTTCCCAATGACAAAGACGGCCTCAAAGCTGCACGCAATAGCATTAAAGAAGGCGATAAATTTTTTCTTGCGGGCAATACCAGCTACTTCAATTTATCTATTCCCTTCTACGAGCAGGCTTATGCCTTTAATCCCAAAAGCGCTGAAATCAATTACAAATTGGGGGTGTGCTATTTGTACTCGAATTACAAGTACCGAAGCCTCGACTACCTCAAGCGCTCGCATGAGCTTGACAAGAATTACGATACTTACAGCATCAATTTTCTGCTCGGGCGGGGATATCACCTCAACAGCCTTTGGGATGAGGCACTGGAGCATTATCAGAGACAATTGGATGTGCTGCGCACGCAAAAGGCCACCCAAGAGGAAATGGAAATCATTCGCAAGCACATCGAAGAGGTGAAAAATGGAAAAGTGCTCACAATGACTAAAGAACGCGTGTGGATCGATAACCTTGGGCCTGCCGTCAACTCACCGGCGCCCGAATATGCACCGCTCATCAGTACGGATGAGAGTTTGTTGATCATCACAGCCCGCCGAGAGGAAGGCGTCGGAAAATTGATGGATGATGTTGACAACTTGCCCTTTGAAGACATATACTATAGCCGCAACAAGAATGGCAATTGGACGCCCCTCGCCAACATTGGTGAAAACATCAATAGCCCGGGCCACGATGCGAGCAGCGGTCTTTCACCTGATGGAAAAACCCTCTTTGTATTCAAGGGATCCAACAAAGGCAACGGCGATATTTATGTTTCGCGGTTGGAAAATGGCATTTGGACCAAGCCCAAATCTTTGGGCAAAACCATCAACAGTTCCGCGCATGAAACGTCGGCCGCATTGAGCTACGATGGCCAGGAACTTTACTTCATTTCCGACAGGGATGGAGGTTTTGGTGGCAAAGACATTTACGTGGCGCGTTGGGACCTGCGAAAGCAAGATTGGGGCCCTGCCCAGAACCTCGGACCCACAGTGAACAGCCCTCATGATGAGGATGGGGTGTACATACACCCCGATGGGGCAACCCTGTACTTCAGCTCAAAGGGCCACAATACCATGGGCGGCAATGACATTTTTTACACAGAGAAAAAAGCAGGACAATGGCAGCGCCCTATCAATATTGGACACCCCATCAATACACCGGATGATGACGTGTTCTTCGTGGTGGCAGCCGACGGCCGCACCGCGTATTATTCGTCCATCCGCGAAGATGGCCTGGGCGATAAAGACATATACCGAATCACCTTCCTGGGCCCCGAAAAGCAACCCGTACTCAATGTGGAAGAACAGCTCATGGTGGGCAGTGAGGACAAGCGCATCGAAGTGCCATTGCAAGCCGAGGTAAAGATTCGTACCAGCCGAATGGTACTGCTCAAGGGTACCGTGATCGACGACAAAACAGATCAACCCGTGGCCGCCGCCATTGATTTGATTGACAACGCTACATCGGCCGTACTTGCTACTTTCCAAAGTGACCCTGACAACGGGGCTTACCTTGTAATGCTGCCCGCTGGCCGCAACTATGGCATCAATGTGAATGCTGATAAATACCTCTTCAATTCACTGAATTTCGACATTCCCGATACCGCAGTATACAAGGAGTTTTACAAGGTAATACGCCTTAAGCGCATCTTAATCGGAGAGCGTGTTGTATTGCGCAATATATTCTTTGACTACAACGCATTCACCATCAGGCCGGAGTCAGAGGCTGAGCTTGCGCGCCTGCAGCAGCTTATCGTTGAAAATCCGCAAATTAAGCTTGAAATTTCGGGCCACACCGACAATGTAGGTGGCGACAAGTACAACCAGGAACTTTCAGAAAACAGGGCGCGGGCAGTCGTTGAATATCTGGTAAACAAAGGCATAGGGAAGGATCGGCTCATTTACACAGGTTATGGCAAAAGCCAGCCCATTGCCAGCAACGACACCCCTGAAGGCAGGCAAGAAAACAGAAGGACGGAATTCAAAATTATTGAGTAGCCAACAGATTACCTTTGCTTTGAATTGGAATCACTGCGTGCTGTGAATGGTAGCAGTGCAGCAGGCAGCTTTTTTCACGAGAGCCTGCAATACTTGCTATTTCGATGAGTAATCTCCTGAAATGAAGCGAAACTTTCCCGAACACCAATGCAATCAAAGGCATTTTATTCGTATATTCATCATCATCATCATCAACCCTTTGGATTGCCCAAAGGCGGTATGAACATTGCTGTAGCTGCTCACAGAGCCCCAGGCACCTGATGACAACGCACAGTGCTTTGCGATGATGTACTGCCTCAAGCAATACAATCCATCAGGCTGCTTAGCCGGGACCAAGGTCATACCAAAGCGGTGTGAAAGCGATCTCATAGCGGTTTCACAGCGGTATTACAGCGGTGCTGTCCAGATATAGACCCTATGATGAAGCTTCGCCGCAAGGTAGGTGCGCCTTGGCTCAAAGGGGGGTAAGCCTACCTTACGCCGAGTGCGAGCCATGCCTACTCCATATGCGCGATAATCAGTTTCCCTTGCGGGGAGAGAGCAATCCCAGTGAAGTGAGCAACTTTTCTCATAAATGCCCGTGCAGCCCGCCTGCCACATAAAAGGCCCACGCTTCAGCGGACAGAAACGCAGTGTTTATGCGCAATCTCCCGCTTTTATTCAAACATCCAAAAATTGGAATATTGAATTGTTGGTCAACTCAGGAGCGATTCCTTATTTCTATGCCCTTATTCTGGTGTACTTTTACCGGATCTGCTCGATAAGTGCTAAACAGTCCGTACAATCCTCACTGTGATTAAGATTTTGTGATTAACCTATGAATGCACCTGACGCTTCTCAAAAGTATGCGCCTGAAATTGTTGCCACCGCCGATGGCAGCCACACCCTCTTCATACCGTCGCTTGGTGAACACTACCACAGCTTTCACAGCTCTGTTCGTGAGGCCTGGCACGTATATGTTGAGGCAGGACTGAAGCCCGTTTGCGAAAGCAGCAGCGGTGAGGTGCACGTTTTTGAACTGGGTTTTGGCTCTGGTTTGAACGCTTTGGTGGCAGCGCTTTATGCCAACGAAGCGGAGCGAAGGATTCAGTACAGGAGCATAGAGCTCTACCCGCTCAAGCCGGAAATGAGCAAGGCGATGAATTATCCTGAATACCTCAACAACGCTGCTGCACGTCCTCTTTTTGACAAGGTCAATGATGCCGTATGGGGTAGGAATGAGCTTGTAAGTCCGCATTTCACACTCCATAAGTTTCAAGATGATTTCCTGATCTGGGATGCTCCACATGATGCCTTTGACCTCTTCTTTTTCGATGCTTTTGGCTTTCGGGCACAGGAGGAGTTGTGGACTGTGGGCGTTTTCCGCAAATGCTACAACATGTTAAAGCCGGGCGCAAGGCTTGTGACTTACGCGTCCAAAGGCTTGGTGCGCAGAAATATGCAAGAAGCAGGCTTGGAGGTTGAAAAACTGCCCGGCCCTCCCGGCAAGCGAGAGATGGTTAGAGCCACCAAACCTACACATCCATGAGCTTTCCATTCAATGTACGTGTGTATGGTGCTTTGGTACACAATGGGTACCTCTTGCTTAGCAATGAGGTGTACGCGGGCAAGGCATTTACCAAGCTACCAGGTGGAGGCCTTCAATTCGGCGAAGGCCTGAAAGATGCGCTGCAACGCGAGTTTTTGGAGGAGGCAGGCCTGGACGTTTTAGTTCAAGACCACCTTTACACCACCGATTTTTTTGTAGCATCTGCATTCAATCCCAGCCATCAGGTCATTTCCGTATACTATCGCGTAGCTTTGGCTGTTTTGCCGAAAGGCTGGTCAATGGAGACACAGCAAGGGCTGCATCAGATGGCGGCTCCTGAAACATTGCTGTCGCTGGAGGCCAATCAATTGTTCATGTGGCAATACCTTGATGAATTGCATGAAGGCCACTTCACCTTCCCAATCGACAAGCGCATGGTGCCCGTTTTGCGCGGGTTGTCCTCAAGTGCTCAGTAGCCTGCGCTCTACGTAGGCGGCAATGCGTTGATACAGCGCTTCTGGCTTTAAAGTGCGCCATGCCATTTCATTCAAGGCACCTCCCAGCACAAAATAGCTGTCAATATTGGCCTTGCTGAATTCGCGTAGCACATGCTCCGGGAAGTTGAGTGCTGCAATCCACCCATCTTCATCACTCACCTCTTCAAACCATTCCTCGTAATAGCAATCGTCGCTATAGTGAAAGTTCAGCACATTCTCACCAATCAAAACAAACTTACAGATGCCCTGCTCCATCATGTGCTCTATGATGTCGCGCTTCAGGAACATGATGTCGTTGTGAAGGCAATCGTTCCATTCACCTATAAACTCCAGGATGGCAAAGCCTTCGGGATAATTTGCGTAAAGTATTTTTAGGAAGAGGGTGGAGGAGCCAAAATCATCCCACTGCGGATGAATGTAGTGGTCGTAAATCTTCAGGCTAAATTCAAATTCGCTGTACGCTCTGCCATAGAATGGTGACCTGTGATCATCTTCGGCGGTGTAATAGCTTCGCCAATTGAAGTATGGTTCAAGGTTATGCATGCTCAGGCATTGTAAGCGTTGATGGCATTGCGCACACTGCCGTGTTTTTGCAGCAGCCTATTGGCCTCGTTGTAATCTATGTGAAGAGCGTCCATGACCATGCGTGTGCCACGATCCACGAGTTTGTTGTTGCTCAATTGCATGTCGACCATTCGGTTACCCTTTACCCTGCCCAGCTGTATCATCAACGTGGTGCTGATCATGTTGAGCACAAGTTTTTGGGCGGTACCCGATTTCATTCGGGTGCTTCCGGTCACGTATTCCGGGCCTACGTTTACCTCTACGGCAAATTCACAAGCTGCGCTCACAGGTGCTCCCGGATTGCAGGTAATGCAGCCCGTGAGTATGCCGGCAGCCCGCGCCTGCTCAAGGGCACCAATCACGTAAGGGGTAGTTCCTGAGGCTGCAATCCCGATAAGGCAGTCATCTTTGCTTATTTCGTGCGCTTTCAAATCTTCCCAACCTTGGTTCACATCATCTTCGGCAAATTCAACTGCCTTGCGTATGGCGGCATCACCACCTGCTATAAGGCCTACCACCAAGCCGTGGGGTACGCCAAAAGTTGGTGGGCACTCCGATGCATCCACAATGCCGAGGCGACCGCTGGTGCCCGCGCCCATGTAGAAGAGCCTTCCACCGCGCTTCATCCGTTCAGCACAAGCCAACACGAGCTTTTCAATTTGTGGAAGGGCCAAGGCAACAGCTGGAGCTACTTTGGCATCCTCCTGATTGATTTCGCGCAGCATTTCAGCAGCCGACTTCCGCTCCAGGTGCTCATAGATCGACGCACTTTCAGTAATTTTTTCCACGGCACAAAAATAAAGAGAAAGCCCCGGTTTGGAGACCGGGGCTAAAATATTTGATAGACAAAAGGTGCTTAATTGAACAAGATCTTCTTGGTAATCCTTTCGTTGTCAAAAACTATTTGCAACATGTATACGCCGTTGCTCGCAGCTCCTCTCTCGAATCGGTATTCATTGGCATTCACAACAGTGGAGCGTACCAATCGACCTGTGAGGTCATACAGCTCTACCCTGCGGATGATTTGCTCAGTATTGCGAATGTTCAAGGCCTCCCTGCTTGGGTTGGGGAATACATTGGTATTCGATTCGGTCACTGAATTGCGCGTGTTGATGGTGGTACATTCTACACCTGGCAAGCCAAGTACGCACATGATGCGTGGGTTGGCATATCCTTGAATGGTGTCGAGGTATGCATTGCCTTTTTCAGGACCCATTCCTGGATTGCCAGCCAAGCTACCTCCGTGAATTGTATTTGCATTGTAGGCATCAGCTCCTGTTAAGCCAAGTGCCGCATTTGTTCCTGCAACCACCTGTTCGAACGTAGCAAAATCCCACCAATCCCATGGACCACTTTCATTGGTGAAGATGTTTCCGCTCAGTGTATTGATTGGTCGTACAATCGGGAAGAGGCCTTCAGCGTTTTGAGCTACAGTAATGGTAGGCTGGGCTGACAAGATGTAATCGAATGTTTGACCGTACAAAGAACGCGCACGGGTTGTGTATGGATCCCCTTCTGAAGGCATGTCCTTGAAGGCGTCATTGTTTCCAAAATTTACGGCTTGAGGTATGAAAATATTGGCTCCGGATACATCCACAACATCTTCCTCAGTGGTAGGAACTACTACGGTGCCATTGCCAAAAGGGGCAAAAGGATCGCGGATGGCATGGAAAGAAACCATGGGCGCTTCGCCTTCATCAAGCCAGGAAATATCAGCAAGTGCTCCGCCTGCGTTGATGGACATGCTGATGCTTCTGTCTATACCTGCCAATTGCAAAGGATCGGGCAAGCGAAAGAAACCAGGACCGCCGTCAATGGTCCCGTCCACTTCCTCTTTTACGTAAGGTTCAAAAGTGGTCAAATTGATGAATTTACTCAATCCTGCAATTTCAGTGTCGTAATCATTCAATGTATTGTATGCTTGTGCAACGTATCCTCCCGAGCCTTGTCCATAAAGCACAATTTGTTCAGGATTGATGCCATAGGGATTTCCACCGGCTAGCGTAGAACGCAAATAGCGAACGGCCGTTTGCGTGTCATGGATGGCCCTGTATACTGCTTGAAGCAGGGTGCCGCGGCGTATGTCAGCTGATCCTTCTCCTTGTGCAATCGGGTTCCAACCCAAACGGTAGCTGATTGCTACGGCGGTATAGCCTGCACGGGCCCATCGCTTGCAGCTGTTCACTACAGCGCTGTCGCGTCGGCTTCCTGTGACGCCACCGTTGATAACAGGTGGCAAAAAGTTTCCTGTGTGGAGGTAAATGATAACCGGACGGTTACTCACGTCGTCACCTGCCGGGGTGTATATGTCCATTTCCAATGGAAATAGCTTTAGCGCAGTTTGGTCGCTTGGAGGAAGCTGTGCATTGGACAAAAAGAACTTGAGCGGAATGTCACCCCCGCTGGTGATAATGCCTGCTACTTCCTGCATTTGTGCGCCGAATACAGCAGGGTTGGATGGGTTGCTTCGCAAAGCGTCCACATTGGCGCCAAAGGTAACACCTTGTACAATGTTGACATTTTCAAAAACGGGCTCTTTATAGCGCGTTTGGGCGCTCACATGCAAGGTGCCCAAAAGCAGCGCAGGAATGAGCAGTTGTGGTAAACGGTTTTTCATAGGATGTGTGTTGATTTGTTTAGGACTAGGGTAAAGTTAGTTAAATATTATCGTTTCAGCCATTCATAAGTCAAGGAAATATAAGCCAAACGGCCTACAAACGGCCCACCATAAGCTGTAAATACTGCATTGTTGGTAATGTTGGAAGCACCGATCTTTACCGTCGTATTGATTTCTCTAAAGTAGGCATTCACCGCTGCATCAACCATGTAATAGGAAGGCACAAATCCTGTAAACTGTGGACTTCCTTCAAAAATAAAACCTTCCACCCATCGGTAATTCGCGCCTAAGCCCCAGTTTTTAAGTCGAAACAGACCGAAATTTGTATTCAATTCCCGGGCACTGATGCCAAGATTTACCTTGTGCTCAGGGGTATTGAAGGCGGGTATGATTGGGTCGTCTTCGCCACTCACCAGTTTATTCCAACTGTAGTTGGTGGTGAGTGCCCATCTTCTTGCAAAATAATAGTTTACACCGATATTTGCACCTTGTGTGGTTACTGTTTCAACCGCATTCGCAGCTACCCGGAGTGCCCTCGCACTGGCGGGTGGAAGTGGATTCTGGGGTGTATAGGGTAGATTAATTCCAAAATTGAAACCGATAAAGTCTTCATACACGCTATAAAAGTATCCGGCATCCACATATACTTTGGTGCCGAGTGTTCCGCGGTAGCCCAATTCAAAAGTGCGTACCCGTTCGGGTTTGATCGGCGCCACATCAATGAATTCGATAAGATCCCATCCGAAAGTAGCGCCGGCATTGCGCGCCGCATTGAAGGAATCAAAAGTGGCGAGCGAATCAAAACCATTCAGGTTACCAACGAGAATTGCCCGACCGATGTCGTAATAAAGGAATTGATCGGCCATGGTTGGATTTCTTACGGCTGCGCTTACTCCGCCTCTAAATACATGATTTTCATTATGCTGATACACCACAGAGGCGGCAGGTGAAAACACCGCGTCGAAGTTCTCATTTTTATCCATGCGCAATGTGGCTTTCAGAATCAGTGCATCGGCGATAAACTTTCTTTCATACCCGGCATAAGCCCCGAATTGATGGTTGGTGACTCTACGGAAAGTACTGTCCACCTTTACCACTTCTGTAGTTACTTCACCTGTCTCAGGATCCACAGTTTCTATGCGACGCCTGGTGAAAGTAAGGGTGTCCTCGAATATGGTTCCCCTGGAATCGGGGCGGTACAAGCGGCCATCCACACCGACAATGAATTTACCTACCCTTTCCACATCAAAAGTCCGCTCAGCGTGGGCGTGATACAGTGCCGATTTATCGTAAAATCTGGATCCATTGTCGGTAAAAAGTCTGGAGGTCACATCGTTGAACAATGAATCAAAACGCGCAGTTCCTGGCTCGAATCGGGGAAATTCACCCGTTGAAGCCTGACTGTCTGTAAGTCTTCTTATTTTATCGTTGAACCACTGCATGAATTCTGGATTGTCAGCGGCCCAGGCGTCTTGCGCACTTGCTATGCCGTTGAACCACTGCTCTCTGGCGTTGAGAAGTCCTTGAGGATCGCCTGGAAATTGACTTGGTAGGGGAAAGGTTGATATAAAATCAGCTTGTCGTGGCATTCCACTTGCATAAAGGGTATCTGTGTTTTGGAGGTAATTCAACCCATAGTTTCTGTAAAAGCTGCCTTCGGTTCTGGCCAGGTTGGCCATGATGTTGGCTGTGAGTACCACGTCGTATGAGTCGCCGGCATCCTCATGGGTACTGTACATCCGCACAAACCACTTGTTCTCCTTTCTGAGTTCAAATTTGTTTTGATAAAACTGTATGTTTCTAAGGCTAATTCGGTTGTCTCCTTGATATATGGTAGTTCCGTTGGCATAATTGAAATTGTAGGAGGCCTGAATGTCTTTCGGAAAGCGGTAGTACAAGCCCAGGTTCGCCTTGAGATTTTGGGTGTCATAGTCGGCAATGTCGACCTCGTTGTAGCCTGTGCGGTATACTCTCCCCAATCCTGGTAGATCGAGTCGGCGAGAGAAGTTGTTTCCTCCTGTGGTTACCTCGTCCGCATACCTGTTGACCGCGTCCCAGCCCGAAAAGTTTTCGGCAGTTACCGACGAGCCATCTACTGGGTTGAGGTTGTCAGCTTCCCAATCCTGGGCGCTGAAGTGGAAAAAGTTGATCTTATATCCTAAACGCTTTTCACCTTTCTTGTTTTCAATGACATCAGCCCAGCGCACAGCTCCTTCGAACATGCTGCGCTCGCCCACTTTTATGGAAGTTGAAAGGCCCGGAAAGAGATACGGATCCTTGGTGCGCATGTCGATCACTCCGTTAAAGGCTCCTGGACCATAATATGCCGAACTTGCTCCGGCTATGATGTCAACCGACATCACGTCCAGGTCGCTCGCACCAAGAAAATTGCCTAGAGAGAAATTTAATCCTGGTGACTGGTTGTCAACTCCATCAATAAGCTGCAACGACCTCACTGGCGAAGTACTGTTAAAGCCCCGTGTGTTGATAATCTTAAATCCCATACTCGCGGAGGTTACATCCACGCCCTTGAGATTGCCTAAACTTTCGTAAAAACTACCCGATGGTGACTCCTTGATGGCAATCAAATCCATCGACTCTACTGTGAGTGGTGCCTGCTTTGTTTTTTCTGAAATACGGCTACCAACAATCTCCACCTCCTTGATCAACACCTCGTCGGTACCCAACTTGATTTTCAGCTTTTGTGTGAAATCGGTCACTGTTATTTCCTGATCGGAGTAACCCATAAAGCGCACAACGAGGGTAAATGGGGGATTTTGATTGATTTTGAGCTCAAAGTTTCCATTTACGTCGGTGTTCACACCTGTGGTGGTACCCTTGAGGATCACTGAAGAACCAATGAGTGTTTCTCCTGTAGTGGCATCTGAAACAGTACCACTCACCGTGCCCTGCCCACACAAAACAGCTGGAACAAGCGACAGAATAAGAATAAAGAGCTTAGCTGTGAGACTAAAAGAATGTCGATTCAAGTTACATCAGTGTTTATTGTACACCAAACCAAGGTCAAATAAAGCAAATATGACCCGATATGCGCAAGCCCATTCAGAGAACATGAAATTATTTTGTAAACAAAGCGGGTCTGATATATTGGAAAAAAAAAGAATAAATATATGACTATTAGCGCAGTAAAGTGTGGGCGACCTCTACCAAAAGATTTTCTAGCATACCGGAAAATTATCAGGATCACTCTCTGCCATTAAGGCATACGCTGCATCGACAATGTCGTCAACAGAGGGTTTACTGAAGTAGTCGCCATCGGTACCGTAAGCAGGTCGGTGTGCTTTTGCGGAAAGCGTTACAGGTGCACTGTCGAGATGGAAGAATGCCCTCTGATCCTGTAGGATCCGTTCGAGGATGTAGGCCGAGGCTCCGCCGGGAACATCTTCATCGACGATGAGCAAGCGATTTGTTTTCGCAAGGCTTTGGCCAATTCTGTGTTCCCTGTCAAAGGGGAGCAGGGTCCTTACATCGATGAGCTCTGCACTGATGCCAAGCTCTGAAAGCTCTCGTACAGCCAGTGATGCCAGGTTGCAAGTTGATCCATATGATACAATGCTCAAGTCGCTGCCTTGGTGTACCACTTCAGGAATGCCAAGGGGGATGGTGTACGCTCCGAGGTTCGTAGGCAGCGGCTCTTTTGATCGGTAAGCATTCAGCGGCTCAACAATCAAGCCGGGTTCGTGGCTCTGCAACAAGGTATTGTAAAATCCTGCTGCTGTTATCATGTTCCGCGGTACACAGATGTGGATACCGCGCAGTGCATTGATCACTACGCCCATGGGCGAGCCTGAATGCCAAATTCCCTCCAGCCTGTGGCCGCGGGTGGCAATGATGAGTGGCGCAATCTGCGCTCCTTTGGTTCGGTACTGGAGCGTGGCAAGGTCATCGCTCAATATCTGCAGCGCATAGAGCAGGTAATCGAGGTACTGAATTTCGGCAATAGGCCTCAAGCCGCGCATTGCCATGCCAATCCCCTGGCCGATGATGGTGGCTTCGCGGATTCCTGTATCACCTACGCGTAGCTCTCCAAAGCGGTCTTGGAGGCCTTCCATGCTTTGGTTTACACCGCCAATTTTCCCTACATCTTCACCGAAGGCCACCACTTCAGGATACTTTTCAAAAAGTGCAGCAAAATTGTCCCTGAGCACAATCCTGCCATCCACCATTTCCGCCTCGTTGTTGAACTCGGGCAGCACTTCAGGTACTGACAAAGCCGATTTCGGACCTTGTGCATACAGAAATGAGCTGTATCGGTCGTGGTTTGCGTCCAGCTGCTTTTCTACCCATTTTTTTAAAGCATCACGTTCGGGGCTTGGTTCTTGTCTGAGCGTCAGCAATACCTTACGCGCCGTGCTGAGCAAATCTTTGCGTATGGGTTCATTGATGCGTCCCAGGGCATCCGCTTGCCGCGCTACATCTTCATTTCCTGAAAAGGATGAGAGTATACCCGCAAGCGCTTCCTGCTCTTCTATAATTTCATTCTGGAATTCTACCCAAGCTTCTTTTTGGGCCATGCGCACAGCTTTTTTCGCCTGTTTTTCAATCTCATCAAGCATTTCGGGGCTGCTGAGGTCAAAGCGGAGTATCCATTCACGCATTTTGGCAATGCAATCAAACTCTTTGGCCCATTCGAGTCGCTCTTTGCTCTTGTAGCGCTCGTGTGAGCCAGAAGTACTGTGGCCCTGCGGCTGGGTCATTTCTTCAACGTGTATGAGGACAGGTACATGCTCTTCGCGTGCGATCTTTACTCCACGCTCATAGGTGCTTACCAATTCTGGGTAGTCCCAACCCTTTACCTTGAAAATTTCGTAGCCGGGAAGCTCTTTGTCCCGCTGCAGCCCTTTCAACAATTCAGAAATGCTGCTCTTGGTGGTTTGATATTTCTTGGGCACACTGATGCCGTAACCATCATCCCACACCGACATGACCATCGGTACCTGTAGTACCCCTGCCGCATTGATGGTTTCGAAGAAGAGTCCTTCGCTGGTGCTGGCGTCGCCTATTGTGCCGAAGGCTACTTCATTGCCGCCCTTGCTGAACATGTCAAAGCCTGACTTGAGGCCTTCTTGCTGCCTGTACATTTTTGACGCAAGTGCAAGTCCTAGCAATCGGGGCATTTGGCCAGCTGTCGGGGATATGTCGGCCGAACTGTTTTTTTGATCCATAAGGTCAAGCCATTCACCTGTAACGGGATTGTATGTAGGAGTGCCAAAATGCCCACCCATTTGACGCCCAGCGCTGGAAGGTTCCTTTTCTGGATCGGGATGGGCGTAGAGGGCTGCAAATATTTGCTTGATCGTCAAGCGGCCTATGGCCATCATAAAAGTTTGGTCGCGGTAGTACCCCGAACGAAAATCGCCGTTTCGAAACTGCTTGGCCATTGCCAATTGTGCTAGCTCCTTGCCATCGCCGAAAATGCCAAATTTGGCTTTGCCTGTAAGCACTTCTTTGCGTCCAAGCAATGAGGCTTCCCTGCTCTCGCAAGCCAGCTTGTAATCAGCGATGACCTCATTCACGAAGACCTCTTCCTTTTCGGAAAGCACTATTTTGGTATTTGACATATCAGTAGGATTGAGCACCGCAAAGATAATAAAAGCTGTGCCTACCTTTCCCATTGCAAAGCTCCGCAGCCGCTCGGCTGTCAGGTGCCCATCAGGTCAAGCCAGCCTCCCTTGTACTGATCGCCGCACCACAGTATTACATCCCTACTCTCACCAATGGAACAAAACTTGGCAGCGCGTATTGTGTTTGAGCAGCTGTGGGTGTGCCAGAGGCGGGGTCAGTGGTAGTAGCTTGCTTCGTGCTTTTTGATACGAGATAGCCCATAGCGAATAGTGCCGCGAAACCCAGTATAACGATGGCCGCAATGGCCATTTTGGCTTTATTGATGAGGATGTGCTTAGATGCCATGGTTTTGTATTTATTTCGTGCGCTGTTGAAGATCAGGACTTTGGTTTTCCGAACAATCTGCGCAGATCAGCCCATTTTGTGTCATCAGCCAAGTTTTGCCTTCCATTTCTTCATCAGGAGTATTGGTTACATTGGGCACATCGCGCAGCAGTGGCGCGGTTCCTTTATTGAATTGAATCCGTTTTCCTACGGGCACGTAAATTTCATAGCGCACTTCTTGCATCCGCATGGGTGTACCTTCAGTGAGCGTAAACCTTTCAGGCAAATGCAAGGTATCGCCCCTCATGGAGTGGGCTGGGAGTATACCACTTGCGTGTTGTACTGCAGCCTTATGGCCCGAACCTCTTGACCTACGCTCCAGGTGTATCTGGATGTGGTCAGTATCTGTGTTTTGGCGCACCGTAAGCATATTTCGTCCTTGGTATATATAGTCAGTCGAATCACCCTCAGTAATTGTTACACCTTGGGGAAAATATCGATGTGACTGCCACCACAGGTGTTTATAGCGGTACGCGGGTACATCCGCCGATTCTGCCGTCACCACAAGTAAATCAGTACTTAAGGCGCCTTCTGTGATGGGTTCCTTATACATGGCTTCGGTTTTGAACTCGTTGCCCAGTTTTGCGGCAGTGTAAAAGAGACCAATGAATGCAATAATCCACAGTCCGGTGAGCAGGGAGCCAACATAATTTTTCCCTTCATTTTTTAAGTCAAACAACAGCCTGAAGCCAGCAATCATGATCCCCAAACAAGGTATTAAAAGCAGCGCGCTGACACTCCAAAGGAACAATTGCGCATGCACCTGGTTTGCGAATAGGATGTGTGTCAACACTTCGAGGGCATAATGATCGCTCAGCTCATACTGGCCAATACTGATGTTCATATCAAACCCAAATATGAAAGCAAGTATTACAAGCAGTGCCAACAACGACGCGATGAGGAGAACTACACCGATAAGGCGCACCAGTATTGCTGCAAGTAGATTGACAATGCTCAGCAAAAGGCTTCCAAACTTTTTCAATCCTTCGCCGAGTCTTTCTCCACCATCACGAATGCGTGCTTCGTTGATGTCGTTTCGTTTACCAAAGTCTTTGATCTCCTCTTTCATGTCTTCAAACGATTCTGAAACCTTTCGGGAAATGTTTTCGACAGTAACAGGCTCTCCCCGCATTTGGAGTTTCTCTGCAGTTGTTTTGGCTGCCGGAATAATGAGCGCCAATACGATATAAGGTATGAGTCCAACCCCAAACGCGAAGAATGCTACAGCAAAAGCGATGCGCAGTATGATCGGATCCCAGCCCAAGTATGCGCTTAGTCCGCCGCACACCCCAAAAATTACGCTGTTGTCAGTGTCACGAAATACACGCTTGATTTTTTTGCCAGTACCTGCATTGTAGCTATGTGATTGATCGTACTGCTCGCTTGAATCAGCTTCTGCAAAAACTTCCGGACGCCCCATGATCTCAATGACTTCCTCGACGTCGGCCACAGTGATCACCTCCTTGCTCGCGTTGAGCCGCTCTGCGAACAATTCAGCAAGGCGCAGTTCAATATCCGAAACGATCTCATCGGCGGTATCTTTATTGCCAAAGTACTTCCGGATGGCATGGATGTATGCATTCAATTTTTCGTAGGCAAGGTCTTCAATGTTGAAAACGCGGCCGCCTATATTGGCCCTCAAGGTCTTATTCATGGCTTTAGCTTATTGGTTGTGCGGTTTACAGCATTTTGTAAATCGAGCCAGGTATCATCCAGCTCTTTTAATGTTACCTGTCCGAGTGGTGTGAGCTTGTAGTACTTTCGGGGTGGGCCGGATTTTGATTCCTCCCATCGGTATTCGAGTATTCCACTGTTTTTGAGCCTTGTGAGCATGGGATACAAAGTGCCTTCCACGACAATGAGCTTTACCTCCTTCAAAGCTTCAATGATATCACCTGGGTACATTTCACTGCGCATGAGCAGCTGTAGGATGCAGTATTCCAGCACCCCTTTTCGCATCTGCGCCTTTGTATTTTCAATGTTCATGCTTGCTGAATATTGGATGAAAGCCTGATTGTATGTTGGCCAGTAAACTTTCAGGTACAAATATAAATATTCTGCTAGTACTATGCAATGCATGGTACTAAAAAGATCATAGTACTTTATCAATGGTGTTTTTGCCTGACAAGCGGTCAAGAATTTTTTTGAAACCTTAGCGGAATGGTTTGGGTATACCCACCATAATTAATTACCCGGCAGCATGAAAAAATTATTGAGCCTAGCGGCTATCGGACTTTTCGCTGCATGCATCACAGCGTGTAGCAGCAGTCATAAGCCTTGTGCGGCGTATGCCAAGCACCATACCGATGGGCAACCCACTTACAGCGAAGTTCAATAGTTGAGCGGGTTCTCGCTAAAAACTTTTTTTGAAAAAGGGTAGAGGGGCTACAGCCGCTACTGCTCTGGTTGGCAAATCGTACATCCTATTCGCTAATAAAAAGCGCGGCCCCTTTCAAAGGGGCCGCGCCATGTTGGTTGTATTGATTAACTAATTCACTTTTGAACAACCAATTTACGGGCACCAACGATTTGACTGTTGGAGATAATGTTGACGGTGTACAAACCTGAAGCGAGTGGTTTTTGGAATCTGATTCCCACATTCATGCTGTTTCCGTCGTTGGCCACATTCTGGCTGTGCACCCTTTTGCCAAAGGCATCATACACATCAATAACCATGTCGTGCTGACCTACACCCAGATCATCCAGTTGAATCATCACCTCAGCACCTGCGCTTGGGTTGGGGTAGATGCTCATTTTCACCTCAAGGGCCAAGCCATCAGAGGCGGATGCAGAAGGCTGAGAAACGAGTCCCTGCGTTCCACCAGCGATGGTGATGTTGCAGGCCTGTCCAAATGAACCAACCAATCCTCCCGAAGCACCGAGCACTTGCACGGCATAGGTATCACCGGGTACAAGACCGGTTACCCAACTCAGGCTAATGGTGCGCAAGCCATCCGTACGTACATAGGTAAGGTCGGGTTGGCTTGGATTGCTTAGGTTGGTAAACCTCCACGTGTATGAAGTGGCAGCGCAAATCTCAATGGCACTCAGCACCTGAGTAAGCGGATAGGTGGCATCGCAAGGCGTGATGCCATTGTCTATGCGCGTCAGGGGCACGAAGTTGTTCATTGCAAAGAGTCGCACAGGACCAAGCGGACCCCACTGTCCAAGGGTGTAAGCCCTAACCCTCACGGCATATGGCGAGCCAAGGTTGAGGCCTTCCACATCTTTCAAAGGCAGGAATCGGTTGGGAGTAGTGTGGATAAGTGTTTCAAATCCATCGGTAATTCTCCATCGGTAACCTATGGCACCAGCCACATTGTCGGCCTCGAGCAAGTCGCACATGTTATAGAAGCCCAGCGCCAACTCATCTTTGAGCTGTGTGGTGAGCGGGGTGTTGGCAAAACCAATCACACAGGCATCACCATAGTCACCCCAGTTGGGTCCTTGATACATACGGGCGCGGGTGCGCACACTGTAGGTGCGTCCGTATTGGGCCTGCGGGAACCACTGCATGAGGAAGTTAGGGTTGGACCCGTTGGGCGAAATGATCTCGTAGGTATTGAAAGGCGCTTCCAGCTCTGTAAACTCAAATTCAAAGTTGGTGAGCAAGAACTGATTGGCAGGCAGGTCGGTACGGATAGTACTGGCCGGGGTGTAGTTAAACACGTTGCAATCCTGGTCGCGCAGCTTGATGAAAGGAATGTGCGCCACTGCCACGCTGTAGTCCAGGTTGTTGGGTGTGCCACTGCCTCCGTGATACACGCGGAAGTAGTAGGTTTCACCTGGGGTGGTGTTCTGCAAAATCACAATTTCACGCTGAC
>DAIOTP010000066.1:0-18703 GCA_036751905.1 Cryomorphaceae bacterium
CAAGTGAAAGACGGTTGCCCCCGGGCAGCCGTTTTTTTTTTTCCAAAAATATGCTAAACCATGCAGCACGTCGCGAGATAAGCGTGCAAGGACAATGTAAAGGCAGTACCTTCACACATCCGCATAAATTCCGCATGATGTTTCCATTCGCCGTTGTTGATATTGAAACCACAGGCCTTTTTCATCAAGGGCATGCAATCACCGAATTGGCGGTGGTGCACGTCGATGATGCCGGGGTACGCTTGGCTTTTCACAGCGTGATCAATCCCTCCAGAAACATTCCATATGCCGTGGAGCGGCTCACCGGCATCGACACGGCACTTGTGAGCAGTGCGCCCTCTTTTGCAGCCAAAGCTGCCGAACTACAGGCCGCACTTGCGGATAGGATTTTTGTAGCGCATCAGGTTAATTTCGACTACACATTTGTAAAGCAGGCACTCGCTCAATGTGGAATCAATTATCAGGCAAAGCGGCTTTGCACTGTGAGGTTGAGCAAAAGGGCCATCCCTGAACTCAAATCTGCACGGCTTGGTGCAGTGTGCAAGCACCTGGGCATTCGCAACCTTAACCCACATCGGGCTGTAGGCGACGCCATGGCCACCGCAGAGGTATTGCTTGCGCTGCATAACATCAATGATGGACTACACCTGGAGGCGGAGCTTGGCCGACAGGGCCGTGGAGGGGTGCTGCCCGCGCAATTGCGTGCAGAAGATGTGGAGGCTTTGCCAGAATCGCCAGGTGTATACCATTTCTATGGAAATGATACACAGCGCCCCCTGTACATCGGAAAGGCAGTGAACCTGCATCGCAGGGTGCTCAGCCATTTTACTGCTCAAGGCGGGTCAATTCGCAAGCAGCGATTCCAAAAAGAAGTGCGTGCAGTGAAGTACTTCCGTTCTGGTAGTGCTTACCTCGCTGCGCTGCATGAGGATGCTGATATTCGCCACCTGCAGCCCACCTACAACATTGCACAACGCGAAAGGAGCACTCCGCTTACTATGCGTCTTTACGAAAGCCGATCGGGCTATTGGAAGTATGGGCTGGTGCGCAGCTGTGGGCATCCCGATGAGGTAGGCCGTTTTGGATCACCGCTTGAGGCCCGTGAATGGTTGGCTGAGCAGTGCAGGTGCTATGGCTTTTCGCCAAATCGGGTGGGCTTACCGCTTTGCAGTTCCGCCCAAGCCGATGATCCGAATGCCGAGTCAGAGGCCTTTTACACCTTTGTTGAAGCCAGCAAAAAAGGAAGCGATACCTTATGGGCCTTGTGCACCATCAATGACGATACTTCAGAACGTGGTTTCGCCTTGGTTCAGGGTCAAAAATACCTTGGTTTTGGGACCATGCCCTTGTCGAACGATTTGAATGAACAAAGCTTTATGCAGCAATTGCGTACTGCTCCCGATACGGCCACAGTTCGCGCTACATTGCGCACAATGTCAAACGATAGAAGCGTAGAAAAAATATCATTAAGATGAGAAGTTGTACACCGTATGTGTTGTTTGCAATCCTTTTTTTCACTGCATGCGAAACGCATGATGAAGTGAATGAGTCGAGAATCGAAAATGAAATAAGGCAAGCACTGCAAGCACAAAAAGACGCTTGGAACGAAGGCGATCTCGATGGCTTCGTTTCCTGGTACATAGATGGAAATGAGCTGCGCTTTACCACATCCAGAGGCATGATCAAGGGCTCCAATGGCTTACTGGAGCGCTACCGCGAAGCCTATCCCGACAAAAGCGGTATGGGCACGCTCGATTTTGAGATTCTTGAGTTCAAAACCATCGACAGTCAGAATGCCGTAATGATCGGGCGCTGGCTCTTGCTGCGTGACGGCGATAGGCCCGAAGGCTATTTTACGCTCATATGGCGCCTCACGGACAATGGTTGGCGCATTGCCATTGACCATACATCTTGATGGAGCTGAGCATTACCACGGTTCTTGTGGGCATCAACGTGCTCGTGAGCATATGGGCATTTAGCAGCCCTGCAGTGTTTAATACATTGCTTTTCAATCCTTCGGCAGTGTATTACCACAAGCAGTGGTGGCGCGTACCGGGCCATGCATTTATACATGCTGATTGGATACACCTGTTCTTTAACATGTTTGTCCTTTATCAATTTGGGGGCCTGCTGGAGTCCATACTCTCAGATCAAGCCCTTTTTGAGCGACTGTTTCCTCAAATTGAGTTTTGGGGTGAAGGCCGTGGACGTTTCTATTATGGATTGCTTTATTTTGGTGGCATGTTGGCAGCAACGTTGCCGGGTTTTCAAAAGCATGTGGACAACCCCAATTACAATTCGGCCGGGGCTTCAGGAGCCGTATCGGCTGTGGTGATGGGCTTTATCTTGCTTCTTCCTACAGTGCCATTGTACTTATTTTTCATACCTATTGGCATTCCCGCCTTCATTTTGGGCCTGGCTTACCTGGGGTACGAGTACTATATGAGCCGGAAAAACCACCAAACGGGCATTGCGCATGATGCGCATTTGTGGGGTGGGCTGTATGGCTTGTTGCTCTTGTTGATTTTGGCGCCCCGGTTCGGCTTGGCTTTTATTGGGCAAGTTGGAGCTTATATTGGCCTGTAAGTGCAGGCGAAACGCTTAACTTTGTAGGTCAATTCTTCTATGACTTTTCCCAAGATCATATCCTACAACGGTCATTTGCATGAAAGCCAATCATCGAGCTTTCCGTCCCTCAACCGGGCGATGAGGCTGGGCGATGGCTTTTTTGAAACAATGCGTGTCATTGCTGGCCATATACACGGTTGGAGTGCGCATGTTGAGCGGATCAAAGCTGCTTGTGCAGCCTTGCACATGGAGCCGGGGATAGCACTTGAGGAGGAATTTTTGCGGAAAGCGGTACGCAAGCTTCTTGAACACCATAGCTATGAGCACGCACGCCTCCGCTTCACCTTTTTCAGGCAAGGCGAGGGCGCCTACAGGCCTGATTTCAATCGCGCAGGCTTTGTGCTCGAAGCCATGCCTCTCGATGAAGGCCGATTTCAGGTAATGCAAGAGGGAGTTCATATTGACATATACAAAGGCCTGGTTAAACACAGAAATCCCTTGTCGGCGTATAAATTGTTGGGCAATCACGTATACATACAGGCAGCCATTTGGGCACAGGCCAATAAGCTCAATGACGCGTTGGTGAGCAACGACTGCGGCGATGTCATTGAGGCTACTTCGAGCAATTTGTTTGTAGTGTCCAAAGGCCAACTCATCACACCCCCCATTGAGTCGGGATGTGTAGGTGGTGTAATGCGTATGATGGTGATCAACGCAGCACTCGAACTGGGCACACCTTGTTACGAAGCAACATTGTGTGCCGAAGACCTCCTACAGGCCGACGAGCTGCTGCTTACCAATGCAGTGAGGGGCGTAGTGTGGGTACGCAGCTACGGCGAAAAGCGCTATTTCCATAAAATGGGTGACAGGCTCGTGGTAGCGGTCAATTCCATCCACGAGCGCGCTGTAACAGAATCCGAAATTTTTTAGTTCAGCTTTGGGTCGGCGGGAAAATGCGCCAGATTGGCAAATTGGCCACCCATGCTGCGCAAGGCTATTTGCCAAAGGTTGTCAATATGCGAGTCCATAAGGGGCAGCCCTTCCGCTTCGCACACGTACCACGACCGCTTGCTTATTTCCTCTTCAAGTTGGCCTTCACTCCAGCCGCTGTAACCCACGAAGAAGCGAACTTGAGCGTCGGTAATACTGCCCACTTTTAGACCTTCTGTGATGGTTTCAAAATCACCGCCGAGGTACAGAGATCCTGTAACGTGTTGGCTATCATTAATCAAATCAGGCAGTAAATGGAGGTAATAAAGGCTGTTGTTCTCGACAGGCCCACCGAGGCTCAAGCGCCCACTGCCCGTAGGTAGGCTGTTTACCAAGTCGGGCAGATCGATCTCTATATAGCGATTCAGCACAAAACCAAAAGAGCCTTCTGGGTTATGGTCGCAAATGAGTATGACAGTTCGCTGAAAGTAAGGGTCATCCAGGTGAGGAGAGGCTATAAGTAACCGTCCTCTTTCGGGGCTGAGGGGGTTATCAGGATCTAAATTAAAGGTGCTCAAAGGGCAATTGTCTTACTTATTGGTGCTGTAGAGGGGTTTAGCGTTTAGCCCATTCCCATTTGCGACGGCTAAAGTAGCAATAAACCAAGTTGCAGTGCAAGGGTGAGTAGTGTACACATGTATATCAAGTGTTTCAGATAAGGTTTTTTTTGGCTGAGGCCTGGATTGTTGGGTTGGCGACGGGAATGCACGAACATGCACAGTTGAATCCTTCTATATTTCAGTATATCAAGGATATGATGTCAAATTAATTGATATGTCCACCTGTGCGGAAGTAGCGTGAAAGGCATCCACTTCAGCATTGATTTGAGCTAGATCCTATACCATAAGCCGTATGTGATTTAGGTTATCTAAAGCCTGAGTACCTTTATGCCATGAAAACGAAGATAAGTCTCGCGCGCATAAATAATGACCTTCTTTTTGAAGCCAGCAATTCCATGGGTGCAAGCGCACGCATTGGTAGAGGCCATCGAATAGAAGGTATGCGACCTATGGAGATGCTTATGAGCGCATTGGCTTCTTGTTCAGCGTTTGACCTGGAGCTCATTTTGCGGAAGCAGCGACAGAAACTCGAGGACCTGCGCATAGAGGTGGAAGGCACCCGGCCTGATGAAGGCGATCCCAAACCTTTTGATGAGATTCATATGCAGTTTTATCTGACCGGTGCATTGGACAGTGAAAAAGTGAACCGAGCAGTGGCACTTTCCGTTGAAAAGTATTGTTCTGTAGGCGCCACGTTGCGCAAGGAAACGCGCGTGAGCTACAGTGTACATATCATTGCACCTGTTGTTTGAAAACACTAAATTACTATGGATCATAATTTTATAAGCAGCCTTTACAAAAGACAGCTGGCGTGCAATGAGTGCCCCTCCAAGGTGCTGAGTGCAGTATTTCTGGACAAACTCATTGCCTTGCTTTTTCCAGAATTTGAGAGGCATCACCATGGAAATGAGGCAGCTTTTGAGGCGTACGTGTATGGTCTCGGACAACAACTCTCATCTTTACTGGCCTATGATCCCGGCGCCGCCCATGTGGGATCGGGCACCATGGCATCGCACTTTTTTGAAGCCTTACCGTCTGTTTATGATTCCATTAGGGCGGATGTGGTGGCCATGTATGAAGGTGATCCGGCAGCCCGCTCCGAGGCGGAGGTGGTACGCTGCTATCCAGGATTTTATGCCATATCCGCTTACCGTATAGCACACCACTTGTTGAAACAGGGAGCGGCATTGCTTCCTCGTATTTTCACGGAGGTGGCCCATGCACGTACGGGAATCGATATACACCCCGGAGCTACCATCGGCGCCCATTTTTGCATTGACCATGGTACTGGGGTAGTAATTGGGGAAACAAGCCATATCGGTGAGCATGTAAAAATTTACCAGGGCGTAACCCTTGGAGGCCTGAGCGTTGACAAGGCCGACGCCATGAAAAAGCGCCACCCAACCATCGAAGACCATGTGGTGATATATGCCGGCGCCACCATTCTGGGAGGTGAAACGGTGGTGGGCCACCACAGCGTGATAGGTGGCAATGTGTGGCTTACACGCAGCGTGCTTCCCCACACCAAAGTATATTACAAAGCAGCCATGAGCAGCGAGCAAGGCCCTACTGACATCATTGAATTTCGGCAGTCATGACCCTTATTGATTTGATTGGCAATACCCCACTTGTAGAGATTACAAAGCTTTACCACAAGCCTGGTGTGCGCCTTTACGGCAAAATGGAAGGGCACAATCCGGGCGGCAGCGTGAAAGACCGCGCTGCTTATGGTATGCTCAAAGGTGCGCTTGACCGGGGCCTTATCCGTCCTGGCGACAAACTGGTAGAGGCCACCAGCGGGAATACCGGAATAGCCCTTGCCATGATTGCACAGATTCTCGGCCTCCGCATGACGCTCATAATGCCTGCCAACAGCACTGAAGAACGCAAACAAACCATGCGCGCATTTGGGGCCGAACTCATCCTTACCGATGATCAAGGAGGTATAGAATATGCACGTACGCTGGCTGAAAACATGGCACAGCGCGATGGCCTGCTGCTGCTTAACCAGTTTGCGAATCCTGACAATTGGGGCATGCACTACCGCAGCACAGGCCCTGAAATATGGCGCGATACCCAGGGCTGCGTCACACACTTCGTATCGGCCATGGGCACTACGGGTACCATAATGGGGGTATCACGTTATCTCAAAGAGCAGAGCCCAGCAGTGCAAATAGTAGGGACACAGCCCACTGAAGGATCGAGTATACCTGGTATAAGGCGTTGGTCTCCTGAATTTGTGCCAGAGATATTTGAGGCAGCCCGCGTTGATGCGGTGATTGATGTGAGTGAGGATCAGGCAAGGTCCATGGCCCTGCGCCTTGCACGCGAAGAGGCCATATTCAGTGGCATGAGCAGTGGCGGTGCATGCACGGCAGCGCTGCAAATTGCCGACGAAATTGAAGAAGGGGTCATTGTTTTCATCGTTTGTGACCGTGGAGACCGCTACTTGAGTTCGGGCCTCTTTGGATAGTACAAGGCGGGCCTTTGTCTTTAGCATCAGCTAATTTTTTTTTGCTTCAAACCTTTTCAATGCATTGTTGCGCAGTGCATTTTAGTGTTTATTTGCAGCTTCTTGATTCAAATTTGTTGGCTTTCTATTGACTTTCTGGCCAAATTTAGTTTTGGACAAACGCGGTCAAAGCACTATCTTGCGCAGAGTTTAACCAACTTTAACCAATAGCGCCGCCTTTAAAACCGATTCGGCAGCATAATTCAGAAAACCAAACTGATGAAAAAGATTATCAAGGGTTCAGTCCGCCATACTTTTTGGAGCTGCTCCGCAATTTTTGGATTTATTTATCTCTTCACTGCCGCAGCTACCGCCCAGGGGCAAACCAATGAATGGCTCAACTTTCAGGTGGAAACCGATGACAGGCTGGTCCTTTCATCCGTTGCAAACTCAGACCCGGAGGAAAAAAACCATGCCGTTGGCGATTTGAACAATGATGGATGGCCCGACATGGTTGTGGTACGCAAACAGCCTTTTTCCAGCCAAACCCAACCTGCAAAAACAGACCTGCTGTTGATCAATGAAAACGGAGTGCTGGTAGACAGAACAGCTGAGCTCGCGCCCGGATTCCTAAGCACCCCTACATTTGCAAGGTACGTCATTGTACATGACATGGATGGCGATGGTTGGGAAGATGTAATCGTGGCCAACACCTTTCAGCAGCAGCCCTTGTACTACCGCAATCTTGGCAATGATGCCCAAGGCAATTGGCTTGGATTGGCCGATGAGAGCAGCACGCGCTTCCCGGTGCTCAATGATGACATTATATTGTTCTGCGCCGTGTATGCAGGCGACGTTACCGGTAACGGACACCCTGACCTTTATTTCGTGAACTATAAACAAGGCAATGGAACAGCACTCGATTTTCTGTTGATCAATGACGGTACGGGCCACTTTACCAATGAAAGTCAGGCACGTCTTGGCAATTTGCGTAATTCGGCTTTTGGCACTTCCGTGGAAATGGCCGATATGGATGGTGATGGCGACCTTGACATCGTGAAAGTGACCACCCTCTACAGTGTGCCACCATGGAATAGCCAGGGGGTAATCGTACTATTTAACAATGGAACTGGCAATTTCAACAGTTGGCAAAATGTGGCACCATTTTCCCCTTACATGGCCACCATCGGCGACTTTGACGGCAATGGATTCAATGATATTTTCGTCGTGGACGATGCGGCCGATTATGTGATTCGCGTGAGCGGAGCAGTTCCAGATGTCAGCCTGACTACCACCCGCGAATTTATAGTCAATGGCGGAGGTGGTTTTGGAGGCAACGTCCATGCAGCTGATTTGGATCTCGATGGGGACCTCGATATCATTGTAAGCGATGTGGATGTGGACATTCCTCCTTGCAGCTCCGGAAGGCGCATACAGATACTTCAAAACAACGGTGGCGTGTTCACCCAAATGTACAATACAGGATTTTTTGCTTGGTCGACAAACAGTTATGATGTGGGCATACTTGATATCAATGGCGATGGACTGCCGGATTTTGTAAACGGAAAGTGCGCGGGCTATGATGTTGTCATGAACAACACCTGCGAACTTGCCCCCAACAGTTCAGATTATGATGGCGATGGCTTGCCTGATGCCTGCGACCCATGCCCTACCAACCCTGACCCCAACTGCGCACCGCCCACAGACTTTCCTGTGGTGAGCACGGAACTTCCAATTCCGAGGCAATGGAATGAGTACCTGCTCGCTTCAATACGGCGTGACTTTGCACGTCCACCCATTCATGCCCGCAATTTGTACCACACCTCTGTGGCCATGTGGGATGTATGGGCTACCTACTACGGTGGATGCACCTACCTGCTAGGGCAAAATCGAGATGGCTTTTTTTCCAATTTTACCCCTTTCGCGATCAATGGGGACGTAGAGGCGCAATTTGAAGAGGCATTGAGCTTCGCGATGTACCGCATATTGAACCATCGGTTTGCTAATTCGCCTCAGTACTTTTTGCTGCAGCAGGGATACGACGAACACATGGCTTTATTGGGTTACGACCCGTCATTTACAGGAACTGATTACAGCAATGGTGACCCTGCCGCATTTGGCAATTATGTGGCGGAGCAAATCATCATGTATGGCTTGCAAGATGGCTCGAATGAGGTACTCGATTATGAAAACATGGTTTACGAGCCCGTAAATCCACCATTGAGCGTGCAAGATCCGGGCAATCCAGGTGTGATTGATATCAACCGCTGGCAACCGCTGACTTTACAGATTTTTATTGATCAAAGTGGCAATGTGGTTCCAGGTGCCACGCCTCCTTTCCTTGCACCTGAATGGGGTCAGGTATACAATTATTGTCTATCCGATGACGATTTATCTACCTACGAGCGCGATGAGTACGATTGGAAGGTCTTCTATGATCCTGGAGCTCCTCCGTACCACAGCATGGATGGCAGCGGTACCTTCAGCTTGTTCGAGTGGACTTTTATTACAACCCTTATCTGGTCAGCGCACCTTGACCCCAATGACGGTGTAATGTGGGATATTTCGCCGGGAGGCACAGGCAACAATGACCAGATACTAACCAGCTTTGAGCAACATCCTGGCTATTACAACCTCTTTGATGGCAGTATACCCTATCCAGGCCATCCAGTTAACCCTGCAACCGGCATGGCTTATCCACAAAATATTGTGCCAAGGGGTGATTATACCCGTGTACTGGCAGAGTTTTGGGCTGACGGGCCAGATTCTGAAACCCCTCCGGGTCACTGGTACTCCATTTTCAACAAAGTGAGTGAACATCCCTTGCTCGAACGCCGCATAGCAGGTGAAGGTGATGAGGTGGAACCGAGTGAATGGTTGGTAAAAGGATACCTTGCTTTGGGCGGAGCCATGCATGATGTGGCAGTCAGTGCATGGGGCGTAAAAGGATGGTATGATTATACCCGTCCCATATCTGCATTGCGTGCCATGGGAGATTTGGGCCAAAGTACCGATCCAGATTTGCCCCGTTACCATCCCGGAGGTTTGCCCTTGATACCCGGCTACGTTGAGTTGGTTCAACCCGGTGATCCCCTGGCAGGTCCGGCCAATGTAAATGTCAATAAGATCAAAGTGATGGCATGGAAAGGCCATGCCTCGATCAACAATGTGGATACGGATGTCGCAGGTGTGGACTGGATTTTGGTCGAGCGTTGGGTTCCTTACCAGCGCAGCTCCTTTGTCACTCCTCCATTCGCCGGTTACGTATCTGGGCACTCTACTTTTTCACGGGCTGCTGCTGAAGTGCTCACTTCGTTTACCGGAGATGCCTACTTTCCAGGTGGTGTCGGTGAGTTTTTTGCTCCTGCAAATGAATTTCTCGTTTTTGAAAATGGCCCCAGTGTAGATCTTACATTGCAGTGGGCCACTTACCGCGATGCGGCAAATGAGTCGGCGCTGTCGCGCATATGGGGAGGTATACATCCCCCAGCCGATGACATGCCCGGCAGGATGATAGGGGCCATGTGCGGCCTGGATGCTTTCAATCAAAGTATGCAGCTCTTTGATGACTGCGGTCAGGAGCCGGGAGACGCCTGTGAAGAAGCTCCTGATGGCTTGCAAGCCAGTGTGTTGTCGCATGGAGTGGTGCTCAATTGGAATGTCAGCCCTGGAGTGGTCGGTTGCCGTGTGTTTGGTCGCCGGATTGGCTCACCGGGTGCAAAAACGATTAACATTCCTTTGTCAGGTGCCAACCAGCTCTATGTGCCCAACAGTCAATTGTTGCCAAATAGTACCTATGAATGGCGCGTAGCCTGCGCTTGCCAGCTTAGTCCATTGATAGCCACACCGTTTTCAGAATGGTCTACTTTCACCTTGCCTGCCGCCCTTGTTTCCTTAAACTCGGGTGCAGATGTGACTGGCGAAGAGCTGTCTGCGGCTGAACTGAACATCAATGTATACCCCAACCCGGCCAAAGATTTCCTTCAGGTATACACCAATTCTGCAGAACAGTATCAACTTGATATCTATGATATCTCAGGCCGAAGAATGCAACAGCAGATCGGCTTGAGTGGACCACAGCAACAGCTCAATATCAGCGATCTTTCCGCAGGCAGCTATGTACTCCAAATGCGCAGTGAACACCAAGTGCTGTCAAGGCATTTTATTGTCAATTGAAGCAATTCATATCCTTTTTCAACGCCCGGGACAACCTCCCGGGCGTTTTTTTAATGCATAGGCTTGCAAGGTTCTATAAAAAAAAACAGCATCCAGAAGTGTTGTAGATGGCGATTAATGCTTAAAATTGGGCATGAATTACAAATTGATTGCGTTCAACTGTTTTGCGATTGTTGTGCTATTGTTTTTGGCAGTTTCCTGCAAAAGTGATGATGAGGCGTCAAATCCTCAGATTCCAAGCAGGCTTGTGCTCCTCAAGATGCAAGGTGATGAGCAAGTGGCACAGCCTTACCAGAATTTACCCTTGCCCCTTAGGGTGAGGGTATTGGATGAACTCACCCGGCCCAAGTCTGGTTTGGAAGTGAGCTTCACAATTGTAGAAGGTGGTGGAGCCCTTTCTCATAGCAGCGGGCTTACAAACGATTTGGGGATAGCTCAGGTAAATTGGCGTATCGGAGGCCTTGGCCTACAGCGCATGGCTGTGAGTGTGTTGGATAGTGAGGGAAGCCATGTGGAAAATAGTCCAATGGAATTCACTGCCACATTTCCCTTGTCCGAATGTGAAACGATCAGTGATGTAGATGGCAATGAGTACCCCATCGCATTGATTGGCAACAAGTGTTGGATGGTGGAAAATTTGCGCACTACGCGTTTTAGGAATGGTGAAGCGATACCCCAAGTTACCGACAATGCAGGATGGGAAGCAAACGATGAACCGGCGTATTGTACCTACAACAATGAAAATCAACCCGAAATATATGGGAATTTATACAATTGGTACGCAGTTGATGACCCACGGCAGCTGTGTCCCGCAGGATGGCGGCTACCAACCAATCAGGATTTTGATGCTCTTGTAGCTCAGCTTGGTGGGGCCCTGGAGGCAGGTGGCTCGATGAAATTTGTAGGACTTGATTATTGGAACAATCCTAATACAGCTGCAACCAATGCTAGTGGTTTCAGCGCCGTAGGAGGGAGCTCCAGGCATTTGGACGGTAATTTTTTCGATTTCGGCAACCGTGCAGCCATATGGACTTCCGAAGAGGCTACTCAATTCACGGCTTGGATGCGGTATTTGTACAACAATCAGGGAAATATAGTAACGATGGGCAACGACAAACGAAGTGGTTTGTCTGTGCGTTGTATTGCAGAGTGAACAGTACTTTTGAATCTGTGTTTTCTTAAAGCTTGATCAGGGATAATACTGGTGGAGATCGTTTCTTATATTGCGTACATGACCCGAAAAAACTTATCACGATACATTCATTGTCGTTTCTACATCGCCTTACTCGCCATGAGCTTGCTCGGCTGCAACGATCCCGAGGAGCCTCCGTTTGCCAACCTTGAGCAAGCAGTTACTGAGGTGGCCTCAGGCTTAAGCAATCCCTGGGGCTTGGCTTTTTTGCCCGATGGCAGGGCGCTTGTCACTGAGCGTTTCGGAGCCTTGCGCATCCTGAATACCAATGGAACCCTCTCTGCTCCGCTGGCAGGAGTACCCGAAGTATTTGCTGTTTTTCAGGGTGGTATGTTGGATGTGGCAGTGGATGATAACTTTGAAAACAACAACTTGGTATACCTCAGCTACAGCGAACCGGGCGACAACAATACTGCCGGCACTGCGCTTGGGAGAGGCATATTGCAGGACAATGCACTGCTCGATTTCCAGATCCTTTTTCGGGAAAATCCCAAACGGCCAGGAGGAACCCACTTTGGCAGCCGTATACTTTTCGATGAGGGATACCTGTTCCTGACGCTCAGTGACCGCAACCATACCTCAGCCGCGCAAGACTTGAGCAACCACCAAGGTACCATCGTGAGGATTTGGCCGGATGGGACTGTACCCCTTGACAATCCATACGCCAATGATTCAGGGGCAATGCCGGAAATATGGAGCTACGGCCATCGAAATGTGCAAGGCGCTGCCATCAATCCTGTCAATGGTGATTTTTGGATTTCGGAAATGGGCCCTCAAGGGGGTGACGAAATCAATAAGGTGTTGCCTGCTTCCAATTATGGATGGCCACTGGTATCATGGGGTGATGAGTACGGGGGTGCACCCATACCGAATCCCGACACGCGTCCTGATCTCCAAGACGCCGCCTTATGGTGGTCACCCTCCGTTGCACCATCAGGAGTAGAATTTTACACGGGCAGCATGTTTTCGCAATGGCAGGGCCGCTTGCTTGTTTACAGGCCCGCGGTATCGTGGTTGTGGGTATTGAAGGAAACACTGCTGTGGAGCAGGAGAGGTTGGAACTTGATACCCGAATCAGGGATGTAAAACAAGCTCCAGACGGCTCATTGTATTTGCTCACAGATGAGAATCCCGGCAGAATACTCCGGGTGCATGTAAAATAGATGCACATGTGTATTGTGCTGTGCAAGTGCAAAGGCTAAAAGGCTATTTTTCTGAGCGCGCATTATGGCGGCTTGGCAGCAAGGGCAATTAGAATGAAAAAAAGTATTTTCCTTATTGCGATTTTTCTGAATACCTTTTCCGTTCAAAGTCAGGGAGTAAGCAGTGATTCTTTGTCAGGTAATCGTTCTGTATTGTTTGGTTTGCCATTGGTGTTTTATACCCCTGAAACCACTTGGGGCTTTGGTGCGGCGGGTTTTTATTCCTGGCGTTTCCGCAAAGAAAGTGATGGCACCCGGCCGTCGCAAATTCAAATCGGGGGAGCTTACACCCTCGAGGATCAGGTGCTGCTGTACCTTCCTTTTCAGCTGTGGTGGGATGAGGAGGCTTACTCCTTGTTCGGAGAGCTCGGCTGGTACCGGTACAATTACTACTTCTTTGGGGTAGGCAATGGTGTGCCACCTGACTTTGAAGAACTGTACGGTGTGGATTTTCCCAGACTGAGGCTCACATTCATGAGGCGTTTTGCTCCGAGTCTTTATGCTGGACTTCGCCTTATTGCTGACGACTTTACTATGACCGAATTCGACCCTGAAGGATTGCTCATTGATGGCAGCATCGCTGGAAGCCAAGGTGGATTGAATGCAGGTGCTGGCTTGCTCTTGAACTACGATAGCCGCGACAATATTTTCGACTCCCACAAAGGCTGGTACGCTGAGTTCAACCTGGACAGGCATGGCGGCTACATGGGCAGCGATTTCAGCTACACCCGCTGGGCACTTGATGTGCGCCACTACCTTCACTTGCCTGCTGACGTCTACCTCGCCGGGCAATTTTTTACGGAAAGTATTAAAGGCGAGGCACCATTTTTATCACAAGCCTTGCTGGGCGGTACCCGCCGCATGCGCGGATTTTACGAAGGTCGCTACCGCGACAACCACAGTGCCATTGTGCAATTGGAATTGAGGCGCAACCTTGTGGGAAGGCTTGGGGCTGTACTTTTTGCAGCTTCTGGGGTTGTGGCCCCTCGCTACGGAGCCCTGTCAACTGGCAATATGCGCCACACCTATGGCGCCGGCCTGCGTATGGCCATCAACAAGGAGGAACGCATCAACGTGCGCTTCGATGTGGGTGTGGGCAACGGACAGCCAGCTTTTTATCTTACGGTGGGAGAGGCTTTCTAATTGGAAATGTTTTTAGCAGCCTATTTGCTACTTCCGACCAAAAACTACCCGATGCCAAAAGGTTCTGAAAAGCAAATCCACGATTTACGTCGAGGACTCGCCCAATTCAATTGTATATTCCAGGTAAAGCAAATGGGATGTGAACTTGGATAAAAAAAGGGGGTAGTAGTGTCAGAGGATGTGGCACCTTCCACATTCGTTACGATGAGTCGAAATCCCAACGTATCTATAACCATATCAATAATTAGGGGATTGAATATGGTTGTGTCGTTCAAGAAGCCGGAGGTGGTAAAGGTTATGTTTAAGTTGTCCGATCCAAACGTGATCTCGGTTTCCCAGGAGTAGGTATAAGACGGAACGCCACCTGAAGCTGAACCATTCAATGCGCCTTGAAAGGTTTCCTCGGCAAGCCATGGCACACAGAAATACTGGTTGGGTCTGGCATCAGCCGCAAGTTGTGAAAAGCTGTTTTGAACGGACGAAAGAAAGAGTAATATCGGAAGGAAGGTTTTGGTTTCCATAAGGATTAATGGTTGGTACTTTCTTGAAATAGAATCACAAAATTTAAATTTACAAGTATTACAAGTAATAGTAGAATCAAGCCATGATGAGAAAACAAATGAATGGCTCTCTGGAATACCTACACCACAGAATGTCGGCAGCGCACCACTCTCAAAATTGCTGAGACTGTTAGAGAGATAGGATGTACATCTTAGTCTTAACCGTGATCCTTGATCGCCTGAAACAATACGGAAGTGCACTGCATCTGATTCCGGCTATGAATGACCAATACTTGTTAAACCCCCACCTCCCAGCCCCGATTTCCTTTACCTTGTTTCCTATATGAAAGCAGCCGACCTTTTTATAAAAGCCCTCGAGAATGAAGGGGTAGAATACATCTTCGCATTGCCGGGAGAGGAGAACATCCTCTTTCTCGAATCCATTCGCAAATCCTCGATCAAGTTGATACTTACGCGCCACGAACAGGGCGCGGGATTTATGGCCGCCACCTATGGGCGTCTCACGGAGAAACCGGGCGTGTGCCTCGCCACCCTCGGGCCCGGCGCTACCAATATGGTGACCCCGGCGGCTTTTGCCCAGCTCGGCGGCATGCCGATGATGATCATCACCGGACAGAAACCCATCAAAACGAGCAAGCAAGGCCGCTTTCAGATCATCGATATCGTAGAGCTTATGAAGCCTACCACCAAGATGACCCGGCAGGTGGTGCACGCCAACAATGTGACTTCACTGGTGCGCGAATCCTTTCGCGTGGCCATCGAGGAGCGCCCGGGTACGGTGCACCTGGAATTGCCCGAAGATGTAGCCGAAGAGGAAAGCGACAGCCCAATTTTTCCCGTCGTGGAAAGCCCCCTGCCCAATGCCGGCGAAAAGGCGATCGACGAGGCGGTGGAAATGATCGGCGCGGCCAAACGCCCCATGCTGCTCATCGGTGCCGGAGCCAACCGCAAGAATACCAGCTCGGTGCTCAGCGAATTTGTCGAAAAGACCGGCATCCCCTTCTTCAACACCCAGATGGGCAAAGGAGTGATCGACGAGCGCAGCCCCAAATACATGGGAACGGCCGCCCTTTCGGATTCCGATTTTCTCCACTGCGCCATCGACAAGGCCGACCTCATCATCAATGTGGGCCACGACGTGATCGAAAAACCACCCTTCTTCATGAAGCACGGTGGCACCAAAGTGATCCACATCAACTACAGCGCCGCCGGGATCGACCCCGTCTATTTTCCGCAACTCAACGTGACCGGCGACATCAACACTTCCGTAAAATCGATTGGCGAGCGGCTTTCGCCAAATGAGCACTGGGACTTTTCGGAATTTGAAACCATCCAGAAGGAAGTGGAGAAACACCTTTCCACCTACGCCCACGACGACCGCTTTCCAATGTTGCCCCAGCGCATCGTGCAGATACTCCGCGAAGAGATGCCCGACGACGGCATCATCGCCCTCGACAATGGAATGTACAAACTCTGGTTTGCCCGAAACTACAAGGCCTATCAGCGCAATACCCTGCTGCTCGACAATGCCCTGGCCTCCATGGGCGCGGGCCTTCCGGCAGCCATAATGGCCAAAATGATTTACCCCGACAGGCGCGTGATAGCGGTGTGCGGCGACGGCGGATTTATGATGAACTCCCAGGAAATGGAAACGGCCGTGCGGCTCAAGCTCAACCTCACCGTCATCATTATCAACGACCGGGGCTACGGCATGATCAAATGGAAGCAGGAAGAAATGGAGCTCGCCGATTACGGCCTCGACTTTGCCAATCCCGATTTTGTGAAATACGCGGAAAGTTACGGCGCCAAAGGCCACCGGCCCCAAAGCGATGCGGAATTTCAGGAAATCCTCGCCCACTGCGACCAAAACGAAGGGGTGCACCTCATTGATTTGGCGACGGATTATTCGCTGAACCACCCGATTTTGAATGTGAAGCTGAAGGAGAAAACCTGTAAGCTGTAGGAAAAGGTCGTCTTCGTTGTCGCCACGCCCATCGCATGGTGACAGCTACTTCCGTCCCTCCGGGAGGCAGGCGGCCTCTGGCCTTCTTACCCCAACCTACTTTAAACTCGCCTTTGGCGAGTGACAGTAACTTCGGCCTCTGGCCTTCAATGGCCGTTGTTCGCTTCTGGCGAGTGACAGTTCCTCTGGCCTTACATACGCACTCCCTATGGTCACTGGCCCTATTAATCAACCTACTTCAAATCATCCGTAAAGTGCCCACCGTGCGCGCCTTTATCGAATTTAAGCCGGTTAAATTCCGCGGATTTTCCTTTGGGAATCGAGAGGCTTGTCCAATCTTTGCCTTTCAGCATACGGCCCACATACACCATCTGTCCCACGTGATACGCGTAGTGCGCCAGCTGACGGTGAATAGCATCGGTGATGGAGTGCGCCTGATTCCTGATGTAGATTTTTTTGTCGAAATTGTCTTCATTGATCGCGTTTAAAGCCTCAAAAAGGCAGCCCCATCCCTCGTTCCATTTTGCCCAGAGTTCTTCCCTGGTTTTGATCACCGATTCGAATTCCAGGTCGCGCTCCCGCCAGGGCTTTTCACCGTCGGTGTTCAAGAAATCCGTCCAACGCGACATCATATTGCCCCAGAGGTGGTTCACCATGATGGCGATGGAATTGGAAGCTTCGTTATACTGCCAGAAGAGTTGTTGATCGTCCAGCTGGTCAATGGTCTTTTCGCCGAGTATTTTGTAGTATTCGAATTGCTTGGTGGTGCTTTGGAGGAAGGTGTGGTTCATGGGTTGTGGGGTTCGTTGTAGCTTAGCAATCAATAAGTCTAATTCGTTAAAGTCAATTCAACAGCCAGCATTAGATGATTTGAAAAAGGATAGTCTGGGGTTTCAGGAATCATAGACATTGACCTCCATTTACCCTGCACAAAATGCCAACAGCTTCCTTCTGATTTTATAGGTATGGTTCCAAAATCTGGTTCATGAGAAATTACTGCACCTTTCTTATTTGATCCGTCTATGTAAGCTTCATACTCATGTTTATTGGATTCAATAAGCAGCCATTCGACAGCCACAAACAAGCCTTCTTTCGGAAATGCAATATGGTAGTCAGAGAGGTCAGTTTCAATAATCTTTCTTCCTTTTGGTGCCGTTCCAATGAAGTTTTCGGAAAGGATATCCGCTCCGGGCTCCCCATTTTCGTTGACCCGGTAAAAGTGAAGATTGAATTTGGCATCTTTTATTTTGCTGCGCGTGAGCATTTTGATCTTTTTGAGGAAAACTGTTTCGTCATACTCTTCCTTGTATTCAAAATACCTCGCCAATATGCCGGGAGTTGTTGCGCACCCAAAATGACTCTTGATGTCTGACTTTTTAAACGCTCCAACCGTCACTTCTCGCGTGAATTCTTTTGGGGTAACCACCAACTCAGCCAGCGAAGTTACCGATGGTTGGAGCTCAACGCTGGCATTGATTTCATCCGCATTCATAATCTTGGTTTCATAGCCTATGGCTGAGAAGCGTATGGCTTTTGGTTCATCGATTTTTAATTCAAAAGCTCCCTCCGTGCTTGAAGTCGTCCCGATGTCCTCGTTCATCACCCAAATATTGACGTAGGGTACTTTCTCTTTGGTTGTGCTGTTTACCACCACTGCTTTGATTTGGCCGTAGCTGAGGTTGGAAAGGAGGATGAACAGGAGCAGGAGTAATTTCTTCATGTTGTGTATGACGGATGAAATTGTACTTCGGTAGAAGTCGCGGTGCATTTCTTTTGTTTTCAGGTAAATACTTTAATTGTGCACATCATATTGCGGTGGGGCTTACTCATTGCCTCTGACTTCGTTCCCCTTTATCCATTCCACCACATCACCCATCACCTCCGTCCATTTGGGCCCGCTTTTGTAGTCAGGAGTGCCGTCTACAACCTCGAAGAA
>DAIOTP010000067.1:0-18498 GCA_036751905.1 Cryomorphaceae bacterium
ACAACCACCTATACGGTAACGGGTACCAACCCTTGCGGGAGTACGAGCCTGTCAGTGGAGGTATTGGTGAACAGCATCAACGTATCCATTCAGGCTGACAGTGCCGTATGCAAGGGGCAAACCTTTATGCTAAGCGCCACAGGAGGAGCGGCTTATCGATGGCAACCCATAGAATTGTTCAACGACCATACCCTTGCACAACCCGTAGCGACCATTGTGCGGCCTACCTTGCTGCAAGTGACTGGTTTCGATGAAGCAGGTTGTTTCAGCACTGCCGAGCAATGGATTTTTCCGTATCCCCAACCCCAGCTTTTTGCAGGCCGTGATAAGGTGATAAGGTTCGGTGATGAAGTGGAGCTTGAGGGGCAAAGCACATTGCCTATAGTTTGGAATTCTAGCCCATACCTTAGCTGTCTTTTTTGCAATAGGCCCATAGCCAAGCCGCCTTCTGATGCGATATTTTACGCAAGTGTGATGAGCACAGACGGTTGTATGGCTACAGATTCGGTAAACGTTTTCGTGCGTGGAAATCTGTATGTGCCCAATGCGTTTACACCTGATGGTGATGGCCGAAATGAGCGATTCAAAGCGGAGGGCATTGACATTGTAAAGTTCAAAATGTTGATTTGGAACCGTTGGGGTCAAATGGTGCACGAAAGTGATGACATTGATGCAGGCTGGCAGGGCAATATGCTCAACTCCGATTTTTTCTGTCCGGCAGGAGTGTATCCTTATTACATCAAGGCCCGCGAAGCGCAAGGCGAGGAGTTTGAAATGAGGGGAACTGTTACCTTAATACGCTGAGCTTACACAAACCGCGGGTCAGTGGGCATTACTGTGCCGCAGTGCTTGCAAGTGCGCAGGTCCTCATTGCCGTAATAGTTTCGAAAATTGGGTAAAAAATCGTTTTCGATATTCTTCAACGGAAAATACACTTCATGTAGCTTGTGGTTGCAGTTGTCGCAAAACCAAAGCAAACCGTCTTTGTAATCGGTGCCCATACGCACGCGCTCTATGACCAAACCTATGCTACCTGCACTGCGCATGGGCGAGTGAGGAACTTTGGGCGGCAACAAGAACATTTCGCCGGGGCCGATGGGTATATCCACAGCTTTGCCGCCTTCTTGTACACGTACGTTGATGTGGCCTTCGAGCTGGTAAAATAGCTCCTCGGTTTCGTTGTAATGGTAATCTTTGCGGGCATTGGGCCCGGCCACCACCATGACGATGTAGTCGGTGCCTTCGGGATAAAGGTTCTTATTGGCCACAGGAGGCTTGAGGAGATGGCGGTTGTCATCAATCCATTTTTGAAGGTTGAATGGCTGGCTAAATGGCATGGGATGGTTTGATAAAAAGATGGATCAATGTACGAAAATGGTTTATTTCTGCGAAAGCAACACAGTAGTTCGCCGGTTCAGGGCATGCTCTGCTTCGGAGCAGGTCACCCCATCCACGCAGTGATTCACAGGGTCGACCTCACCCACCCCTATGGCTGTAATGCGCGATGCATCAATGCCTTTGCTCGTGAGGTAGGCCTTTACAGCGGCAGCCCTGCGCTCACTGAGGCGTTGGTTGTAGATGCTTGGCCCGCGCGCATCGGTGTGGCTGCGCACTTCTACACGGGTGGTGGGTTGGGCTTTTAGGCCAGCCACAAGCTGGTCCAGGATAGGCTTGCTTTCAGCAACAATCGCATAGCTATTAAAGCCAAAATAGAGCTTGTCGAGGGTGAATTCGCCTGTGGGAAGCGGAGCCTCATTTGCAGAAGTGCTGGAGGAGGTGGTTGCCGGGCTTGTGGCAGGCTTAGGAGCATTTTCGGATTTAGGGGCCGGTGCACCCGATAGCGCCAAGGGGTCGGCATCGACATCCTGAATGTTCAGCCTTTCGAGGGTGTGGTCATCGATGTCGGGCAAAGTAAAGTCAAAGCGCTTCTTATCCGATATCGGCATTTCCACCACCATTTTGCCTTGGCTATCATATATATGAAGCATGGCATGCTCTGGGGCAGGGCCATCGATGAAGCTGAGTTGATAGGCCCGCTTTTTCTGCAAATCGCGAAGCACCATGCTTCCATTGCTCCTTACATACACGGTATCTGCCCTTCCGGCATCATCAGTAAGCAGCATGCGCAACACTTCTGATTCCAAAGATGCGGTAATGGATGCGCGGTAGGTGGCGTAAACTTCGTCGGTCGTCGCTTCAACAGCAGTTTCGATGGCAGGTGGGGTTTTGCCGGAAGCCAAAAGATCTTGTTTGTCGGCGGGGCCTTCAGGAAGCATGTATTCAAAAAGAATGTCGCCCTCTGATCTCACCTTCAATCTTTGCACAACCTGTCCTTCCGGGCTCATTATGGCGAGTTCATCATCCAAGCTGAATGGCATATCTGCGCAGCGCAGACGGTATGCCTTGAGTGTACTCAGCCGGCCCAATTGCACAAAACCATCACCATCGGGGTAAACCCGTTCTTTGTGGCCTGTGCGCATGTCTTCTAAATAAAGATCCTTATCAGACCAGTCAGTCCCGCTTAAGAAGACACCAAGCACGTCTCTTTCAACCTCTTGGGCAATCATCCATTGCGTTTCAGGCAAGGGGCGGCTGTAATTGGCCGTGCGGGATGATTGCAGTGGAATGTACTGCGTTTGCGCACCTGTTGAACCGTAAATGGCAATGGCCTGAGCGGGGACTTCGCCCACCGGGCTTATTTCAAACTCACGGCCCCATGGCAGTCCTTCGGCCACAAAGCTGCCATCAGCTGCAGTGGCCACGCGGTGTGACGCTCCGGTGGCAAGGTCCACAATCAACACCTCTGTGCCCGTCCAGTCATCCACGCCCTCACCTTGCAGCCTTCCCCCAAGGTCGAATGCAGCAATGGCTACATCGCTGGCTCCACTGCTGCCCATGTTATAATCCTCAGGGTCGAGCAAGCGCAAGCGGTATGTACCATCGGAAGAGGCAAGAAAAGTGTCGGCTACATCACCTGAATCGTCAAGAACTTCCAGTTTGTACATTCCATCAGGTTTGCCCACATCTATGGTATAGCTTTCGTTGGAGAAGAGCCCTCCAATGGAAAATAAGTTTTCTTCTTCCACTAGCACTTGGTTTACCAGGGCTTTGGAGGAATTGTATATCGTCACTACAGTTCCTTTGGGCAGTGTTGGCCCTTTCAACTGGGCCATGCGCTGTGAGTGTTCGATTTTTTCAGGGGAATAGCTAAACGCGTAGATGTCGGCACCACCCTCGCCTTCAGGCCTGTTGGATGTGAAAAAGCCAAATTCGTGTTGCGCGAGGCTTATTCCGAAATCGTCGTATGCCGAATTGATGGGATAGCGCATGTTGTACAGCGTTTTGAATCCCCTTGATTCGATGGCGTAGTAGAGGTCAAGGCCTCCGTAGCCCCGGTCTGTTCTGTCGGAGGAGAGGTATAACCTGCCATCGTTGTATCGGGGAAAAACCTCATTGTTGGGGGAATTTACTGTAGGCCCCATGTTGGTGGGGGCCTTCCAATTGCCATCCTGCCAGTCGCAGTACCATATGTCCATGCCGCCAAATCCGCCCGGCCGGTCACTTGCAAAATACATGCGGGTACCTGTCTCGTTAAATGTCGGATGCCCGGTATTGTATTTTTCGTTGTAGCGAAAAGGTGTGGGTTCGCCGGAATTATTGAGGTCGATAAAATAGATACCCACCTGAGAGCTGTACGCCGGGGCATCTACATCGCGCAAGCTTATGGCGTGGAGTTCGCGTTGGGGCCAACGCTCAAGCGGCCCATCGTGCTCGTAGTATTTTCTGTTCTTCACGAGCATTTGTGGCTTTGACATGGCAAGTGTTTCCTCCTTGTAGCGTATTTTGTAAAGCAGGTTTACATTTTGACCTGAGTACGTAGCCGGAAAAATAGATTGAAGCGAGTTGACATCGGTGACATACCAAAGATTGCCTTGCTCACTCACGTACGGCGCGTGCTCATTGTACATGGTGTTTATGCCGTCAATTGCCTGTAGTTGAGAGGAGTTAGAAGTTGTGTCCCAGCGCACGAGATCGCTCACTTTTTGCAGCAAAAGGTAGGCGAGGGCATTGGAGGGTTCTTCGCTGATTAAGCTCACAGCATTGAGGTAAGCCGTGCCGAAATCTTCGTTGGCGATGAGCACATCGGCGTAAAAGATGGCCATATCAGGTGACTGCAGGGTTTGATCAGCGATGAGGTCCATGATGTCGCGCGCTTCTTCATACCGCTGCAAGCGGTAATAGGTTTGGGCAAGTAAATACCCCGTGCCGGGGTCGCGCTTGGCGCTGAAAAAATCTTTGCGCAAAGCCTTTGACGCTTCTTCGTAACGGCCCTCCTGAAAGAGTTTTTCTGCGCGCTTTATTTGCGCATGCCCATGCATGCTTATGAAAAGCAAGGGCAGGATGATGGGCAATATTTTGTCAACACAGAGCCTCATAACTCACCGTTTATTAGTTCAAATACCTGAAATTCAATTCGTCTATTTTTGGCATGTTCCTCTTCCGGACATATTACGCCATCACCACATTGGTTCAGCAACTTGCTTTCACCATATCCTTTTCCAACTACGCGGTTGCGGGCCAAGCCCTGCTTTTCGAGTGCTTCAATCACGGCATCCACCCTTCTCTGCGAAAGGCGCAGGTTGTATTCTTCGCTCCCCCTTGAATCGGTATGGCCGGAAAGCTCCAGGCCAATATCAGGATTCTTGCGCAAGAGCTTGACCATGTTGAGAAGTGTGTGCTCACTTGAAAGCTCGAGCGTGGCGCTATTCAGCGAAAAGTAAAGATTGGGCAGCGCCATCGAAGCGCCTTCCGGAATCTTAATTTGCTCGCTGCGTTCATTGGTCAACACAATTTGCCGCACACCTTCCGCAATGCGTATGTATACAAAATTGCCTGTACTGTCGGGATGGATGCTTTGCAGCAAGCGGCCCTCCCCATCGAGTACAAAAATCACATGGTCGGTGCGTACATTCTCGGCGAGCAAGGTGTATTGTGCATCAGGTTGCACCTGTTCAAAACGAAAGTACCCGCCATCATCGGTGGTTGCTCTCGCAATTTCTTTGTTTCGGCTGTCTTCCAGAATGATTAGTGCTCTGCTCACAGGCTCATTTTGCGCAGTGAGGTATTGCCCTACGATGAAGATATCCAGTAAGCTCTGATCGGTCAGATTGAGCCGCTCGAGGTAATAATCCTCTGGAGTAAGCAATTCAAAAACAAAACCTTCACTACCTTTTGCAAATACTTTTTTGTACACTTTTCCAGCCTCGTCGTAGAGCACAAGTTCCAGTGCCGACTGGGCTTTCATGCTCGTATCTGGAGCTATGGTGTAGCTCCTCAAGCCACGAACATTCTGAAAGCTAAAGGTTCCTGTGCTGTCCATGCTGGTTGATTGAAGCGTATCGCCTCCCAAAGAAATCAAGTGTAGACCTGTTCCTTCCTGATGATCAGCGCCTTGAATTGCCCCCCGCAGCACAGAAAAGTACAGGCGTTGTGGCTCCCATTGGAAAGAATACACCATATCGCCGCCGGTAGCAGCGCCATGTCTGTCAGACACGAAGTACAACACCCCCGAGCTGTCAGCGTACAGGTTGAAGTCATCGTACACTGTGTTGATGGGGTAGGGCAGCCCCTGCGGAGTGTTGTCCTCAGGGCCAATCATGTACAAATCTACTCCACCCATTCCACGGTCAGCCCGGTTGGAAGCAAAGTAGAGCGTGTCGCTGTACACATGCGGAAAGAGTTCATCGCCAGCGCTGTTCACATGGTCACCAAGCACAACGGGGTCCTGCCACACGTCCTTGTCAAGCGCAGATTTCCATAAGTCCATGCCGCCTTGGCCACCGGGTGCGTCGCTTGCGAAAATCAGCTCCTGTGCCTCATAGTGAAAAGTAGGATGCATGTAGCTGTAGCCTTTTCGGCAAATGGGTAGACGCTCTACGGAGCCGTTGTGCACAAGGTAAAGTGCTGGCTGTGCATCTCCTCTCTGGTAAGGCCTCAGCTCCAAAGCGCTTATGACAAGGCGACCGTCTGGGAGTCGTGTTGATGGCCCAATTTCCGTAAAGGCACTTTTTTTTATGGCCTTCTGCTCGGCTGTTGTAGGCCATGACTTGTCCAAGCTTTGGGTATAACGCGTTGTGGGTTCTTCCTTTACGGGAAAAATGGATTCACGACCAGGCAAGCGATGCAGCATGACGGGTGCGCCATTTGCTATGGCTGCTATGATTCCTGACACGCCCATTCCTTCGGGCTTCCACTGTTGTGGAGTGCCGAGGTGCTCGAATGGAGGCTGAGTGTTGAGATGGTCCAATCTTGTTTGGAAGTTGATGATGTCCGTATTGTTTGGAAACTGGCGACTCAAATTTGCTGCACGTTGTGCAGCCTCCTCCTGTCGGCCCAGGGCGTGTAGCAGGTAGGCATGTGCGAGTGCCGTGCGGGCCTCATTGCAGTCATGAGGTGCAAAAGTGGTAGAGAGCGCTGCCGCATCCTGATACCTTCTCGATTCAACCAACGCGGCCAATTGCGAGCAAGGGCTCTGCATTTGCCCGAAGGCATGCAGCATGGTGTGCATGAGCAAAGCGGTCAATGGTATGGAGAACAGCTTGGTCAATAGTAGCGCATGTTTGTGGAAAGTTCAGGCTTGCCAAAAAGATCAATTCCAAGGTACACTTCGTGGGTGCCATTTTGGGCAGCTTTGAGTCCATTGGTGGCCCAGTCAAAAGCGTAACCTATTACGAGGCCTTTGGCCGCAAGCAGTTGTGCATGGTATACCCAGCCAAAGCTTTGCCTGTAAAGCATGCCCAGCCACGCTTTGTTGTATAGGCCTAGCGCCATGCCCACATCGCCTTGCATACCCGCGTTCCACTCATGCCGGATAAGGCCATGTACCTTTAAACTGATGGCTGCGTTCAATTCGCTGATATGGCCAGCGTGTACATTCAGGAATGTGCCCAGGCGTTCATCATTGTCGCTCAGGGGTGCGAGTTTGGTACGCTGCAGCCCTACAGCGCTAAAGCCGGCAAAGAAACGTGGAGCCGTGTACATCAGTCCGAAGTCTAGACTTGGAAGCCAAAAGTTGGTTTCGGATCCTTGGATGACAGGGTCGCCGGGATTGCGGTAGTCGAGTGCATTCCAATCAAATTGGTAGTTGATCACCCCCATTTGCAGCGCCATGGACAAGCGTCTTCGTCCACTTTCATCCAGTTGAAGGCGGTAGGCATAGGCCAGAGCTGCGAAGGTGGCGTTGCGTGCGCCAATGGCGTCATTTTGGAATTGCAGACCCAAGGCCATTTTTTCTTTTGGAAGGGGGCTGTGGATGTTGAAATTTTGCGTGCGTGGGGCACCTTCAAGGCCTACCCATTGTGCGCGGTATGTAGCATTGGCGGAGAGTGCATCACGGGCTCCTGCATAGGCAGGATTGATGGCGAAGGGATTAAAGATGTACTGGCTGTACAAGCCGTACTGCTGGGCCACTGCCGGGATGCACCATGCGCTCAGAATCAGGCAAATTGCATAGGGTTTTAGGCTACTCATCGGGTCAATTCTATATAGCCTTTGTACAACACCTCTGCCACATTGGCCAAATAGAAATAGGTGGCATGGGGCAAGGGGGTACCATCGGGGCCTTTGCCGTCCCAAGCCACGCCTTGGTTGTTGTAGCCACTACCACTCCACACTTCCTGGCCCCAACGGTTGAATATTTGTACCCTGTTGATTGCAAATTCAGGGAGTTGGATATTTTCAATTTCCCATACATCGTTCACACCATCATTGTTGGGTGAAAAGGCATTGTAAAACCGCAAGCGGCAGTCTCCTTCGGGATTGGTGGCAATGGCGAATTGTACTGTGCGCTCACAACCACCCGAAGCGACGGTGAGGCTGTATGCCCCTGGCGCCAAAGGACCTACTTCTGCACCTGCAGCGCCATTGCTCCATGTGATGGTGTATGGGGGCGTGCATCCGCGTATGTTGAACACCCTTGCCCGCCCATCTACTGATCCAGGGCAAGTAGCATTGGTGAGCTCCAGTTCAAAACGCAGCTCCAGTTTGCTCAATGGCTGGTGAAAGCCTTGCGTCAAAGAAAGGGTACCCGCAGTGCGGGTATCAATGACGGCTTCGCCAATGGTGAGGTCTACAGCCACATTTCCCGAAAGGGAGCTGCTGATTCCTGCGCTTCCTATAACTTGTTGCTCTAGGAGCACCTGTGCACATACGCTGCTTCGGCCAGGCAATGTGCTGACTAGAAGGATTGATATGTAAGCAAGCCCTTTCATGATATCAGTCGAGCCGTGTCCAACCCAAGGCACCTAAACTGAGTAGCGTAGCGCTAACAGGCGTATTGCCAAAAAACTGGATATTGTCGTTGATTTGGTCGCTCTGTCCAGGCAAAAAATTGATGTCTACCTGAACTACTGATCCTTGTACCCCTGTGCGGCGAAAGTACAGCACGCGGCCGGGATGGTCAGTGGCGTCGGGCATGTTGATGCTCACGAGCCCGCCAGTGGTCGGTACTGAATAAACGACCAACACATTGTCGTCAGGCAGCACATCATATGTAAGCGGATCAATATTAAGCTGTTCTATAATCGTGGGTTTAAGACGAATCTGCCCTTCAAAGCTTACTCCGCTCGCTTCACGAAAGCGTATGCCATCATTGCCAGCTTGCATGAGGGGGTTTCCCTGGCTGTTGGTAATTCGGAGGATTTCCTGATTCGGTTCTTCTTGCCTGATGTGCAGTTTCGCTTCGGGTTGTTCGGTGCCAATACCGATGCTGTTGCCGCTGTTGAATACCACATTTTCATCGGGCAGTAAAGTCCATGGCGAGAATTGCGTAAGGGGGGTGAGATCGACCTGGTGCAGAATTCCCGCCTCGCTTATTTGCAGCACGAAGTTGTCGTTGAGCACGAAGCTATCAGGGTCGATGAGCTCATTGGTAGGATCAGGATCGAGATTTGGGGGGCCCAATCCTGCAGAGTACACCTGTCCGCCTTCCGTGATGGATAGGGTATTGCTTGCAGCGTTGTAGGCCACCAGACTAATGCGCTCATTGTTCGGGTCCGCATCGGCATCATCAATCAGTGCGCTGAGGTCAATGTTGAAGGTATTTCCGGCATCTTCGATGCTCAGCGTGGCAGTTTCGGGGTCGAAATTGGCGCTGGTAATCAATTCATTGGTCGGATCGGGGTCATCGTCTTGTGCCAGTGCCTGAAGGTTTACAACATAGGTATTGCCTGCCTCGGTGATGCTCAAAGTGGAGTTGGATTCGTTGTAATCGAATGAGGAGATCAGCTCATTGGTCGGATCGGCATCAGCATCGTCGACGTTGGTTGCTGTATTGGCGTGGAAGGCGTAAGGCACCGTTACAAGCTGCATGCTGCCAATGCTTTCCAGACCTCCGCCGGCGTCTATGAGTATTTCGAGCCAGTGGGTATTTGCGGCCCAGTTTACTTCAGCTAAATTTCCCGAAAGGATATCTCCTCCACCTATTTGCAGGTTGAACAAACCGAAGGCATTGGTGGCTACATCGGGGTGATCCTCTGCATACACCACTGTGCCTTGCGGGCCATTGCTGCGTATGAGTGCTTGAAGAAAAATGGCTTGGTTCACGAGCTCTGCGCCCGTAGCCGTATTGCGTGCCACGGCCTGGTAATTGATGAGTCCAGGCGCTTGGGCATGGACACAGACAGTGGGCAAGAGAAATAATATGCTAATAGTCAGCCTATAGTATAAAGGCATAATGTGATGAAATATGGATAAATGCAAAATCGATGTTAAAGTAGTACCTCGGTTGACGTCAACCAAGGCAGTATGCTGATAGATGCTAACAAGCCAGCGTGAGTTCTTGAGCGCTCAAGGGTAATTTACCTGGGGAGAATCCTGTCCGATGAGGTGTGCGAAACGGGCGAGATTGGCCTCAGCCGGCAAATCAACATCTTCGAGCAACCAGTTGCAAAAATGCCTCGCCATCAAAGGAGCTAGCATTACCCCTTTGGTGCCCAATCCATTGAAAAGATGAAGTGTATGCAATTCGGGATGGCGACCCATCAAAGGCCTTCGGTCTTGCACGGTAGGCCTCACACCAGCGCGCTGCTCTACCACTTCGTACGGCAAGTCAATGTGCTGAGCAAACTTCTGCAGCAAAAATTGGCGTGCATCAGCGGTGCAAATCTCATCCTTATCGTACCAATTAAAGGTAGCTCCCACCCGATACAGGTCATTGCCCAGGGGCTGCACAAAAAAACCTGCATTGAATACACGCTCCAATTGCAAGCCCTCGCAGCGGAGCGTCAGTACTTCACCTTTGGTAAGGCCGAAGGGCAAATAGCGCCACCACCTGCTTTGGGCCGATTTGTAACCACGGCAGTCAATAATGCGTTTTGGAACTTCGCCGGTTGGTGCCCAGCCGCCTATGGTTTCAGCGTTGTCGGGCAGCTGAATCTCCATTTGCCGAAAGGCACCACGCCCAATAAAAAAAGCCCTTGCCGCACCCAAAAAGGAAGGTACATCGAGCCAGCCGGCATGCTGTACTTCTCCCTGGCCAAAGGGAAAGGCTCCGAACTTGTTGGGAACATCACTGACTCCGGGACTGAGGTAGGGACCAAATTCGCTATCGCACTGTTTTTCAGCCCAGAGTTGTGCCTCCAGGGAGTTGCTGTGCTTACGCCAAATGGGCATGGGGTGGTAGAAATGTGCATGAACCAAGCGCTCACAATGGGGGTAAAATGACTCCAATTCAGGAATCACCTCGTCAGCGAGCCAACTTTTGTTGATACGCCGAAACACGATAGGGTTCCACAAGCCCGCTGCCACCATGGAGCTGGAGCTGAGGTGGTCATTGTCAATTACACATACCTGCTCGCCGCGTTCCATAAGGCTTATTGCCAGTACGGTGCCAGCTATTCCCTGACCCAAAATAAGATTCACGGCACAAAGATACGGGCTTTATGAAAGCAAAACCCCTGCTACGGCCACAAGCAACAGGGTGAGCGCAATGACCACGGTATACACAGGCATGATGAGCACATGCTTGACAATGGCTTTGAGAAAAGACTGCTTATAGGCATTCATCAGGCTGAGCGTAAGGTATACCGAGCTCAGGGCAAATACCAGAAACACATCGGTACCTCCCGGTTCCGAAAGCAGTACAGGCAGGAGGAGCAAGATAAAAAGTAGAAAAAAAAGGACTATGGCAGTGCGCCTGAACCAGCCCGCAGGTGCTTGCTTCCACACTTGCCTGGCTGTGAGAAAGAGATAGGCCAGAATGATTGCCAAGAGCAACCAGTGCTTGAGCTGCGCCGACCACATGCCCAGCAGCAGGTAAATGCTAAATATCAGAAACAGGAAGGTATGGTAATGAACGCTGAATACGAGGTGATTTACATAAAATTTGCTGCGCCTCGCGTGTGTGAGCATCAAGATAAGTGCAAAGATTGGAAGAAGGAAAAATACCCCTATCGACACTGCCTTGAAGAGGCTCTGCTTGAAGCGTTCGGGATTTTCTTTTAAAGCCTTCCAGCGCTCCTCCAGCCTGTTCGACAGGGTGCCGGCCAATGCATCGTCCTCGTCATCAATGGTGAAAAAGGTTGTGCCGCTGTTGAGGCTATCGACTTTCGGGGCCCTGATTTGTCGGTATACCTCAAGAAAGCGCTGCGTATTGTTGAAGCTTATGGTATCACCAACGAGGCTGTCGAGTTGTGCAAGTTGTGCTTCGGGGGAAGTTCCGCGCGGGTTGAGAAATTCGAAATTGCTGTCCCGTGTATTCAACGCCAAAAGAAAGAAGTACAGTACGCTTACAAAGATGTAAAAACGAAACGGCGCGATGAATGAAAGGCGCTCTCCTTCGTTGAAGCGCCGTGTCATAAGCCCGGGAGCAGTGAAGAGCAGGCGTACGCTGCGGAAGAATTTGGCATCGACGGTGAAATAGTCCTGCACAAAATCGCCCATGAATTCCTTCAATGGCAGGGGATTGCTTCTTGCCCGCTGGCCACACTTAATGCAGTAATGCCCGGTGGGGCCCAATGGCTCTCTGCAATTGAGGCATTTGGCTTTGTACGTATCAGGTGTTTGCATATGCTCCGCTGGGAGCGAAAGTAAGGAATGTAGGCTTAGCTTATGCTTCGGCCAAAATTTCCTTTACGATGGCTGGCAAGTAATTGAATTCTCGCTCCTTGCTTACAAAGCGCTTGGCACCTATGTTATAGGCTTCTTCAATTGTCCACTCATTGTCACTGTTGCTCAGAAAAATCACAGGGGACTTGTAATCAAAGCTTTGCATGAGCTGAATCAAGTCAAATCCACTGATCGTGGGCATGGTGATATCTACAATAACAAGTGAAAATGTGTGTTGTCCCAAAAGCTTCATGGCCTCTGAAGAGCTCGCAGCAATATCGACATCGTAGCCATGCTCCATGAGCAGTTTACGGGTAATTTTCAAGGTGATGATTTCGTCATCAACAATTAGAATTCTATCTGTTTTGGGCTTATTCACTGCGTATTTTTGTAATATCCTATACTTGCTGCAATTTTGTGCTTTGCATCGCTGAGCGCGTGGTCAGCAATAGCGCCAATCTCATCAAGCTGTATTCGGACACCATCCAATTGTTCTTCGCGGAGTTGGTTTTCAACTTTGCGCAATTTGACAACCAAATCTTTGAGTCCGAGGGGCACAGCAGCCGAGCGCATACGGTGCACAACAAATCTTACACCATTCCAATCTTCAATAGTGCGCGCGGCCTCGAGCTCTGCCAGGTCTTTGGTGGTACGCTCAGCGTAGAGCTTCAAAATCTCTGACACAAAGCCCAAATCATTGCCCGAAAGCCTTTTGAGCCCTTCGATATCGATTACTTCCATGTGCATAGTCAAGGTTTTGATTTATATACGCAATTACCGTGCCTTTGGTTTCAGGACGTATTATTCGAAAAAGTTAAGGCCCGAACATATTTGGGAAAAAGCGGTAAATATCCATTCCATTGGCATACAAAATCAAAATCAGGACGAGTACCAATCCTACCAGTTGCGCATACTCCATTATTTTTTGTGGGGCTTGCTTGCCAGCCACCATTTCATAGAGTAGAAATACAACATGCCCACCATCCAGTGCAGGAATGGGCAGTATGTTCATGACAGCGAGAATAATGGATAACAAGGCAGTCATGCTCCAGAAGCGGTACCAATTCCAGGTATTGTCGAATAAACTGCCTATGGTGAGGAAACCACCTACCTGATTTACACCTTCCTTGCTGAAGAGCAGCTTCAGTGAGCGCACGTAGCTTACCAGGCTGCTTACGCCCTCATTGACCCCAGCGGGTATACTTTCAAAAAAGCCGTAGGTGATGCGCTCGGTGGCAATGAATTCAAAAGGAGAGCGGTTGTAAAAGCCGAGCTTCCCATCATCAGTTACGGAAGCGCTGAGCTCAATTTCCTGGCCATCGCGTTCCACTTCCAGTGATACCTGTTGCCCAAGGTTTTGCTGCAGCACTGCCACAAGCTCTTGAAATGAAGCGGTGGGCTTGCCCTGCATGCGCACAAACCGGTCGCCCTTGCGCAGGCCCGCCTCATAGGCTGGAGTGCCCTGAATTACAGAGTCCACCACGGCGGGATAACGTTCTGTAAAGAGTGGGGCAGCGCCCTTTCCACTTTGCCGGAGTATATCCTGATCAATATCCGTGGGCAATGTCAGGACGAAGCGTTGGCCGTCGCGTTCCACCTCAATGTCTCTTACCCCCTCTACGAGCACGCGTTGGGTAATTTCACCCAGGGTAAGCAGCGGCTTTCCTCCTGCCGTGATAATGCGGTCGCCATGGACAAAGCCATTGTTTATCATCAGGCTGTCGGCATGCACACCGTATACAAGGTTTTCATTGGGTATGTATTGCTTGCCCCACACAAAAAGCATCATGGCGTAAATGGCAAATGCCAGAATTACATTGACCGTAACGCCACCCACCATAATCACAAGGCGCTGCCAAGTAGGCTTTGAGCGAAACTCCCAAGGTTGCGGGGGCTGCTTCATTTGTTCGGTATCCATGCTTTCATCGATCATGCCGGCTATTTTCACATAACCGCCCAGGGGCAACCAGCCAATGCCGTACTCGGTTTCTCCCACCTTTTTTTTGAAGAGTGAAAAATACGGATCAAAGAAGAGGTAGAATTTCTCTACCCGGGTTTTAAAGAGCTTAGCAGGGATAAAATGACCCAGCTCATGCAATACAATGAGCAGCGAAAGGCTGAGTACGAACTGACTTATCTTGATGAATAACTCCATGTTGGCAGTATTTTAGTGCGCTGTGTTGTGGGCGCCAATCATGTCGAGCACGTAGGCTCGGCTTTTTTTATCTATTTCGAAATATTGCTCTAGCGTAGGCGTTTCCGCAAAATCTACAGCATCGAGTGCTTGCTTCACGAGTTGAGGCATTTCTCCAAAAGCGATCAGACCGTCGAGGAAGGCCTGTACAGCCACTTCGTTGGCGGCGTTCAATGTACATGGAGCAGAGCCTCCACGCCGCATGGCTTCAAAGGCATAGCCCAAATTGGGAAATGCCTCGGTATCGGGGGCTTCGAAAGTGAGGGCAGGGTATGCGGCAAAGTTGAAACGTGGAAAGTCGGAATGCAGGCGTTGGGGGTAAGCCAGTGCAAATTGGATGGGCAATTTCATATCGGGCAAGCCCATCTGCGCTTTCATACTGCCATCCTCAAATTGTACAATGCTGTGAATGATCGATTGGGGGTGCACGACAACGTCGATTTGCTCTGGCCTCAAACCAAAAAGCCATTTGGCTTCAATCACTTCCAATCCTTTATTCATGAGGCTTGCCGAGTCGATGGTGATTTTGGCACCCATGTCCCAGTTGGGGTGCTTGAGGGCCTGCGCTGTGGTGGCGTGGTACACCTCGGCAGCGCTTTTCCCGCGAAAGGGGCCTCCGGAAGCAGTGAGATAAATCTTCTCGATGGGATTGTGAAACTCGCCTACAAGGCACTGAAAAATTGCGGAATGCTCGGAATCGACGGGATAGATGTTCACTCCTTTTTCACGGGCAGCAGAAGTAACAAGTTCACCCGCCACTACAAGTGTTTCTTTGTTGGCCAAGGCAATGTGTTTGCCCGCCTGTATGGCGTGCATGGTGGGTTTGAGCCCTGCAAATCCAACAAGGGCAGTGAGCACGATATCTATATCCTGCATTTCAACCACCTCACAAAGCGCCTCTTCACCACAATAGACCTTGATGCCATGGTCAAAAAGCTGCTCCTTAAGGGCCTTATATTGTGCAGGATCGCCGATTACTACAGCGTTGGGCATGAACTCCAGAGCCTGCTCAGCAAGCAATTTTGCATTGCGTTGCGCAGTGAGTACTTCCACACGAAAGTGTTCAGGGTGGGCGCGTACCACATCGAGTGCCTGAGTGCCTATGGAACCGGTTGATCCCAAGATGGCCATGTGCCTTTGTGTGGGCTGTTGTTTCATTGGCGCAAAGATAGCAGAAAGGCACGGGCGCAATGCTGGTCCTTGCCCATCGATTTTGAACAACATGAAGGTGCGTGATGCCTGGAGATTGTCCGGCTGCTCATCGGGCCAATTTTAGAGAGCACATGAAGGCTCAAATATATGGCAGCGGTCGATGCACAAAAAAACCGACGGGACCGCAGTCCCATCGATTTCGGGTAGTAGAGCGGTTGCGCATTACGAATTGCGGCCCATTCGTTCTTTCAATTTTTTGTATTGCTCCTGTGTGCCTTCCTCAAGGTTGTCATAGTTGCGCTCCAGCCAGTTCATGCTTTCTTCCACACCTTCTTCTACTGAGTCGCCGGCGCCTCTGAGTCCCTCTTGCACATTGTTTGCGCTGCGTTGGAACCATCCCTCCACGTTGTTCATGTGTTTGTCAGCCTCGGCGCCAAGCTGTTTCCTTTCCTTTTCAGCATCGGCTTTGAGGCTTTTGTAGCGGCTTTCGGCTTTCTCATAATTGGTTTTCTCTTCACCTTTCAAGTTTTTCCTGGCATCAGAGGCATTGTTTCGCAGGCGTTCGTACTCTCTATCTATTTCAGCCCAATTGTGTCGGGCATCGCTTGAGAGTTCTGTTTCAACGCTGTCAACAAAACGTTCCAAATTGGTTACCGATTGCTTGCCTTCGTTTTGGGCATTTCCGTCGGAACATGCATAACCAAAAGTGCAAATGGATACAAAAATTAAAATTTGAGTTTTCATTGTGTTGGGTTTAATGTTTGGGTGAATTATTCTGTGGTTACAGCGGGCAGCAGAGGTTTGGTTGTGATACTGCTCTGAATCAGTTTATTTCAGTTTATGAAACAAGCAGGACCGAAATGTCACTGAGCGACCGCTCTGTAACCAATATTTTATCGCGTTGTCTGAGAAGTATTTCACCAATTTTTTGAGGAAGTACATTCATTTTGAGTAAACGCTCGTATTCCATGAGGGTGCGTTTTTCAAAGCGGGCACATTGCTTTAAGATAGACTTGTCTTTTGTTGCACCTGGCAGCGCAAGGCGCAATTGCATCCATCCTTTCTCAACATGCGACACAATCTTGCTTTTGCCGTTTATTTCCAAGTCCTGATTGTTGAGGATGCTTTTTAGTTCATCCGCGAATTCTTGTCTCCGGTTAGCGTAAGCCTCTAGGAAGCTATTAAAATTTTTATTGGTAGCGTGCTTTGCTGCCAGTTCGTAGGCTTTCGCGGCCTTGCTGTTGCATCGAATGAGCACATTCAACTCTTTTTCCATCTCTTCTTTGTTTGGCATTTTGGGGTTGGCGGCTAAATTTTCAGGCATGTAGTCGCCAACAGCAGTCACGTTGAGTTATCCAAAACGGGCTCCACAATAGCTAAAGGTCATGCTTACAGGGTTATGGGCTTGATTGAGGTTTCCTTGTCCACAATATTTGTGGAGGCCATTCCACACCTGTGTGGGTGTAAATGAACAGGCTGATGCGCCCTCAGGAATTGTACAAAGGCAAGCTGATGGTAAAGGTGGATCCGTAGCCTAGTGAACTTTCCACCTCTATTTCGCCATTGTGTTCTGAAATTATGGTTTGTGTAGCGGTTAGGCCCAATCCCAGACCCTTTTCCTTGCTTGTAAAAAAGGGATCGAAGAGGCTTTCCTTCACCTCATCACTCATTCCTACACCATTGTCTTCCACGTATATATGTAGGTATCCATCATCATTGTAGGTACCTACTGTTACGGTACCCCCGGGAGCTTCCAGGCTTTCGATGGCATTGCATAACAGGTTTGAAATGGCGAGTTTTATTTTTGGGGCATCGCAGGCATACTCGAAATCGGTGGCTTCAAAATCGGTGACAAGCGTAGCGTTTACGAGTTTCGCCCGGTCCGCGGCTTCTTCCAATACTTCATTGATTAGGTTTACAAGGTTGCAAGGGTCTATGCTCAAATGGCTTCGCTCAGATGATGTGAGCAATTGGTCAATGAGTTCGTTGATACGTTCCGAAGAGCGGCCAATAAGCTGGAGCAGTTCGAGGCTACGCTCGTTGATGTCAGTACTCTCACGCACATATTCTAAGGCAAGGTTAATGTTGGTGAGGGGATTGCGGATTTCATGTGCGAGCGTGCGCGCAAGACGATAGGTCATGTCGACCCGGTCGGCGCGCTTTTTGACGTTTCTGAGGCGCTCCCTGTAGGAAATGTTGCTCAGTGAACCGTGGTAACCTGCTACAACCTTCTGGCCTCTTGCGCCTTCGAAGATGTACTCTTCGAGTACGGCAATCTTTAAATGGCAAAGCATTCGCCCCTTTGCCTCTTTACGCAGCATCTGTACTTCGCAATCGACCATGGAATCCGCATCGGAGCGCAGCATTTCAAGGACGCGTTCCCAATCCCGTACATCGTGGAAAAAATCGGCAATACCATGTTCATCAATGGATTCAGCACTGAGATTGAATAATTTTAGAAAAGCGGTATTCGCTTGTTGTAGGATTCCATCTGGACTCAACACGAAACTTGGGTCAATGGCATGGTGAAATAAAGATTCGTACCGCCTATTTTGCTGCTCTATTTCGAGTTTTAAATTTTCGTGCTGTAGTACCCAGCGAATGCAATTGTGCAAGCTGGAAGCATTGAGGTTGTGCTTTAGAATGTAGTCGTCGGTAAGACCTTTTACCGCGGAGAGTTCTTCTGCGGTGTTGAGTTGGTCACAAAGATAAATGGTGGGGGTGCCACCCAACTGTAGTTTAAGGGCTCCGAGGCGTTCGGTAGGATTTGCTGCTATATACGCCTCATCAACCAAGGCTATGTGCGCATCGCTTGTTGTGTCGGAAGGGTCAAGAATATAAAGCTTATATCCAAATTTAACAGGTATTGAATGATCCTTTAAATAGGCTTTCATTTGCCGTGTAAAGGAGTCGTCAGGGCTGAGCAGGCGAACAACTATTTCGTTTGTTGCGGTTGTAGCCATTTCAGATGCCGTAAATTTTCAATTTGTTATAGAGGGTTTTCCGGTCTATGTTGAGCATGCGCGCTGCTTTTGATTTGTTGTTGC
>DAIOTP010000068.1:0-18417 GCA_036751905.1 Cryomorphaceae bacterium
TTGCTTGACATTTCGATCATCAGGTCGTACTCCTCAGGGCTCAAGTCGTTGAAGAAGAAGTTGGCCGGATCTACCTTGCGCCCGTCTTTGATGACTTCGTAATGGAGGTGGGGCCCACTGCTCTTGCCGGTATTGCCCACGAGGCCTATCACATCGCCGCGTTTTACTTTTTGGCCACGCCGCACATTGATCTGGCTCATGTGAGCGTACAGGGTTTGATAACCAAAATCGTGGTCAATGACAACATGCTTTCCATAACCGCCCCGATCGACCACAACGCTTTGCACGCGCCCATCGCCGGTGGCGAAAATCTCTGTACCAATAGGCGCCGAGAAGTCGGTGCCCCAGTGCATTTTGCGCACTTTGTAAATGGGGTCGATCCGGTAGCCGTAGCCACTTGCCAGCCGCTTGAGGTCTTTGTTGGATACGGGTTGTATGGCGGGAATGGCTGCTAGGAGGGCTTCCTTGTTTTTGGCCATATCGATCACTTCATCAAAGCTTTTGCTTTGGATGTACAAGCGCTTGGCCACCTGGTCGAGGCGTCGGGTGGTTTCAATCACCAGGTCACTGTTGTTGAATCCCTTAAGTTGGGCATAGCGGTTTACGCCACCTACACCACCTTTGCGCACGCCATCGCTGATGGGTTCTGCTTCGAAAATGACGCGGTATATGTTGTCATCACGTCTTTCCACGTCCTCGAGTACGCGCTCCAGGCGCTCGATATCCTTGTTAAGCAGGGCATATTGCTGACGCAATTGTTCGTTTTCTCGCTTAAGATTCAGTTCTTTGGGTGAGTCGAGGAAGGTGTAAGCCAGGGCGAGGATAATGCCTGCAAAAAACATCCCCACGAGCATGTATACGGTGAGCGTACGCAACCTGTCTTTGAGGGTGAGCTGGATTTTTTCATAATTCAGCGTCTTGGGATTGTACTTGTATTTTATTTTTGCCATCTGTTTTGGGGCGGAGGCCCTAAAAGTATAAAATTCCATTTGCACAGGAAGGCATTTCCCTCAAGGGCCAACTTTCGCAGGTGTTACTGAAAACCCATTTGAATGAAATCAGCCGACGTACGCTCCAAATTTCTAAATTTCTTCCTGAGTAAAGGCCACAGCATTGTGGACTCTGCGCCATTGGTCATCAAGAACGACCCCACCCTGATGTTTACGAACGCAGGAATGAATCAGTTCAAGGATATTTTCCTTGGCAATGAGCCTTCAGCTCATCCACGCATAGCCGATACGCAAAAGTGTTTGCGCGTAAGTGGCAAACACAATGACCTTGAGGAGGTAGGCGTCGATACTTACCACCATACCCTATTTGAAATGCTGGGCAATTGGTCCTTTGGTGACTATTACAAGGCGGAGGCCATCGGCTGGGCCTGGGAGCTGCTCACGGAGGTGTATGGCATCGACAAAGACCGCATGTACGTCACCGTATTTGGAGGTGATGAAGGGGATGGGCTCGCATTTGATCAGGAGGCCTATGACCATTGGAAAAAATATGTTCCTGAGGAGCGCATCCTCAGTGCAAGCAAAAAAGACAACTTTTGGGAAATGGGTGATGTAGGCCCTTGTGGCCCTTGCAGTGAAATACACGTGGACATGCGCCCTGATACCGAACGCAGTGCCATGCCCGGCAGGGAATTGGTGAACCGCGACCACCCCCAGGTCATCGAGATATGGAACCTCGTGTTTATGGAAATGCAACGCCGCGCGGATGGGTCGCTACTGCCGCTTTCCGCAAAACACATTGACACAGGCATGGGCTTTGAGCGCCTCTGCATGGTGCTTCAGGGCAAAACGTCGAGCTATGATACAGATGTGTTCAGCCCGCTTATCGCTTTTGCCGAAAAGGCCACCGGACACACCTATACCCGTGGTGACAGCAAGCGCGATGTGGCCTTCCGCGTGCTTGCCGATCACGTGCGCGCCGTGGCTTTTGCCATTGCCGACGGGCAAATGCCCTCCAATACAGGAGCAGGTTATGTGATACGCCGCATATTGCGCAGGGCGGTGCGCTATGCCTACAGCTTTCTCGACCGCAAGGAGCCTTTGCTTTGCCTTATGGCCGAGGTGCTTATAGCGCAAATGGGCGATTTTTTCAAAGAGTTAAAAGTCAATGAGAAATTGATCAGGGATGTGATGCGGGAGGAGGAAGAATCCTTTTTGCGTACCTTGAGCAAGGGCATACAGCTCATCGATGAGCTGCTGGCCAAAACCAAAGAGGAGCGCATCAGCGGCGAGGTGGTGTTTGAGCTTTATGATACTTTCGGTTTTCCGGTCGATCTCACCTCACTGATCCTCGCTGAGCATGGAAGGAGCTATGATACAGCAGCCTTCGAACGTGCCCTGCTTGCGCAAAAAGAACGCTCCCGCAGCGCTGCGGCACAAGATACAGGCGATTGGGTGGTGCTGAAAGAGATGCCTTCTACCCAATTCATTGGCTATGATAACACCGAGGCCCGCATGCAGCTGGGGCGCTACCGCAAAGTGACCCAAAAGGGCAAGGATTTTTACCAAATGGTGTTCGACCGCACCCCCTTTTACCCGGAAGGGGGAGGGCAGGTAGGCGATCGGGGTTACTTGGAGGCTGACGGAAAGCGCCTGCCTGTGATAGGCACTTTTCGTGAAAACAACCTGATCGTACACCTCAGTCCCTTGTCGCCGGAGGGATTCAGTGTTGAGCTCCAAGGCCACGTGGATGTAGAGCAACGCAGCCTTACGGCAAAAAACCACACTGCCACCCACCTTTTGCACCATGCCCTGCGCGAGCTGCTGGGCAAACACGTAGAGCAAAAAGGATCCTTGGTTGACAAAGAATCTTTGCGGTTTGACTTTTCGCATTTCGCCAAGGTGAGCGATGAGGAGCTGCGCGAAGTGGAGCGCATGGTCAATGCCATGGTGCGCAGGGACATACCCTTGGAGGAATTCCGCAACCTGCCGATGGCCGATGCCCAAGCCATGGGTGCCATGGCGCTCTTCGGAGAAAAATATGGCAATGAGGTACGCGCTATCCGGTTTGGCCCTTCTGTTGAGCTCTGCGGCGGCACGCATGTGCAAGCCACCGGCGAGATTGGATTTTTCAAAATCATCAGTGAAGGTTCTGTGGCGGCTGGCATCCGCAGGGTGGAGGCCATCACTGCGCAAGCTTCTGAAGCTTTTCTTTATGAGCGGCTTGACCTGGCTAGCGCATTGGGTGAAAAGCTCAAGAATCCCCGCGAGCCGATGAAGGCCCTGGAGAATTTGCTCGATGAACACGCTGCATTGCAAAGGGAAATAGAATTGCTGAGGCGGGAGCGCGCTTTGGCGCTTGCCGATGATTTGATTGTAAAAGCTGTAGATGTAAATGGGGTACTGCTGATCGCCGAGCGCATTCAGCTCGATGCCAGCAGCGTGAAAGATTTGGTTTTTAAGCTGCGCACTGAACGGAATAATTTATGCATTGTACTGGCGACCATTGACAATGACAAGGCCACCCTGACGGTGGCCTTATCGGACGAATTGGTAAGTGAAAGGGGAATGAATGCCAGCAAAATGGTACGCGAACTTTCATCCTTTATTAAAGGAGGGGGTGGTGGACAGGCCTTCTTTGCAACCGCTGGCGGCAAGGATCCCAGTGGGGTACCGGCGGCTCTGGCCCATGCGGCAAAGCTGCTAGGCTAGTGCTGATGCAGGCTTGGCTTTCTCTGTACCGTACACCGGCCCTTGGTATTGCACCTCATAGGAAAGGCCAAGGTTCAGGATGTAAAAACCGTTGAAAACAATCACGAGCACATAGTCAAGGATGCTGCTTTTGCCAAAGCTGTTGCAAAGCTCAATGTATACCTTAGGAAGCAGGTACAATTGGCCATAAATGGGAATGAGAAACAGGAAGATGTGGTTCGCAGGTCGACCAACAATGCGCAAAAAGACAATAAAATTCCAAATAGGAACTATGCTCGCTATGCCCGGTTGGTTGGCTTTTTCATAAAGCATCCATTGGGCAACAAGCGCTACAAATGCCAGAATAACGAGCAGCAGATACAAGCTGTCGCCTATAGAGGCATACAGCACGTCATGGATTTCGGTGAAGAAGTTGATTACTGTTTGCATGACATATATATTAGAAATGAAGAAAAGCCTGATGTGCCGAAGGTCCTTTGCCTTTGCTGTAAAGACGGTGTACAATTTACACGGTTGCCTTTTTGTGTGGTAAGTGTTATGCTTGAGTTATGAACCAATGAAGTTGGATAACACTGCATACACCTGTGATTCGCTCCTCAGTCAGGGCTTTTGGGCAGCAGCATTGGTATGGGGTTTGCTCAATGTCAAAAAGTTTGAAATTTTTGATTCCGTAGTCACTGGACTTTAAGCTAAAAAGTTCGGTTATTTGTCGGACGCTTGTCGCAGTTCATGTGTACATTTAAGATGAAGGTATTTTTGGGGGTGGCTTTGTGGGCTGCTCTGCTCTTGTGTGGTCCATTGCTGGGGCAGGAGGTTACCGTTATTAACAATTTTCCCGGTGGAAGCCGGTCCGAGCCTTCCGATTTTGTGCTCAACCGCGTTACTGAGCACACCATTCAGATTAACGAATACGCGGTTCCTGAAGGGAGCCCCAAAGCGCAAGTGATGCAAATGATACGCCATGCATTGCGGGCATACACCGACAATCAATACTACAGCCAACGCAACGCTGTGTTTTGCACGGAGAAGGGTGACGAATTCAGCAAGGCTACCGCTGCGATAGTGCGAAATGCTCTGTGGATCAATGACTACGATTTTTACAACAGTTTCTCTACTTTCTCGCCAGAAGTACTGCGCCGTGCCAATGCCTTGCATGACTTGTCGGGTTACCGCCTTTACGGCAAAGATGAACCGCAGAAAAACGGCTCAGGAAGTTCCCGTGACAAGCAACAACGCAGCATTGATTTGTACAGCTTTCAACGCGCGGTGTACGATTTGAAAATCACAATGGAGCAGGAGGTTGCGCAGTTTTTGGAATTGAATTACAAAGATGAGGCACCTACTCTGTACGAGGCATACGGCAATCCCAATCGGCCTCAATTGGAAAACTTTGAACACAAGCTTGAGCCTTTAATCGGTTTGGACGCTGATTTGGCTGCACTGAAGCCAAATTTGCCCGTCGATTTCAGCAGGCAGCCAAGCAGCCAAGGAAAGCGACGCAAAAAACGAAACGACGAATTCAATGAGCGCGTCATGAAGCTGCTCGAAGACAACAACCGCATACTTGCCAACTACGGCATGCGCTTCGACGTGGTGCAGTCGCAAATAAATGCGGAGCGCGGTGAGCGCAGCGATGGCCTTGCCCTTGTGAGGGAGGAAGTGAAAGCCCTGCGCGAATTGGTTCAGGCTACCTTGGGCGGAGTAAGTGCGCCAACAGGCGATGTGGGAGGCGGACAAATGGTTCAAGTAATATTTGAAAAGAACGCGCACTCTCTGAGTTCTGCTCATATGGCAAACCTGAACCGCATCGTAGGCGCTATGCAGCGCAACGTACAGTTGCGGGCCAATGTGATAGGATATGCCGACCGCACCGGCCCATCGGAATACAATGCCTTGCTCTCATCACTCAGGGCTGATGCAGTGCGCGATTACCTCGTAGGGCAGGGTATTGCTCCTGGCAGGATTGGCGTATCGTACGTCGGTGATTCGGCCAGCACTTCGCCCAATCCGGCTGACCGCCGTGTGGAAGTTAGCCTGCGCTAAGCCTCTCCTTTGATTTTGATGTATGGCTTACACATCTTGTGCAGCGCGTGAACCCGGCGCAAAAGAAACCTGCGCACCTTTTTTTCGTTAAATGTTATGCGTGCATAACAATTTTCATTAGTTTAGTGGCCTTGATGAAGCCCGAAGAAACAATCGATTTTCATTTGCGCTGGCTCTGGCTCAAAATTTTCCGCTTGTACAACATGCAGGCGGCCACTTTTGGTGGAACCATTTCTGTAGGCTATACACTTTTGAACATTGACAAAGAGGGTACACCATCGACAAAGCTGGGTCCCAAAATGGGTATAGAATCCCGTAGCCTCACCCGCACCCTGAAGACAATGGAAGAGAATGGGCTGATCACGAGGAGCGTGGACACAAAAGATGGCCGAGTGATGGTGGTGCGCCTTACCGATGCAGGTAAAAAATACCGTGATACAGCACGGGAAACCGTAATCGATCTGAATGCTTTCCTGATGGAGCATTTGAGCGCCAAAGAAGTAGATGCTTTTTTTGGCACTGCCCGCAAGATAAATAAGTTGCTTGACAGCAAAATCATATTCCAAAATCAACCCAATCCCCAAACAAAAACCCCAAAGAAAAATGAGCAAAAGAACCATTAAAAAGGTGGCAGTCCTGGGCTCAGGTGTCATGGGCTCACGCATTGCTTGCCACTTTGCCAACATCGGCGTGCAAGTGTTGCTGCTCGATATTGTGCCCCGAGAGCTGAATGAAAAGGAGCAAGCTGCCGGTCTCGACATGAAGCATGCGGCTGTGCGCAACCGCATTGTCAATGACAGTTTGCAATTTGCCCTCAAAAGCAACCCTTCCCCAATTTACAGCAAGTCATTCGCCAGCCGCATATCCACTGGCAATTTCGATGACGATATGTTGAAAATCGGCGATTGCGACTGGATTATCGAAGTGGTGGTAGAGCGCCTTGACATCAAGCAGCAGGTGTTTGAAAAAGTTGAGCAATACCGCAAGCCCGGCACCCTCATCACCTCCAATACTTCAGGTATTCCTATTCACATGATGAATGAAGGCCGAAGCGAAGACTTCCGCAAGCATTTTTGCGGAACGCACTTCTTCAACCCACCCCGCTACCTGCGCCTGCTCGAAATCATTCCCGGCCCCGATACAGATCCCGCAGTCATCGATTTCCTGATGACTTATGGCGACCGATACCTGGGCAAGGAAACGGTGCTTTGCAAAGACACACCCGCGTTTATCGCCAACAGGGTAGGTGTGTACTCCATCATGGAGCTCTTCCATATTGTGAACGACATGGGCCTCACCCCCGAAGAAGTGGACAAACTCACCGGGCCGGTCATCGGTCATGCCAAATCGGCCACCTTCCGCACCGCCGATGTGGTGGGTCTCGACACCCTGGTGCTCGTGGCCAATGGCGTAAAAAATAACTGCCCAAAAGACGAGCGCAACGACGTGTTCGCCATCCCTGACTACGTGCAGAAGATGGTGGACAACAAATGGCTCGGAAGCAAGACAGGACAAGGCTTTTTTAAGAAGGATAGAGCCAAAGATGGATCTTCAGAAATATTGAGCCTCGACCTCAAAACGCTTGAATACGTGCCCCAGAAAAAGGTGAGTTTCCCCACACTGGAAATGACCAAAGCCGTATCGGATCTCAACAAGCGCCTCCCCATGCTCTACGGCGGAATGGATAAGGCCGGCGAGTTTTACCGCAAGTCATTCCACGGACTGTTCAGCTACGTAAGTTTCCGTATTCCGGAAATAAGCGATGAACTGTACAAAATCGATGCGGCCCTCCGCGCGGGCTTCGGTTGGAAAATGGGCCCATTCGAGAAATGGGACGCCATTGGGGTAGAAAAAGCACTGGCCAATATGGAAAAGGCCGGCGTGAAGGTGAACGGCTGGGTGAAAGAAATGCTCGACTCCGGCGTCAAAAGCTTTTACAAAGTCGAGAAGGGCACCAAGATGTACTATGATGTAGCTTCCAAAGCGTACAAAGCAGTGCCAACACTCGAAGGCCGCATCTTCCTGGACAACCTCAGCGACGATGCCATCCTCTGGAAAAACTCTGGAGTTACCATTAAAGACCTTGGCGATGGCATTATCAATGCAGAGTTTCACACCAAAATGAATACCATCGGAGCTGAAGTGCTACAGGGCCTCAACAAAGCCCTCGACATGGCCGAAGCCGACTACAAAGGATTGGTGGTGAGCAATACAGGCGACAACTTTAGCGCAGGTGCTAATGTGGGGATGATCTTCATGATGGCGGCCGAGCAGGAGTTTGACGAACTCAATTTTGCCGTAAAGGCCTTTCAGGACACCATGATGCGTATGCGCTACTCCGACATACCTGTGGTGGCTGCCCCGCACAACATGGCACTCGGTGGTGGCTGCGAGCTCTGCCTGCACGTGGATAAAGTGGTGGCACATGCCGAGCTTTACATGGGGCTGGTGGAATTTGGCGTGGGGGTAATCCCTGGCGGCGGCGGCACCAAGGAATTTGCCCTGCGCTGCTCGGATGAGTTCCGCGATGGCGATATACGCACCAATACCCTGCGCAACCGCTTCCTGACCATTGGGCAGGCCAAGGTGAGCACCTCTGCCTACGAAGCTTTCGAGCTCGGATACCTCCGCCAAGGCCTCGATGAAGTGGTGGTGAACCGCGAGGACCAGCTGGCTTATGCCAAACAAGCGGCCCTGTTGCTGCACAGCAAAGGCTACACCCGCCCCTTGAAGCGCAATGATATCAAAGTGCTGGGCCAGGAAGGCCTCGGCATTGTGTACGTGGGTGCCAACAGCATGCTGAGCGGCAATTACATCTCTGAGCACGACCAGCTCATCAGCCAAAAGCTCGGTGAGGTACTCTGCGGCGGCGACCTGAGCGAACCTACCGAGGTGAGTGAAGATTATCTGCTCGGGCTTGAACGCAAGGCTTTCCTCGAATTGTGTGCTGAACGTAAAACCTTGGAGCGCCTTCAGAGTATGGTGCAGAAAGGAAAAATTCTCCGCAATTGATTCGCCAAAACCCTTAAAAACGCAAAAGAAATGAACGCTTATATAGTATCAGGATTCAGAACAGCAGTGGGTAAAGCCCCACGAGGCCTGTTCCGCTTCACCCGACCCGACGACCTCGCGGCTTCAGTGGTAAAGCACATTATGACAACCCAACCCTCCATTGAGCCCGAGGAAATCGACGACGTGATAGTGGGCAATGCCACTCCCGAAGCTGAGCAAGGCCTCAACGTGGGCCGCATGATATCGCTCATGGGCCTGAGTACCGACAAGGTGCCCGGGATGACGGTGAACCGATATTGTTCCTCTGGTCTTGAGACCATTGCCATCGCTTCCGCAAAAATACACAGTGGCATGGCCGATTGCATCATCGCGGGAGGTGTGGAGACAATGTCGCCCATACCCTTTGGAGGTTGGCGCCTTGTACCCAACGCCAAAGTGAGCAAGGAACATCCCGATTGGTACTGGGGGATGGGCCTCACCGCCGAGGCTGTGGCACGGGATTACAAAGTAAACCGCGAAGATCAGGATGCTTTCGCCTACGCCTCCCATAAAAAGGCAGCGGCAGCCATTGACGGCGGCCTCTTCAATGATGACATTGTGCCCATTGAGGTGGAGCACATTTTCCTGAAGGAGGGCAAGCGCCAAGTGAAAACGTACACCGTTGAAACCGACGAGGGGCCGCGGCGTGATACCACAATAGAAGCCTTGGCCCGGTTGCGACCCGTATTTGACGCAAAGGGCACCGTGACCGCTGGCAATGCTTCACAAACTTCGGATGGGGCTGCCTTCGTGATGGTGGTGTCAGAAGCTTTTTTGAAAAAACACGACCTCACACCCATTGCGCAACTCAAGAGCTACCATGTGGCAGGCCTTGAGCCCCGCATTATGGGCGTTGGGCCTATTTACGCAGTGCCCGAAGCGGTGAAAAAAGCAGGCCTCAAGCTTGCCGATATCGAACTGTTTGAATTGAATGAAGCCTTTGCTTCGCAATCGCTCGCCATTTTGCGTGAGCTGGACTTGAATCCGGATATTGTGAATGTGAACGGCGGTGCCATCGCCCTTGGGCACCCATTGGGATGCACAGGTGCGAAACTCAGTGTACAACTGTTTAATGAGATGCGCCGTAGAAAGAACAAGTACGGCATTGTGACCATGTGTGTTGGAACCGGGCAGGGAGCTGCCGGGGTGTTTGAATTGTTAAATTAATAATCTTAAAATCAGATCAAAATGGCTGAAGTAAAAGAAAAAAAGGCTATTCGTGGTGGGGAATTTCTCATTCGTGATACAGAGCCTTTCGAAATTTTCATTCCCGAAGAGTGGAGTGAAGAACACAAAATGATTGCCCAATCGTGTATTGATTTTGTCAATGCTGAGATTGTGCCCAATTTGGACCGTATGGACTCCCTTGAGGAAGGCTTTATGGAAGGTGTGCTCAATAAGGCGGGTGAATTGGGATTGCTTGGTGTAAGTATACCCGAGGAATATGGAGGCTTGGGCCTCGATTTCAAATCGAGCATGCTGGCTGCTGAGGCCCTAGGGTCGGGACACGCATTCAGTGTGGCCTATGGTGCACATACCGGCATCGGCACCTTGCCCATTCTGTACTATGGCAATGAAGCGCAAAAACAAAAGTACGTTCCAAAACTTGCCACGGGTGAGTGGAAGGCATGCTATTGCCTCACTGAACCTTCGTCGGGGTCGGATGCCAATTCAGGCAAAACCAAGGCCAAGCTCACCGATGATGGCAAGCACTACCTCATCAATGGCCAAAAGATGTGGATTACCAACTCTGGATTTGCTGATGTATTTATCGTCTTTGCGAAAATAGACGATGACAAGAATCTCAGTGCATTCATCGTTGAAAAGGGAACCCCAGGCATAGAGCTCAATCCTGAAGAAAAGAAAATGGGCATCAAAGGAAGCTCCACCCGACAGGTGTTCTTCCACGATGTAAAGGTGCCTGTAGAGAATATGCTCAACGAGCGCGGTATGGGCTTCAAAATCGCCTTGAACATTTTAAATATTGGCCGAATTAAATTGGCTACTGGTGTGCTTGGTGGAATGAAAGATTGCATCGACCATAGCATTAAATACGCCAATGAGCGCAACCAATTTGGTCGTCCCATTTCAAAGTACGGAGCCATTCGTTTCAAATTGGCTGAGCAAGCCATCCGAACCTATGTGCTTGAAACGGCCTCATACCGCATAGCGCAGAACATTGAGGATGCCATACAAAGCCTTGAAGTAGAAGGCATGGCCAAATCAGAGGCTATCCTAAAAGGTATTGAAGAGTATGCAGCTGAGTGTGCCATGATGAAAGTACTCGGAAGCGAAGCCATTGACTATGTGGTCGATGAAGCTGTGCAAATACACGGAGGTATGGGTTACAGCGCTGAGATGCGTGTGGAGCGCGCATACCGCGATTCGCGCATCAACCGAATTTTTGAAGGCACCAATGAAATCAACCGCATGCTCACCGTGGATATGCTTTTGAAAAAAGCCATGAAAGGGGAGCTCGACCTCATGGGGCCAGCCATGAAAGTGGCACAAGAGCTCACCTCCATTCCTGAGTTTGGCGGGGCCGATGACCGTCCTTATGCCTTTGAGCTGAAGATGATTGAGAATTTCAAGAAAGTTGTTTTGATGGTGGCTGGTTCGGCAGCGCAGAAGTTGATGCAAACCCTCTCCAAGGAGCAAGAAATCCTCATGAACATTGCCGACATCGTAATTTGGACCTATGCCGCTGAATCAGCGCTGCTGCGTGCCATGAAAGTGGCTGAGCTACACGGTGAGGCAGCTGCCAGCGAGAAGCTTGCCATGGCCAAGGTTTATATTTATGATTCTGCTGACCGGATCCACAAAGCCGCAAAAGACGCCTTACTTTCTTTCGTGGAAGGAGATGAGCAACGCATGATGCTTATGGGCTTAAAGCGATTTACGAAGCACGAAGGCCTCAACGTAAAAGAGGCAAGGCAGCAAATTGCTCAAAAAATGATTGAAGAAGGCCGATACTGCTTCTAAGCAAGGACCTTAAAACCCAAAGCCCGAAACACTGTTTCGGGCTTTTTTTGATTTGGCGATGATTTCTTACAGCGCAGTAAAAGTCTTTGTTTTAAAGTGCCATCAGCGATTGTGGAAGGAGAGTTCAACCTGCTGCCCAATCCAAAGCATCCCATTTTTGTGCATGTGTCAGTAGAGCATGTTGCTCCGTTCTCATTTGACGAAAGGCTGTATACAAAGACCGACAAAAGGGCGGTTTCAGCACCATAACTTGATGGAAAATGATGCCTTTGTCGCATTCACTTTTTGTAAAAGTGCATCTCTTTTACGTAATTGTACACAGGCTCGGTGAGCAGGTACCTCACACTTTTGCCCTCGGCGATGTTGCTGCGCACAAAACTCGCTGACAAGCGCATTACAGGCGCATCAATTTTATTGACTTTGGGGTGTGTCAATACCTCTTCAATTCCTTTGTCAGGCGATAGGTCGCGCTCTTCTTGTTCTGTGAGCGCGCGGGGGTATACATACAGTTTGTGGTTTTCCAAAATGCTCTCATAATTTTTCCATTTGTGGAATGTGCGGAGGTTGTCCTCCCCCATGATGAGCGCAAATTGATGATGCGGGTTTGCATCGGTGAGATAAGCGAGCGTATCACTGGTGTACGAAGGGTGTGGCATGCTAAATTCTACATCAGAAGCTTTGAGCTTGGCGTTGTCCTCGAGGGCAATGCGCACCAAGGCCAGCCTGTGGTAATCGGCCAGCAGGCCTGCTTTGCTCTTAAACGGATTTTGAGGACTTACCACCAGCCACACCTCATCAAGATCGGTGTTGTACGCCATATGGTTGGCTATGATGAGGTGACCTACGTGTACAGGATTGAAGGTACCGAAATAGAGGCCAATGCACTTTGTCTTCATGCTTTGATGAATGCATTGGTGATATCCAGGGCTTCCTGGCAGGCGGAGTCGAGATGTTCGTTGATCACCACCTTATCAAATCGTGGGCTGAAGCTGAGTTCATACCTGGCTTTGGCGATGCGGGTGCGCAGACTTTCTTCACTTTCGGTACCGCGGTTGCGCAGCCTCTGTTCAAGCGCTTCAATACTGGGTGGTTGTACAAAGATCGCCAGGGCTTTTTCAGCAAAATATGCTTTTAACTTGGCCCCACCTTCCACATCAAGGTCAAAAATTACGGTTCCGCCTTGCTTCCATATGCGCTGCACCTCCTCTTTGAGCGTTCCGTAATACTGGCCAGGGTACACCTCTTCCCATTCCAGAAAATCGCCGTTTGATACCTTTTGCCGAAATGCATCCGGGCTGATGAAATAGTAGTCTTTGCCATCTGTTTCGCCTTGCCGGGCACTGCGTGATGTGGCTGATACGCTGAATTGGAGCGCGGGCACCCGGTTCAAAAGGTGCTTGACTATGGTAGTTTTGCCCGCGCCTGAAGGGGCTGACAGGATGACACACTTGCCTGAGGCTTCCTCCATTGTATAATCAGTTGATGTTGAGCAGTTGCTCCTTGATTTTTTCGAGTTCGTCCTTCATGCCTACCACGAGTTTTTGGATGCCTACATGGTTGGCTTTTGAGCCCATGGTGTTGATTTCCCTGCCCATTTCCTGGGTGATGAAACCCAGTTTTTTGCCGGGATTGTCGTCACCATTCATGGTGTCGACGAAGAAGTCACAGTGGCCTTTGAGCCTGGTATGTTCTTCGGTGATGTCGAGTTTTTCGAGGTAGTAAAGAATTTCTTGCTCCAGGCGGTTGCGGTCTATTTCCTCATTGCTCAGCACTTCGGCAATGTTTTTCTCAATGCGTTCACGCACTTGCCTGAGGCGCTCGGGCAAGTGCTGTTCCACTTCGGTGCGCAAAGTTTCGATGATCTGCACCCGGGCTGCAATGTCGTCAGCGAGGCGGGCGCCTTCATTTCGGCGAAATTGGAGGAGGGCCTCAGTGGCCAGGGCTAAGGCTTCATCGAGCGCTGTGGCTTCATTTTCTGTGAGTTCAGGGCGTTCGGTTTGCAGTACTTCCGGCATGTTGAGCACGGTGGCAATTATGCTTTCACCCAGGTCTATATCGCCTTTGGTAGCGAGGTCCTTGAGTTCGCTGAGGTAAGCGAGCGCGAGAGGCTGATTGATGCTGGCGCGTTTTTCGACTTCGGCTTGTTCCGTATACACCAAGACGTCTACTTTGCCGCGGCTCAGTTTTCCCGCAAGGATGTTGCGCAGGTTGTGCTCGCGCTCGCGGTACAGGCTCGGCAGCTTCAGCGTAAGGTCGAGCTGCTTGCTGTTGAGCGACTTCATTTCGACGGTAATCTTTTTTTCGCCAAAGTTGAGGGAGGCTTTGCCGAAACCGGTCATGGATTCTAACATGATGTTGTTCTAAGAGGGTAAAGGTACAACAAGAAGGAATTCAAGGACAGCTTCAATTGCCAAGCGATTTGAGCATGGCCTCAACGGCCGTTTTGCTGTTGCCAGCGGTTACTGTTGATTCAGTTTCCAATACAGGCCTTTTTAAAAAGGTATAGTCTTCAAGCAGGTAGCGTTTGTAATCCATTTCACCCATGTTGGTCAAATGGAGGCCCAGCTCCCTGAATTTTATGGCACGTCGGCTGAATATGGCTTCATAGCTCCCTGCTTTTGCCGCAAGGCGCTCTACTTCCGCTAAAGAAAGTGGTACCGACTTAATTTCTCTCAAGGTCACAGGGTGCTTTGCTTGCAGCTCCTTTACAATCCTTTTGCACGTAGAGCACGTTGACAAGTGATATAAAATATTCACGGGTACGTATGGTTTGGTGTAATTTTGGCCGAAATGTAGAAAAGCTGTTTCAAAAGGCTTTCCAGTGTTTACCGATTGAGGTGCAAAGAAGCAAATTAAAGTATTGAGCGTAAAGGAAAAAGATATTGTAAAAAAGCTGAGTCCGAAGCGGATCATTTGGCCTATACTCATCGGATTGGGGGTGGCTACCTATATGTTGATATACAACCTCAATGACACGAGGTTCGAAGAAGTTTTTGTTGGGGTATGTGGAGACTATGTGTGGAACGGTGACCCGGCTGATGCCATTCCTGACCTCAGTGATGAGGAGCAATGGACTTACGTTGGCAATTGTGAAGGCACCCACCGCATGCGCACTTACAAAGATACGCTTAGCGATATCGACTGGGGTTGGCACAGTGCGCTTTGGCTCTTGCTCGCACTGCTGGCTATGGTGGTGCGCGATGTGGCATACATGTACCGCATCCGGGTGCTCACAGACAAAGAACTGAGTTGGCGGCAGAGCTTTCGGGTTATTATGCTCTGGGAATTTGCCTCGGCTCTTTCTCCCAGCATAGTGGGTGGTTCAGGGGTAGCCATGTTTATCCTCAACAGGGAGGGCATCAAGCTGGGAAAAAGTACGGCCATTGTATTGGTTTCGGCCCTGCTGGATGAATTGTTCTACATAGGTATGGTGGCTGTGGTGCTGATTGCGGTGGGTACTGGAAATTTGTTTCCGGTGAGTATGCAGAAGACTGTGTTCGGGGCAACATTTGGTACCCAGGGCATTTTCTGGTTGGGCTATGTTTTTATTTTTATCATGACCACCGTCATCCTGTTGGGCATTTTCTTGGCGCCGCGTACCCTAAAGTATTTGTTGTTGCGGATGTTCAGTGTTTCTTTTTTGAAAAAATGGCGTTACCATGTGATTGAAGTTGGCGATGACATCATTACTTCGAGCAAGGAGCTTAAGGGGAAGCCATGGAAGTATTGGGCCAAGGCTTTTGGCGCTACCTATGCCTCGTGGACTGCGCGCTACTGGGTGGTGAATTTTATTATCGTCGCTTTCGCCAATCCTACCTACCCTCTGGTAACTTCATTTGGTGACCACATGCTCATCTACGCCAGGCAGTTGGTCATGTGGGTTATCATGCTGATTAGCCCAACTCCGGGCAGCAGCGGCGTAGCTGAATTTGCTTTTTCGGGCTTTCTGGGAGAGTTTATTCCGCTGGGCCTTGCTGCGGCCCTCGCCATGATTTGGAGGCTCATGAGCTATTACCCCTACCTCTTTATTGGGGCGGTGGTATTGCCGCGGTGGTTGCGCGTTACCGCAAAAGGGAAGAAGAACAAGGTGTGAGCCCGATTCGAAATCCCTACCTTTGCGCCCACCAAAAATAGACCCACAATACATGAAATTTGCCACCAAAGCCATCCATGCCGGGGTAAGTCCCGACCCGAGCACAGGAGCGATCATGACACCAATTTTTCAAACATCCACTTATGTGCAAGAGGGCGTAGGCGTGCACAAAGGGTATGAGTACTCACGTACCGGCAACCCTACGCGCGCGGCCCTTGAGGCCAATCTTGCTGCTTTGGAGAATGCCAAGTATGGCGCATGCTTCGCAAGTGGCCTTGCAGCCATGGATTGCCTGCTCAAAATGCTCAATCCCGGTGATGAGGTGATCAGTACACACGATCTTTACGGCGGCTCTTACCGCTTGTTCAATACCATTTTCGCCAAGTACGGCATCAAGTTTCACTACACTCCCATGGATGATGCCTCAAAAGTGGAGGCCTTGATGAACAGCAACACCAAGCTGGTGTGGGTAGAAACGCCCACGAACCCCATGATGAACGTAATCGATATTGAAGCGGTTGCGGCTGTCGCCAAAAAGGGAGGTGCCATGCTGGCTGTGGACAATACCTTTGCGAGTCCCTACATCCAAAATCCAATAGACCTGGGCGCCGATGTAGTCATGCATTCGGTGACCAAGTACCTTGGTGGCCACAGCGATGTAATCATGGGCGCATTGGTAACCAATGACCATGCCCTGGCAACCGAGATATACCGCATACAGAACAGTTCGGGTGCGGTGTGTGGCCCACAGGATGCCTTCCTGGTATTGCGCGGGGTGAAAACCCTCCATGTACGTATGGAGCGGCATTGCAGCAATGGAATGGCCATAGCCAGGTGGCTCGTGGATCAGCCCGCTGTGAAGCATGTGTACTATCCCGGCCTTGAGGACCATCCCGGGCACGCCATTGCCAAAAAGCAAATGCGCGGGTATACCGGCATGGTAAGCTTTACGCTCAACAATGATACCCTTGAAGCAGCCAACCGCGTCCTGAAAAGTGTTGAACTGTTCAGTCTTGCAGAATCACTGGGTGGTGTAGAATCGCTCATTGGCCACCCCGCTACGATGACCCATGCAAGTATACCAGCTGAAGTGCGCCGCCAATCCGGTGTACTTGATTCACTCATCAGGCTCAGTGTAGGCATTGAAGATGTGGATGACCTTATTGCCGACCTGGCAAAGGCGCTGGAAGGAGCTTAGGAATCCAAGCCTTCCACCCCTGCAAATCGCGGCCAAGTAGGGTTTGGTCGCGCAACCTTGTATAAGTAGTGCCAAGGGCGTCATCCAATTTAGGTTGGCGAATGTGCCCGGTATATGTTAAATTCGTCATCCACTTTAACCATACATATGCGTTTATTCAACTTTGCTCTCCTCATCGGAGCAGTTTTTGTTTCTCTGATTTCGCAGGCCCAAACAGATGCTCAGCATCATCATCACCACAACTGGTGCGGCAAAAATCACGCTCTGGAAACCCTGCTGGAAGCCCACCCCGAGCAGGTTATGCATATGATGGAAGCCCGCGAAACCTTGGAGGCATTTACCGCCGAGTATGAAAACAGCGGGGAGCGAGATGGGCAAACCCTTACAGTTCCTGTAGTTTTTCACATCATACACATGGGTGGCCCTGAGAACATCAGTGACGCCCAAGTGCATTCGGCCATTGATATGCTCAACGAAGATTTCAGTGCCACCAATCCAGAACTTCCCACCGTCAATGCCCCATTTCAGGGAATTATTGGCAATGCCAATATTCAATTTGCCCTCGCCAAGCGCGACCCAAATGGCAATTGTACCAATGGGATCGTGAGGGTCGCCAATCAGGCCACTTTCAATGGAGGCGTACAATCACTCAGTGGAGCATCACCACATTGGCCCCGAAATAGGTACCTCAATGTCTATGTTTGCGATCAGTTTCCTTCACCCGGTCTTCTGGGTTTCACTTTAATTCCATCATCTGTGGACGGTCCGCAGGGTACAAATTGGGATGGCATTTACATTCGTCACCCTTGGGTTGGAAGAATAGGCACCACGGCAGGGTATGGTACTCACGCATTGAGCCATGAGGTAGGCCATTGGATCAACTTGGAGCATACCTGGGGCATGTGGGGTGATGCAGGCGACCCAGCCAATTGCAATGATGATGATATGGTGAGTGATACACCCAACACCATTGGATACACCAATTGCAACAATCCAAACGCATCGAGTTGCGGTTCGGTTGACAATGTGGAAAATTTCATGGATTATGCGTTTTGCGAAAAGATGTTTACCCAAGGACAGGTATCGCGCATGCGTGCTGCCTTGCTTTCGCCAATAGCGCAACGCAATCAACTGCACACCACTTCCAACCTGCAATTCACGGGTCTGATCGGTAATCAGCCGATTTGCGAAGCGCGTTTTGAAGTAGTCGGCAACAAGCCTTCGATGTGTCCGGGGACTGAGGTTTCCTTCATGGATTTGTCTTACCATGACGTAACTTCAAGGACATGGAATTTTCCCGGAGGCAATCCTTCTACTTCGTCAGAGGCGAACCCTACCGTGCTTTACAATACGCCAGGGGTGTACAACGTCACACTCACCGTGAGCAA
>DAIOTP010000069.1:0-15608 GCA_036751905.1 Cryomorphaceae bacterium
AGAAAATTCGAGGTAAGGCTGGCCATTGGGCCCATTGCCCCTGAGTACAGGGCTGGTGGTGGGCTCAGCGCTCAGATGATGTCCATTTGCTGACTTATCGGGCCACTGCAGTACATTACCGTTGACAGGGCTGGTCGGACTGCTGCCATCATACCACATTAAGAGCTTGACTTGATCTTCGTTGGCATTGGGATGTCCTATGCCCATGGGGCCATATTGGGCTGAAGCCTCATGGGCGATAACAACAGAAGCAAGAATTGCGGCCGGCAATGGCCACATTTTTCTCAAATGTAAACGAATACGCATAAGTCGAACACGAATTATGTCGACCAATTAGTTCAAGGAGTCGACGGATTCCATTCGATTTAACGCATGTTGTGTGCTGGGGTTACGTCTTCAAGGTAGCCGCGCGCAAGGTATTCAGAAGCAACGCCACCCTTGTCATCGGCCCCACCCCGCCTGGGACCGGCGTGATGGCCGAGGCTACCATTTTGACCGCATCAAAATCAACGTCACCCTTCAGGGAAAAACCGGAAGACTTTGCAAGATCGGGAACGCGGGTAGTTCCAACATCAATCACCACTGCGCCAGGCTTCACCATATCGGCGGTCACAGTACCCGGGCGCCCGAGTGCAGGGATGAGTATGTCCGCCTTTCGGCAAATTTCGTTTAAGCCTTCGGTGCGGCTGTGGCAAAGTGTTACGGTGGCATTGCCTTCAGGGGTATTTCGCGAAAGCAATATGCTCAAAGGGGAGCCTACAATGTTGCTGCGGCCTATCACCACGCAGTGCTTGCCCACTGTTTCAATGCCATTGCGCTTGAGGAGCTCCAGAATTCCGTACGGTGTAGCGGGCAGAAACCCTGGCAATCCCAGCACCATGCGCCCCACATTGGTTGGGTGAAAGCCATCTACATCTTTATTGGGGTCGATGGCGGTGATTACTTTTTGGGTATCAATGTGTTTGGGCAGGGGCAATTGCACGATGAATCCATCAATATCATCATTGGCATTGAGCTCAGCAACGAGCTTGAGCAATTCAACTTCAGTAATCTCTGCCTCTCGGCGTATGAGGGTGGAGGCGAAGCCCACCTCAGCACAGTCTTTTACTTTATAGCTCACATAGGTTTCGCTGCCGCCATCATTGCCTACAAGCACAGCCGCGAGGTGTGGCACCTTTTTGCCTTGGGCTTTTAGCACTGCTACGTCTTTGGCTATCTCCTTGCGTATGTTTTGGGCAGTGAGCTTTCCATCAATTATTTGGGTTTCTTTAGTCACGTCAGCGCTCATACTTTCATCCACCTCACTTACATACGGGGCATTCCACCAGGCATTCCTCCGCCGCCAAACTGCCGCATGAGGTTGCTCATATTTTTCTTGTTCGACATGAGCTGCATCATCTTACGGGTTTCTTCGAATTGCTTGACGAGGCGGTTTACTTCTTGTATTTCCACTCCACTGCCTTTGGCGATTCGCTTGCGGCGGCTACCGTCGAGAATTTTGTGGTTTTCTCGCTCTTCGGGAGTCATGGAGCGAATGATGGCCTCTACACCTTTGAATGCATCATCGTCGATGTCAAGATTTTTGATGGCTTTCCCCATACCTGGAATCATTCCCATAAGGTCTTTTATATTGCCCATCTTCTTGATTTGCTGAATTTGATCCAGAAAATCATTGAAGTTGAATTCATTTTTGGCAATTTTTCTTTGCAGTTTGAGCGCTTTCTCCTCATCGTAGTTCTCCTGAGCGCGCTCAACCAAGGACACCACATCGCCCATGCCGAGGATGCGGTCGGCCATACGTTCGGGATAAAAGAGGTCGAGGGCGTCCATCTTCTCACCTGTACCCACAAATTTGATGGGCTTGTTGACCACCGATTTGATGGAGATGGCGGCACCTCCGCGGGTGTCACCATCGAGCTTGGTAAGCACTACCCCATCAAAGTTCAGCCTGTCATTGAATGCCTTCGCGGTGTTGACGGCATCCTGACCGGTCATGGCATCAACCACAAACAGTGTTTCGGAAGGCTTGATGGCCGCTTTAACGGCTGCAATTTCCTGCATCATCTGTTCATCCACTGCGAGCCGACCGGCGGTATCGACAATCACCACATTGAAGCCATTGCTTCGGGCATATGCGATTGCTGCTTCAGCTATTTTTACTGGATTCTTTTCTTCCTTATTGGAAAACACCTCCACGCCAATGCTTTCACCAACCACATGAAGCTGGTCAATGGCCGCTGGACGGTACACGTCGCAAGCTACGAGCAAGGGTTTTTTGGCCTTTTTCTTCTTGAGGTAGTTGGCGAGCTTTCCTGAAAATGTGGTTTTACCGCTTCCTTGCAATCCGGACATCAGAATCACAGCGGGATTGCCACTGAGCTGAATCTCCTCTTGCTTGCCGCCCATAAGCTCAATGAGCTCTTCGTGGGTGATCTTCACAAGCAATTGGCTGGGCTTTACAGCCGTGAGTACCTCACGGCCCAATGCCTTCTCTTTTACCGTATTTGTAAAGTCTTTGGCCGTTTTGAAATTGACATCGGCGTCGAGCAATGCCCGCCTTACCTCTTTAAGGGTTTCGGCCACATTGACTTCGGTGATCTGTCCTTGTCCTTTGAGAACCTTAAAGGCACGGTCAAACTTTTCCGTTAAATTGTCAAACATTGCGTGAGAAATTAAGGCCGCAAAGGTAATGATTTAAGCCAGATAGCCTGCCTTACATTTGCTCAGGCGCATCAATTCCGAGCAATTTCAAACCTCTTTTTACCACATCTCCAGTAAGCTGAACGAGCTGCATCCGAAAGTCGCGCTGCGCACCACTATCTGCTTGCAAGATGCTAACTTGCTGATAGAAGGTATTGAAATCTTTAACCAGTTCAAACAAATAGTTGGCCAATACGGCCGGATTGTACTGCTCCGCGGCTTCTTGCAGGTTTTTCGAAAAGAGATACAGGCGCAGCAACAGCTTTCGCTCTAATCCCTCAGGTTCAACCTCGAGCGCTGACTTGGGCACTGGCGGGCCATACTTGCGCTTTAGGGCACAGGTACGCGCGTAGCCATACTGAATGAAGGGACCCGTATGGCCATTGAAGTCAACGCTTTCCTCAGGATTGAAGAGCATACCTTTGCGCGGGTCTACCTTGAGCAGGAAATACTTGAGCGCTGCCATGCCAATTTGCTCATAAAGTACTTCACGTTCAGCACCATCGAGCTCAGATATTTTGCCCAATGATTCGGTAAGCGCCTTTGCTGTGTCGTGCATTTGCGCCATCAATACATCGGCATCGACCACCGTTCCTTCCCGTGATTTCATTTTGCCGGCAGGCAGCTCTACCATCCCGTAGCTCAGATGGTGGCAATGGTCGGCCCATGCGTACCCCAATTTTTGCAACAGTAAAAAGAGCACTTTGAAGTGGTATTCCTGTTCATTGCCAACGGTGTATACCATTTTTTCCAGTTCCGGAAAATCTTTGTGGCGCAAAATGGCAGTGCCAAGGTCCTGGGTCATGTACACGGCAGTACCATCACGCCGAAGCAGCAGCTTTTCGTCCATTCCGTCGGCCCGCAAGTCAGCCCATACAGAACCATCAGCGCGTTGGTTGAAGATGCCGCGCTGCACACCATCCATGGCCACATCCTTGCCGAGTACCCAAGTATCGCTTTCATAATAAAGCTTATCGAAGTCGACCCCCATCCTTTTATAAGTGCTTTCAAAGCCTGCATATACCCAGCTGTTCATCCGCTGCCATAAGGCATAAACCTCTTGATCGCCATCTTCCCACTTTTTGAGCACCTCGCGGGCCTGTACCATGATTGGTGCCTCCTGCTCAGCTTCTTCTTTGCTTTTGCCCGAAGCGACAAGCTCAGCAATTTCGGCTTTGTAGGCGCTGTCAAACTCCACGTAGTACTTGCCTACGAGATGGTCGCCTTTCAATCCACTGGCTTCCGGGGTGTCACCCTGCCCAAATTGCTGCCAGGCCACCATACTTTTGCAAATATGGATGCCCCGGTCGTTGATAATCTGAACTTTTCTGACCTCATGTCCGGCTGCCTTAAGCACCTCCGCCACTGCATAACCGAGAAAATTGTTGCGCAAATGCCCCAAGTGCAATGGTTTGTTGGTATTGGGTGAGCTGTATTCCACGAGCACTAACCCTTTGGAACCTGGACTTGCAAATCCATATCGGGGGGCTTGAACGGCTTCCGCCAAAAATGCACTCCACACCTCGGGTTTGAGGCTGAGGTTCAGAAAGCCTTGTACTACTGTGAAGGCATTGGCAAGGCTGCCTTCCGTTGTGAGCGCTGCGCCAAGTGATTCCGCAACTTTATGGGGTGCCTCAGCAGCTACTTTCGCAAGTGGAAAAGTAACGATCGTAAATTCTCCTTCAAACTCCTTGCGCGTGGGCTGAACTTGAATCTGCTCGGGCTGTATGGTTTTGCCGTAAAGGCGGTACAATGCCTCAGAGGCTGCTGTAGCTAGCTGTAGCTCGAATTGGGCTGACATCAATTGTTGTTTTTGGGTAGAAATATTTCGGCCATCATGCACCGGGCACTGCCACCGCCCAAGGATTCAATGGTATCAAGGGAGCTGTACAAGATTGTAGCATGCTTCTCGATAGCCTGAATCTGATCAGGACGCAGTGATGTGTAAGCCGCTTCACTCATCACGCAACAGGCCTTGCCATCTTTATCGATCACGCTCAGCATGTTGCCAGCGTAGCGGTCCACTTGGGCTTCGGTGATTTCAATAACTTTTTTGCCCGATTCTTTGAGCGTTTGTAGTACTACTTTGCGGTCCTTGGGATCGTCGATGGCATTGAGGCAGATCACGGCAAACTTGCTGCCGATACACATCATCACATTGGTATGATAAATAGGTACGCGATGTCCATCAACGTTTTGATTTGCAGTAAACATTACAGGCTCGAAGTTAAATCGGTCGCAAAACGTTTCGAAGACATGCGGGTCTGTGCGTTCTGATATTGCTGCGTAGGCAATGCCATTTTCTCTGTCAAGCACCATGCTTCCTGTACCTTCCAGGAAAAGCTCCTCTTCTTCAAAGTAAGTGAAATCTTCAATCTCGGTGACGTTGAATCCAAAGTCATCGGCAAGGATTTCGAACATTTCTTCGCGGCGCTCCAGGCGTCGGTTCGGGGCGTACATGGGGTACATAGCTATGCGCCCATCAGCGTGAAAGGACATCCAATTGTTTGGAAAAACAGAATCCGGTGTATCTGGATCAAGGTCATCCTGAAATACATATACTTCGATACTGGCTTTTCGCAATTTCGCAACGAATGCGTCAAACTCTTGCTGGGCGCGTTCTGTAGATTCTCCTGGTGTGAGTCCACTCAGCGCCTTTTGGTAATGGTTGTTGGAGGCCGTTTGTTCGTTCATTCTGAACGCCGCCGGACGCACCATCAGGATGTGTGAGGTGGTTTGTTGGACTTTTACACCATCGTTGTGAACATTGTGCGGCATGGTATGCGGTTTGTTTTTATTCATTGGGTCATCAACGTTCCCGAAGCGCTTCAGTAGTCGATTCAAGAATATCAAATGCCACCTCAGCCATTGTATTTTCAGAATCAAGTGTGGGATTCACTTCTACCATTTCAAAAGCACATACGCTCCTGTCGGAAACCAGCAACTTGAGCAATGATTTGACCTGTTCGACTTTGAGGCCATTGTCAACCGGTGTTCCTGTACCCACAGAAACGTTGGTATCGAGTGAGTCGACATCGAAACTCACAAAAATATTGTCACAGTCCCATAAATAATCCAGGGCCTCTTCAGCAATCTTTTCCACACCCTTGGCATTAATTTCCGGAACGATGAAATTGCGAATTTTGTATTTCTTCATCAGCGCCTTCTCCGCCTTGTCAATATCGCGGACGGCGATAAACACCACATCACGCAGGTCAATTTTAGGCCCACGAAATGACATATTTTTCAGTTTCTCCCAGAACTTGAGGGTATTTCTGCTTAAGTCATTCGTTTTCAAATCAAGGTTGTCTTCCCCGCTGGCCATAGCAAGGGGCATACCGTGCATATTTCCTGATTCCGTTGTAAACGGAGTTTGTAAGTCAGCGTGGGCATCCACCCATATTACGCCTAGTCTTTTTTTGCGTTTTACCCTTTTTATTCCTGCGATGGTGCCTGCTGCACTGCTGTGGTCACCTGCAAGAATTACAGGAAAGTATCTGCTTCTTAAAGTATTGGCAACTTCCGTCGCTATATTTACACAAGTGTAATATACGGCTTCAATGTATTTGGCATGTGGAGAGCTGGGCTCTTCGAAAAGGATCTCGTTAAAAGTTTCGACTTCAGTTGTCGGATAACTCACAAAATAATCAGATTTTTTGTCAAGACACGCAGTTTTGAGGGCATCAATGCCCATGCTAGCACCACGTGTGCCTGCTCCAATTTCTGACTTGACTTCAATAATTTTTATTTTTTTCATACAGTATGAACACGTTAAGGCAGAATAAATAATCATGCCGGAGTGAGAAGATGGTGCCGCAAAGATGAATATTTTAATCCTGAGGTCAAGGACAAAGTGCCGCTAGTCCGGAGCTCGGATATTGAGATGTATGCCTGCCGGGGTATGAATATGATGAATCAATGCAACTCTGGGCATAGATTCGCGTAATACACCGACAAAGAGCCAAGGAAACCCAACTCCAAAACGCCCTAATTGTATTCGTGTGATTGAAACAACTCCCCAAAATAGAGCCATTACCAAAATTGCAGTTATCGCGGTGTGGCTTGCTCCTCTGGTCATTATGGCTGGTTTGATTGTGGCCTGTAGCCAAATTACCGACCAGGTATTTGATAAACGCATTAGCGAAGGAGTCATAGAGTACCGCATTACATTTCCAGAAATAGGCCATGAAAGCATCACTGCGGCACTTTTGCCGGATAAGATGACCTACGCGTTTCGGGAAACCGGATTTGCAACTTATTTCGAAACTGCAGGGGGTATGTTCAAGAACAACATCATTGCCGATTTGGACAGGCGCAGCCTTGAACACCAACTGAAAGTGTTTCGGAAAAAGGTGAGGGTGAACATGAACGAAATGGAAATAAACCGGATGATCTCTCAGTATCCCAAGATGACAGTCATCAAAACGAACGAAGTTGATACCATTGCCGGTTATCCATGCCTCAAGGCCCTTATCGTGTTTGAAGATGTAGGTTTATCAGATATCGAGGTGTACTATACCGATCAAATCAAAATGCTAACGCCAAACTGGTGTACACAATACCACGAAATAGAAGGTGTACTGATGGCGTACGAAATCCAAGAATTCGGTATACGCATGCGGCTGGAAGCCATAGCAGTAAAGCCTGTCAACCATACCCCTGAAGTTTTTAAAGGAAGCGAGGATTACGAAAACATCACGCGCGAAATGATGGATGTAGAACTCGCTCAGCTTGTGGAAACCTTTGATCTATGATACAACGCTACCGGATACTTTGTCAGTTGGTCATGCTGCTTGCCCTTACTATGGCTGTGCAGATGTCATTTGCGCAGTTTGAAGGGCGCATTTTTTATGATCTCGACTATTCGGCAAGCGATCCACAACTCCAAAACATTGCCCACTTCTTTCCAAAGCAGAGCGAATTGATCATCAGTGAAGGAAATACCAGATTTCAACAAGAGGTAAGCGGTGGTGCGCAACAGATTTATATCAATAATGCCAAAGAAGGGCAAAGCACATTGGTAATGAACTTTTTGGGAGAGGCCTTCAAAGTAAAGCTGTCCAAAGAAAATATAGAGTCACTGCAAGAATCGCCTACCTTTAGCGTGGTGTATACTGGCATCAAGAAAACAATTCTTGGTCATGATTGTGAGAAAGTTGTAAGTGTGACCGGTCAGGATACGCTGATAATGTACGTTGATGCAAAAATGTACCAAGGCAACATGCTGCCCCAATACGAAGGCTTGCAAGGACTTGCACTGGAATACGAAACCAAGCAGGACGGACTTACCATACATTTCAAAGCGAGAGAGCTCAGATCTGAATCTGTGCCCAATGAATGGTTCCACATATCAGATGCAATTAGGGAAGTGAGCTTCGAAGATTTTGCACGGGCCTTTGCCTTCAAGAAAGAATCGTAAATTTTTTACCTATGAATACCTCATGTCATCCTCTCAGAGGAAATCAGAAAAAAATCAAAGCCTCATATCCACATGCCCGCAGCAAGACGAAATTCTTACTGGTAAGCGAAGCAAAATTCCGGGCACATTCGCCCATTGGATAAAAAAGTGTCAAATCAATTTTAACCGCTCATAAAGAGCATTTTAAGTTGAATGAATTAAAAAAAGCAGCCTCGGGTTGCTTTTTTTTTGCGGTCTCCCGGCTGAAGTCCAAAAATTACTACAAACCAAAAATCCATTCGAAATATCACTTATATCATTCACAATAAATATCTTAAACCAAAACTAGCTTAGATATGAAAGTTTCAAAATCACCCATAAATTCGACGAACATGACTTTTTTTGCGATTAACTCTTGACAAAGGACGAAAGTCAAGCTAATTTTGTTTCGCTAATAAAAAAAAACAAACTATGAAAAATCGTTACCTCTCATCCTTCCTACTTGTAGTGATTGGATTTATGCTACCCTTTTCATCATTCGCACAGACGTGCAATGAATGGTCTATCTATTTGAGCAACAACACGAGCAATGGTTCGACCATCTACCGTGTTGACCTCAATGAAGATGCTGCTACTGCAGAGCTTACTGCATTGAAGTCATTGTCGTACCCTGTGCACATCGCATTTGATCAAACAGCTTCCTTACTTTATTTAGTAAATGCGCAGAATGGCTCGTTCCGCACACTTGATGCAAGTGTAGTGGATGGTGCATTAGGTGATGTTGTTACGCTACCGCAACCACTCTCTGGAGCTGTTGCTGCAGCCATCAATGATGAAGGCAAACTTCTCATTGGAGGTGAACAAGAAGCCAAGGTTTTTATTATTGATAAGGAAAACGGTGCCCGCACCTTCTTCGCAGACGCCCAAATACATGGTGGCGATATTGCCTTTGATTTTGATCAAAACCTCTACCTCGCAACCCGCACCGGTGGTCGGTTGAAGCTCGTGATACCCGGCTTTGACAACATGGTGATTGGCAGTGTACCAACTGGAGTAACAGGAATGACGCTAATGCAAAATGGAAACTTCATCGTAAGTTCCAATGGAAATACCAGCCTTATTACCCGAACTACAGATGGTGCCGATGCCGGTGTATCCTATGCACTGAGCCTGAATGGACAACCCTTTACCCTTGCCAATGGCGATATGGCCTCTGGATGTACTGCATTCCAACCCAGCATTGAGCCCTGCCAAAACCACAAGATTTACTATGCCAACCACTTTGGCAGCAATCCCAGCACCATTTACAGTGTGGAACTTGCAGGTGGTGAAGCTCACCTGAGTCCTATTTTCCAGCTCGACTACATCACCCACATCGCTTACAACGAGCAGAGCAACTTACTTTACTTTACCAACGAGATTTCTACATTCGTAGATATATTCGATGTAGCTACGGCCTCCATTACTGGAAGGGTACATTACAGCCCTGCCATCGGCGGCAGCCTCACAGCTTCTGTTTTCAACCCAGCTGACGGCTTGCTGTACGTGGGCCGCAGTGGCCAAGTGCGCGCTGTTGACTTGAGCGATGGTACCCACACACTCGTGGCCAATGCCCCTGTGAGCGGTGGTGACCTTGTACTTCGCAATGGTGAGTTGTTCCTGGTTACCAATGCCAGCGGAGGAAAACTCTTTAAAATTGAAGGTGGCAGCGCTATCGAAGTCGCCAATTTGCCCGCAGGCCAAGTAAATGGTGCGGCATTGACCGCCGATTCCGAAATCTTCCTGGCCGGACAAAACGGTACTGCTTTCCGCCAAATTGACCTGGCCGGCAACGTAGTGGCTTCATTTCCTACAAAAGCAGATGGTGCTCCGTTTACGCTTGGTTTTGGTGACCTGGCAAGTGGTTGTTTCTCTGGTGGCATTGACATTCCGCCCACAGGCTGCCAAAATCTCGTTACCTACCTGTACAATTTCGCAGGTGGTGCCAACAGTGGACAGCTGTTCAGCGTTGCATTTGAAGCTGGAAACGCCATTTATACCCAAATTAGCGGAATATCAGCTGCCGATCAGCACATTGCAATCTCTGCCGACGGACTGATCTACGCAGTGCGTGGAAACCGCATCGACATCTTCGACCCTACCACAGCCGCATATGTACAGCAAAATATCACCATCAAAAATGCATCTGGACAAATTCTCAGTGGATTCCCCGCAGCAGTGATCGATGGTGAAGGCACCTTGTGGATAGCACGAAGCGGTGACAACAAAGTGTACAGTGTGGAAATCATAGGCAATGAAGCATTGGCAACGGAAGTATTTGGTCCGGCCGATGGCATTCAGGTAAGCGGTGGTGACCTGGTAGTAACTGAAGGCGAGAGCGGCGAAATTTTGTGGCTTGCCAACCGCAGTCAGGCCCGTCTGTACAACCTCACTGAAGGCGGTTTTATTGACATGCCCTTGCCCGAAGTAAAGGGTGTGAGCATCGCAGCCGATGGTGAAAGCCTCATACTCGCTGATGGACAAACCGATGAAAATGGAGGACTTTACTTGTGGAATCCTACCACCGACGCGCTCACCAAATTCAACAACATCAATGGCCCGGCCAACTTTTTCTGGGGTGACCTGGCAGGCCGTTGTTTTGATGCTGACGATGATGATGAGGAAGAAGAAATTCTCGAAGAGTGCTATGCAGCCACTGTGCTTCAGTACAATCCACAAGGCAACATTGCAGCCAACCGCAAAGATCCAAGCAAAGCTCTTGGTGAGCCACAGCGCAACAATACCATCAACTTTGTTACGCTCGGTTTTGGCGGAAGCCTCATATTGGGCCTCGATGGTGCTGCCATTGCACTGCCTGATGTAGACGACTTAGAAGTGATTGAAACATCTTTTGGCAACGTGAACTGCAACAACTACGAAGAGCGCGCCAATGTATACGTGTCACAACAGGTAGTAAGCGACCCTTCTGAAATTGACCACACCCTTTTCCAATTTGTGGGTGAGAGCTGCACCAAAGGCGACTTCTTCGATGTGTATGCAGCGACAGGCTTCGAATACTTCACTCTGGTGAAATTCGAAGATGTGAGCCCCGTATTTCCAAACCGCGATGGTTATGATGTAGATGGTATCGTGGCACTCAATGGTTGCATTGTGCCCACTCAACCTACACCAAATACTGCAAGCCAATCGCTTGTAGATCCCACGCTGAGGGCTTTCCCAAACCCAAGCATTGGGCAAGTAACAATCACCTTCACCAATCCTGATGAAGAGGTAGTAAGCGTTGAGGTGCTCGATATGAGTGGCCGTGTGGTTGCGTCACTCTTCCGTCAGGTTACCAATATCGGACAAGAGTACCGAGTAGACTTCAACGGCCATGCATTGCCAAACGGTGTGTACATCACCCGCATGAGCTCTAACAGCCGCGTGGTTATTGAAAAAATCATGATTGCACGTTAAGCAATTTTTCATAGCAGAAATGCAAAGCCGCGCCATGATGGCGCGGCTTTGTTTTTGTCAATTTCTCTAAAGCTATTGACATCGCAGTACCTACATTTGAGGAAAATACTTTGAAATGAAAAAAGTGCTTCTTTTTGCATCTGTTTTGCTGCTTGCCGCATGCTCCAATGAATCTGTGAAACGTGTTATGGACGGCATGGGAGGAATTCTGAGTGAAGAAAAAGGATTGACAAGCAACGAAGTAGCAGCAGGCCTGCGCGAAGCGCTCCAGGTGGGTGTCCAAAACGCAGTAGCTCAAGGATCACAGAGAGATGGATTTTTTAAAAACCAACAGCTCCGTATCCCATTTCCTGAAGAAGCTGAAAAGGTACGCAGCACTGCCATGAACCTCGGACTCCGCAGTCAGGTAGAACGGTTTGAAGAAACCCTCAACCGCGCTGCTGAAGAAGCCACGAAACAAGCAGCACCCATTTTTATAGATGCCATTACATCCATGTCAATCAATGATGCTTTTGGCATCCTCAAAGGGGAGAACACTGCTGCGACCGCTTACCTGCGCGGGCGTACAGAAGCAGAGCTCACCCAATTGTTTGCACCAAGCGTGAAGGACGCCATTGAAAGCGTAGAGCTGACCCGCTATTGGCAGCCCTTGGCATCGGCCTACAACACGGCAAGCACATTCACCGGAGGCCAGCAAGTCAATCCCGATTTGCAGGGGTATGTTACCGAACGCACCATGGATGGCTTGTTTACCCTTATTGCGCAAGAGGAAACCAAAATTCGGGAAAACCCGGCCGCAAGGGTAAGCGACTTGCTGCGCAAGGTATTTGGAGCGCAGGATTAAGCCCTCCCTTTCATTTGCTTGAGTTGGGTGGCATACATGACTACCCATATTCCGTTCCAAAACAGCATGATGCCAAAGGATGTCCAGCCGAAAGTGTTGAACCCTCCGAAAAAAGACGGTACCCAAGCCAGCCCAAGTTGCGCCAGCGCGTACACCCAAAAACCTGCTTTGTACGAGCGTAGCATCATCAACGCTCCAATAAGGCTCATTCCGTAAAACAGAAAGCTTGCAGCAGAAATATTCACGGCCTGCAACATGGTATTCAAAAAGTAGGTTTCCAGGTCGGGACGCAATTCCTCAAAGGGTATGCGCATGCCCTCGAGCCGTTCGAGCAGCTGCTCAAGGAGCTGATCATCCACGGCAGCAGGCGAAATGGCACTGAGAAGCGAAGAGAGCATGCCGTATACACCATTCACCACTGACAAGGTGCCTATGACACGTAAAAATGTGCTTGGGCGCTCTGCTAGTTGTTCATCCATGTTGCAGGCTCATGCGTATTGATGAAGGTGGTGGCCTTTGCCATGTCGGTGTACAAGGGGCGGTCCACATCGAGTGCTGACACGTACTGGCGAAAGTCGGCATGCAGTGCACGTACTGCTGGAGCAACACCTTCCAGACCCCTGAATTCCAATGCCTGACACGCGTTCAAAAGTTCAATTCCAAACAGCGTTTTTAGATTGTTCAACACTTCGAGGCATTTTACAGCGGCATTGGCACCCATGCTCACGTGGTCCTCCTGCCCATTGCTTGAATCAATGCTATCCACACTGCAGGGCGTGCACAATTGCTTGTTGCGGCTCACAATGCCGGCGGCAGTATACTGCGGAATCATAAAGCCCGAATTCAGTCCAGGTTTTGACACCAGAAATGCCGGCAGACCTCTCACCCCAGCGATCAGCTTGAACACCCTCCTTTCGGAAATGGATCCAAGCTCAGCAAGCGCAATGGCCGCATAATCAAATGCCATAGCAAGCGGTTGGCCATGAAAATTGCCAGCTGAAATGATGACATCCTCTTCGGGAAAAATGGTTGGATTGTCGGTCACTGAATTGATCTCGCGCTCAACAATCGACCGCACATGGGCCAGTACATCGCGGCTTGCTCCGTGCACCTGCGGCACACAGCGAAAACTGTAGGGATCCTGCACGTGCTTTTTGGGCTTGTGCATGTTGTAGCTACCAGATAGGAAGCGCCTTACCAATGCCGCAGATTCGCACTGCCCCTCATGCGGGCGAACGCGGTGCACGGCTTCATGAAAAGGCTCAATGCGCCCATCATATGCCTCAAGACTCAAGGCTGCCAATACATCCGCCCATTGCAACAGGTGCTCCGCCTGTAAGCAAATGTGTACGCCGTATGCACTCATGAACTGTGTGCCATTGAGTAGTGCAAGGCCCTCTTTGGAGCGCAACACCAGAGGTTTCATTCCATTTTTTTCCAGTACTTCCGCTGCAGTGCAAAGCTCAGCCTTCACCCTCACCTGCCCCATACCAAGCAAGGGAAGTGATAAGTGAGCAAGTGGAGCCAAATCACCGCTGGCTCCAAGGCTGCCTTGGGTGTAAACCACGGGAAGCACACCTTCATTGTAATGCCAAATCAAGCGCTCAACCAAAGCCACCGTCACACCGCTGTGACCGAGCGAAAGGCCCTGTATTTTGAACAATAACATGAGTCGAACCACTTCTTCCGGAACTTCCGCTCCTGCCCCGCAAGCATGTGACATCACGAGGTTGCGCTGCAACTCTTCCATTTGATGGCGGTCTATCTTGGCATCGCAGAGCGCACCAAAACCCGTGTTGATGCCATATATGGGGTGGTCGCTGTCAGCAACTTTCGCCTCAAGGTAGTACCTGCACTCTTCCATTCGGCGCTGCGCAGCATCGCTGAGCGCTATCTGGGTTCTTTTTGCAAGCAGTTGATGGACAATGTCTAGCCTGAGTGGATGGTGGTCAATGTAGTGCATGGTGAGCGTAGGTGGATGAGCGGATGGATGGGGCAAGGGCAGGTGTTGAGCAAACTACCCTTGCTTCTCGCGAAGATAGGCAACGATATCCGAAGCAGGCACGCGCTGTTGTTCGCCGCTCTTCATATGCTTGAGCGTGATGAAGCCTTCGCGCATCTCATTTTCGCCCACAAGGGCTACATAAGGAATGTGCTTGTCGTCAGCGTATTTCATTTGTTTTTTGAGCTTTGCGGCGTCGGGGTAGAGCTCGGCACGGATGCCGCCCAGCCTGAGGGTATTGAGCAATTGATGGCAGTAGTCGGCTTCGCTTTCGCCAAAATTGATGAAGAGCAGGCTCGTACCGCGGGTTTCACTTTCGGGAAATGCCCGGAGCGCCTCGAGCAGGTCGTAAATGCGGTCAGCGCCGAAGCTGATGCCCACACCGCTCATGCCCTTCATCCCGAAAATGCCAGTGAGGTCATCATAACGGCCACCTCCGCATATACTGCCCACCTGCACCTCGGTGCGCGGCACCACTTCAAAGATGGCGCCGGTGTAGTAGTTGAGGCCACGCGCGAGGCTGAGGTCGAAGTGCAGCTCTGCGCGACGCAGGCCTCCCATACCTTCCACCTTATCGAAAATGTACTCCAGCTCCTCTACCCCTTTGAGTCCCTCTTCGCTATCGGCAAAGGTGTGTTTCAGGTTGCGCAGCAGGGCGCGGGAGTCCTCGCTTTCACGGGCATTGCTCAGGATGTGGCGCAGGGTATCGAGTGCCTTTTCGGCAAAACCTTGTGCGCGGAGGTCGTCGAGCACCTCGTCGAGGGGCAGCTTGTCGAGCTTGTCGATGGCCACGGTGAGGGCCACCATGCGTTCCGGCTCGCCGATGAGGCTGGCGAGGGCGGCGAGTATTTTGCGGTTGTTGATGCGGATGCGCACGGGAATCCCGAGGGTGTCGAACACTTCATCGAATATTTGGACATACTCCACTTCACAGCGCAGGGAGTCGGTGCCTACCACGTCGGCATCGCATTGGTAAAACTCGCGGTACCGGCCTTTCTGGGGGCGGTCGGCGCGCCACACAGGCTGTATTTGGTAGCGGCGGAAGGGGAAGGCAAGGTCATTTTGGTGCTGCACCACGAAGCGGGCAAAGGGCACGGTGAGGTCGTAACGGAGGGCTTCTTCGGCGAGCTGGACTGGATTGTTTTCCGAAAGGGCTTTGTTCAGTTTTTCACCCCTTGCTAGTATTTTAAAGATGAGTCTATCCCCCT